>NZ_DATILJ010000252.1:0-28019 GCF_035476535.1 Aquabacterium sp.
CACCTGCTCCAGCGTGCGTACCTGCGCCTCGTTCATGTCGATCACCATCGATTCGATGATCGATACCCCGCGCTTGCTGACCCTGGTGGGCCGCACGGCCCACCAGCCTCTCGCCCTCTCCAGGCTCATTCCTCGTTGGAATCTCGCATCTGGCTCCAGGCTCACACCTCGTTGGAAAAGACTCTCTTGCACTGGCCAGCCAATCTCTGCTATAGTGCAAGACTTGCTTGAACGCACCGGAGTGGTAGTTCAGTTGGTTAGAATACCGGCCTGTCACGCCGGGGGTCGCGGGTTCGAGTCCCGTCCACTCCGCCAAATGTTCAATGCAAGAGGTTCTCGCGGCACAGCAGTGGTGCCACGAGCAGCTGCAGATCGATTGAGCCCCGCGAGGGGCTTTTTTGTGCCCGCTTCGAGAACTTTGCCGCAGCATGCCGTGACGCAGACGGCCTTGTCGGACGACTTCCTACAGTGCGTCGCGACATCGACCGACCTTCTGAATCGATGGTCGCCCAAAGCGCTCCAAGCTGTACCTGTCTAAGCTCTGATCATCGAATCCTGATGCATGAGAGCGAGGCCAACATGTCCTGCACCCAGAGGTCGAGCGAATCCGCAGCCCACTACGAACTGCGCTTCGATTCGCTGTTCGTCGAAGGTCGCGGCATGTCCTTTCCCTGTGATGCCCGTGGTCAGGTCAACCTCGACAAGCTCAGTGACCGCGCACGTTGCAACTACTTGTATGCTCGTGCAGTGGTCGGCCGCGAGTTCCGCACGCCGGCCGTGCGGCTCAGTGACCTGCACTGAGGCGCCAGGCGGTCAATCCAGGAAGGCGTCGGCCCCGGGCAGACGCGCGCGCAGGCGCAGGTCGTCACCGACGATGTCATGCGCCACGAATCGCAGGCCCACGGCTTGCGTCAGATTCACCAACGGCGCCCAGGCGGCGATGTCCCGCCCCGGGCCTAGCAGCTTCGGCGCCAGGTAGGCCAGGACCTCGTCGGCATGGCCGCCAGCCAGCAGGGCGGCGTTCAGCGTGGCTCCCGCCTCGACATGCAACTCGTTGATGCCCCGTTCGGTCAATTGACTGATCAAGGCAGCCAGATCCACCTGGCCGCTCGCATTCGGCAATAGCAGTACTTCCGCGCCTTGCCTGCGCAGCGCCTCAGTCTTCTCCGGGTTGGCCATGGCCCCCACGACCAGCACGTGGCCCGGGGGCTGCAGGATGCGTGCAGTCGGGGGCAGGCTCAGGCTCGAATCGAGTACCACCCGCAAGGGTTGGCACGCACAGTCGACCAGGCGCACATCCAGGCGCGGGTCGTCTGCCTGCACCGTGCCGATGCCGGTGAGGACGGCACCAGCGCGCTGGCGCCAGCGGTGGCCATCCGCCCGCGCCACGGGGCCCGTGATCCATTGGCTGGTGCCATCGGGCAGCGCGGTGCGGCCATCGAGGGACGCAGCCACTTTCAGGCGCACCCAGGGCCGGCCGCGCAGGATGCGCGAGAAGAAGCCGATGTTCAGTTCGCGGGCCTCGCGAGCTGTATCGCCATCGGCAAGGTCGACCCTGATGCCGGCCGCACGCAGCCTCGCGATGCCCTGGCCTGCAACCTCTGGGTAGGGGTCCTGGGTCGCGACCACCACGCGCGCCAAGCCGGCGGCTACCAGTGCGTCGCAGCAAGGCGGGGTACGGCCGTGGTGCGCGCAGGGCTCCAGGCTGACCCAGGCGGTGCCGCCGCGCAGATCATGGCCGGCGGCCATGGCGCTGCGCAAGGCCATCACCTCAGCATGCGGCCCACCAGCCTGCTGCGTGAAGCCTTCGCCGGTCAGCAGGCCGTTGGCATCGTGCAGCACGCAGCCGACGCGCGGGTTCGGTTCGGACAGGCTGATTGACTGGTGCGCCAGTTGCACGGAGCGCTGCAGCAGCGCGTGATCAGCCTGGCTCAGTGGCATGCGATACCCGGTGCTGCCGAAAAGGCTGTCAGGGTTGGTGTTGCAGCGTGTTGGTGTTGACCAGGTCGCCCGCAGCGGGGTTGACGGCGACGTCTGTGGGACAGGTCTTGCTGCCCTCGATCACCAGGAAGTTCTGGTTGATCAGGTTGCCTGTGACCATGCGGCATGCAGGCGTGCCCGCCGCTGTGCCGCAGCCAGCCGTCCACTTGGAGTAGATGGCAGGGTGGTCCGGGTTGTCCGCATATTGGTTGGTTGAAGGCGTGTAGCGGCAGACACGGTAGGCGTCGGCTGCCGCGCCGACGGACCAGTTGGCGCTATTGCCTTCACTGAAGGCCAGCGGTACCACCGTGGAGGTGCCGGCCCAAGCGTTCGTGCCATCGTTCCTGGGATAGATGATGCAGAAGTATTGAACCGTTGACTGACTGTTGGCGGCGGCCGATGTGGCGGGCGAATCGGCGAAACAGCGCGGCGCTTTTGTGTGCCCCGCGACCGGATCGGAACCGTCGTGTGCCAAATCCACGTCGAGGTTCAGTGCTGGCCAACGCGGGTCCTCGGAATCGCCGGCGACCAGGGTGTAGCCCGCCGGATCCGCTGCGTCGAAAGTCGCAATGGTCTGCGGCGGCGCCAGCGCCGTACAGGTCGTCAGATCAGCTGTCGTGAGCGTCAGACTGGTTTTGGCGGCCGCCACGCTGCAACGCGAGATGACCTGCTTCAGGGTGTTGTCGATGACATAAGCCACCTCGCCGCCAGGCACTGGCTTGTACACACTGGTGCCGTTGAGCAGATCCTGGCTGACGCCGCGCAGATTGAAGCGCACGAAGCCCGCCAGCAACTGCGCATTCGTGGCCTCGCAGCCGCTCAGGTCGCTGGTCGTGAGGGTACTCGACGAAGTGCCGACGACTACGACGCAGACGCTGGTGATCACCCCCGTGGTGTTGTTGAACACCCAGGCCACCGTGCCACCCTCGGTAGGCTTGAAACCGCTGGTCTGATTGCCGAGATCGCCCGCCCGAACCGGAATGGTGGGATGGCGGTTCTTGCTTTGCCCTGCGATGGTCACCTTCTTCACAGCCGATACCAGGCCGGACAAGACCGGCGCAGCGCGGGCCAACACATCGCGCAAGATCACATGGCGCTCTTGGCCCTGGCGGTCATCCCAGCTCACCATGACCTTGACGGTTCGGTGCAGACCATCGGCCTGACCGAACATTTGCCGGGAAAGCGTGTATGTCGTGTTGGATTCCGGCAGCGTGATGGTCTGCGCCCCTGGTGCCAGGGCCAGGTTGTCGTAGTCCGCGACCGTCACGAAACTGCGCAGCTCTTCAATCTCCTGCTCGGCAATGCGGGTCGCCTCGGCACGCTGCTTCGCCAAGTCGGCATTCACGCGCAGCGTCGTCTGCACGCCCACCAGCGCCAGCATGCCAAAGGCCATCACGGCCATGGCAATCAGCGCTTCGATCAGCGTGACGCCGCGTTGAGAAAACTTCGGTCGATGCGACATCATGATCAGTATTGAATGCGCCAGCTGCCCGGAACCCGGACGAAGGAGCCGTAACTTTGGCGCAGTCGCCGCACGACTCCCTGGTCATAGGCGAACGTCGCGTTGCCCGACCCGGTGTAGCTGCCGATGGCGACAACGGCGCCGATGACCGTGCCGCCTCCGGCAGTCCAGATCACGTTGCCGCCGCTGTAGATCGCTCCATAGACCGTGACCGGCGCAGAGAACGTGAGATTGCCGGTCACGACAATCATCACCGGCTGGTTGGCCGAGCCGAAGGTGGCGGCCACGTCGAACGTGAGGTTGCCGTTGATCCAGATGACACGGGTTGGATTGGAAATCAGCACTGGCGCCAGATTGGTGGACGACGTGCAGCCGCCGCCACAGGCCACTTTCACCGCAGCGGGTTGTTCCTGGTAGTCCGCCGGCATCATGCCGAAAAGGGCCTGGAAGAACGTGTCCGAGCTTGCCGCCATCGTGTTCATTTCGGCGTCGTTCCGCAACAGCAGATCGGCTGCGCTGCCCGCCGGACCCACCGTTTGGATTGCGGTGAGGTCCGTGATATCGCCGCCGGCGTGCAGCGCCACACCGGTGCTGGGGTCCGGGTTGCTGGCGCGCAGTGTCGATGCGGGAGCCTGGGTGATCGCGCCGCCAACGGTCAGGGGCGCCACAGGTGCCACGGGCAAGGCACTCACGAGCCCCAGCGCCACGTTGATGCCGGCCTGCGCATCGACTTCGGTCAGGTTGTTGGTGTCAGACCGGTGGCACGATGAATCCGAATTGACGTTGCTCGCATCGATCTGCCCCTTCAGCGCGGCTGTGCAGCCTCGCACTGTCAAGGGAACAACGCCAGGGTAGGCCTTGACACCAGCTTCAGTGGAAGGGACGCGCTCCAGTGTGATCCTGAAGACCACCGGCGCTTCGGCTCCGGAAACGGGCAAGGCGACCGTCGGGCCATTCGGACAGCTGCAGTTCCACCCGGTTTCGCTCATCACGCAGCTGGGCGTTGGTGTCACGTTGCCCGAGGCGCTCGGCCAGAAAGAGGTGGTGAACGCGCCGTCGACGCCGAGGTTGAGGTAACGCGAGCGAAAGTCTGTGTTCCCCCCGGCAACGCCGACGCAATCTTCGCCAATCGTGCCGCCGTTGAGCATCGCCAGCGCCCAGTCGACACCGGCCTCGGCCACAGTCAGTGCCTGGGCGCTGCGGAAGCTGTTGGCCGAAGTGCGTTGCTCGAAGATCAGGTTGCGGTTGGTGTAGGCCGCGACCATGGCCATGACGAAGAACAGCACCATCACGATCGTGAGGGTTGCCATCCCTTGGGCTGGCGCTGGCGTGAATCGCAAACGTGCTGCGTTTGTCGGCGTCATTGGCACACCTGATCGTTGCGCAAGCGCACAGTGCTGACAAGGCTGCGCTTGACGCTGTCGTCGTGGACTGCCTCCCCGGTGATCGACAGGACGACATCGCGCACGAACAGCGCACTTGCGGCGCCACACCCGGCGCTGACGGGCGCGCACGGAGGGCTAGCACAGACCGGCAGGGGCACTGTCGTCGTGTTGATCTGGGCCGTGAATGCGGTCACCCGAACCACGCTGGGATCGGTCAACGCCTGCCAGTTGCCACCACCCAGATTGGCCTGGATAACGTCCGCCGCGAGCTTGAATCCGCTCTGCTCGTCGGCTTCCGCTGCGTTGGACTCGACGCGGCTGAGGTCGTGGTCGTGCGAGTAGGTGTAGGTGATCATGTTGACCGGATTGGCGTCCATTCCGGCGGACCGGTAGGGGTTCTGCACGACGGTCTTGTCTGGCGACACCATGGTGTAGGCATTCGACCAATAGCCGCTTCGCCGAACGTCACGGGAGATGATGTCCATCGCGGCCCGCAGATCTTGCTGAATCTGGGTCTCCAGCAACAGGCGACGGTTGTCCGTGATCTGGTTGGTCACCACCATCGCCGCACCTGCCAGCACAAACATGCCAACGGCAATGCCGACCAGCAACTCGATGATCGACAGGCCGCGGGAGCGCGACACGATCGCGTGACGCGTGATGTGTGGCATCACGGTGCGCATGACGGAAATCCGGCCATGGAGGAGCCTGCAGGAATACACACCGAGGGTCGCTGAACCAGTGCCGAGGTCGCCACGACAAGGGTCTTCGATCCACCATCCGAGATGGTTACCGGCACCCCGGCGGTCAGGCTGAACCGGGCGTTCTCGCCAAATTCCACGAAGTTGTTGGGTGGTGCTGCCGGCATGATGGTCACGCCTGACACAGCCGGCACGGTCACGGTCTTTACCTCGGACAAGCCCCTGCCGTTGCAGGCGGTGCCCGCCGGCAAGGTGCAATCACACTCTTGGAACAAAATGCCTCGACCGGTGTGCACCGTGTAGCAGGTGAGCGAGGGGCTGCTCTTGAAGCTGACCCGGATCGCGAAGTTTCGGGTGATGGATTCGGACCGGGCCAACTGCAGATCCGTCACCAGTTCGGACGCGATGGCCTTGACGCGTTGTTGGATGATCCACTCACGCAACGATGGCACGCCGACCGCAAGAAGGATCGCCAGAATGGCGATGCCCACCAGCAACTCCATCAGCGTCATGCCGCGTGCGTGGTTCGTGTTGCGCATCGCTTTCACCGCGCCCAACACGGGTTGTTTGGCGAACTGACGAAGCTTGTGCCGTCCGAGGACGATGAGTAGACAAGATCTGTCCCTGACATCGCAACAGTCAGGAACTTGCACTGCGTGTCGCTCGCCTGGACACCGACTGCGGTTGCCTTGATCAGGTATGCCGTGCCGCTATTCGCGAGTGTGATCACCAACGTGTAGTGCCCATCCGGCGAGGACAGCGACGTGTTCAGGTCGGCGGCGCTGTCGGTGTACGCCGAGTGGTTTGAGCGCCAGCGCTCCATTGCCTGTTGTACCCGGATCAGGCCTGCCGACGCATCCGCCCGGCGGCCTTTGTAGATCGACTGCATGAAGGCTGGATAGGCAATCGCGCCAAGAATCGCGGCGATGGCAACCGCAACCAGAAGTTCGATCAGCGTGACACCGATCACTCGGCGCAATGGGCGGACTGGATGTCGCATGGCGCGATTATTGGCACGGATGAAACACGCCGACGAACAGCTACCTGCCATTCATCCGGACAGGCCGACCGTCTATCGCCGACTCCCCTGAGCTAGGGGGCTTCAGCAGGCCTTGATGCCGGCAGATGCACCTTGCGGCGAGCAGGAGCGCACGCGTCCCATGATATTGACGATCTGGTGGACCGCGCGTCCCTGGCTGTCCGCCAGCTTCAGGGTTGCCGTGGGCGTAACGGTGCCGCGCTTGGGATCGAAGACAATCGAAACCTTCGTGGTGGTCAACCGCACCGAGCCATCATTGCGCTGTTCCGCCACGCGCAGGACACGGGCCTCACCCGTGCACTGCACCTGACTCTGGCCCATGCAGGTGCACTCATGGGCGCTGCCGGTGTGCAGCACATAGCAGCTGCTGTTGCCCAGGACCTGGGTATCCAAGCGCACCGGCCGCTGTGTCGCGACGGCTTGAGAGCGGGCGTACTGGATGTCCGTCTCGAGCTCGGCGGCCGTCGCGTGCAGCGCCTGCTTCAATTGCCAGCTCTTCATGCTGGGCGTCGCGATGCCCAGCGTGGTGGCCAGCACCGAGACGACACACAGGGTTTCGATCATCGTCAGGCCGCGCTGCAGGCGGCGGCTGATGGCGAGACCTGACAGGCGAATGGCGGGGGTGCGAGACATCGAGCGCTCCGTGAAAGGGAATGCGCTCACTGTAGAAATTCAGGCCCGTCGCCGCGTCGCCCTGGAGGGGGTGTTCAGGCTTTGGCGAAGGGGGCCCCCTTTTGGGGGGGGCTCAGATGTCGCGGATCAGCTGCCGGAACTCGTCGACGTCTTCAAAGCTGCGATACACCGAGGCAAAGCGCACATAGGCCACCTTGTCGATGCGCTTGAGCTCGCGCATGACCAACTCGCCCAGCCGGGCGCTGGGCACTTCGCGGGCGCCGGAGGCGAGCAGCTTGTCCTGGATGCGCTCCATCGCTGCATCCACCTGCTCCACGCTGACCGGCCGCTTGCGCAGAGCCAGCATCATCGAGCCGCGCAGCTTGATGGGGTCGTACTCGGTGCGCGCGCCGTCCTTCTTGACGACCGCCGGCATTGCGATCTCCGCGCGCTCGTAGGTCGTGAAGCGCTTGTCGCATTTCAGGCAGCGCCGGCGCCGGCGGATGACATCGCCTTCATCCGATTCGCGGGTCTCGACAACCTGCGTCTCTTCGTGGCTACAGTAGGGGCAGCGCATCAATGCGGCGGACTGTTGCGCTGCCCGGCCGCGCTCAGCGGTAGACCGGGAAGTCCCGCGTCAGGGCCGCTACCTTGGCACGCACCGCGGCGATGTTGGCTTCGTCCTGCGGCTTGTCCAGCACATCGGCAATCAGGTTGGCCGTGGCACGGGCCTCGACTTCGCCGAAACCGCGTGTCGTCATGGCCGGTGATCCGAGCCGGATGCCGCTGGTGACCATCGGCTTCTGCGGATCGTTCGGGATCGCGTTCTTGTTGCACGTGATGTGGGCCTGGCCGAGCAGATTCTCGGCTTCCTTGCCGGTGATGCCCTTGGCCCGCAGGTCGACCAGCATCACGTGGCTCTCGGTGCGGCCCGAGACGATGCGCAGGCCGCGCTGCACCAGCGTCTCGGCCATCGCTGCGGCGTTCTTCACCACCTGCTGCTGATAGACCTTGAACTCGGGCGACAAGGCCTCCTTGAATGCGACGGCCTTGCCGGCAATCACATGCATCAGCGGTCCGCCCTGGATGCCGGGGAAGATCGCGCTGTTGATCTGCTTGGCCACCGCGTCCTTCATCAGGATCAGGCCGCCACGTGGTCCGCGCAGCGTCTTGTGGGTGGTGGAAGTCACCACGTCGGCATGCGGCACCGGATTGGGGTACACGCCAGCAGCGATCAACCCTGCGTAGTGCGCCATGTCGACCATGAAATAGGCGCCGATGTCCTTGGCCACTTTCGCGAAGCGCTCGAAGTCGATGCGCAGCGAGTAGGCCGACGCGCCGGCAATGATCAGCTTCGGCCTTTCGGCATGGGCCTGGCGTTCCATCGCGTCGTAGTCGATGGCCTCGCTCGCATCGAGGCCGTAGCTGACGACCTTGAACCACTTGCCGCTCATGTTGAGCGGCATGCCGTGCGTCAGGTGGCCGCCTTCGGCCAGGCTCATGCCCATGATCGTGTCGCCCGGCCGCAGCAGGCCGAAGAACACCGCCTGATTGGCCTGCGAGCCCGAATTGGGCTGCACATTGGCATTTTCTGCGCCGAACAAGGTCTTCAGCCGGTCGATCGCCAACTGCTCGACGACGTCCACATGTTCGCAGCCGCCGTAGTAGCGTTTGCCCGGGTAACCTTCAGCGTACTTGTTGGTGAGCTGCGAACCCTGGGCCTGCATCACCGCCGGCGACGCATAGTTCTCCGAGGCAATCAGCTCGATGTGCGCTTCCTGGCGCTCGTTCTCGGCCTGGATCGTGGCCCACAGATCGGGGTCGACGTTGGCAACGGTGGAAAAGGAACGGTCGAACATGATGGGCAGTCCTCGATGAAGATGATGTCCTGCGCGCTGCCAGCGCCACATCTCGGAGGACGGGGCCGGCGACGACAGACTGCCCAGGCGAACGGCTGACAAGCCAGCGGCGCACACATGCCGCCGGTCGCGCTCCACGGTGGTGATCCACCTCGGGCCGGAGAGGCCCTATCGCCAGTCGCGCGAAGCTGAAGTGTAGCGGAGGCTCAGCGCAGCAGGGCGATCCGTTCCGCGCCGGGCTGAGATGAGGCCGGTTCGGCCGGATTCGCGGCCGCCGGCAGGATGACGGGCACTGTGGCCGGCACGGCGGAAGGCAAGGGCGCGTTGATCGCGACGGCCTTGCCATCGGCCACGCGGCGCAGGTTCAACTGCTCGGCCAGCACCTTCACGACATAACCGCCGTCTTCACCGAGGTTGGCCGCGCCCACGTAGTGACGCAGCCCGGCTTCGAGCCCCCCAGCGCGGGCAATGCATTCCTTCAGCACCTGGACACCAACGCGCAGGTTGGTCACCGGATCGAAGGCCGCACGGGTGCCGCCAAAAGCCACGTACTTGTCATCGTGAATGTGGGTCATCACCTGCATCAGGCCCTGGGCGCCGACGGGGCTTTGCGCAAACGGGTTGAAACTGGACTCGATGGCCATCACGGCCAGGATCAAGGTCGGGTCGATGCCCACGCGCTGACCCACCTGCCAGGCTTCCTGCACCAGCGCCCCCACGGGTTCCGGGGCGACGCGGTAGCGCTTGGACAGCCACTTCACCACTGCCGTCTGTTGCCGGGGCAAGGCGCTCAAATCCACCGCGGTGGCGCGGGTGACCGCATCCGGCTGCGCCAGTTCGGCCATCAAGGGCGCTGGCTCACGCGCTTCCTGGCGGGCCTGCAGCCAACCCAGCGCGTGCTGCTCGATGGTGTCGCGCACATCGGCCCGACCGCCGGCGAACACCGCCGCGGCCACGACACACAGGCCCAGCAGGGCCAGCGAGTTGTGGCTCACCTCGAGCAGCCCGGCGCCCACATCGCGCACGAACACATGGACGGACTGCACACCCTGCCGAAGCAGGGCCCGCAGTGTCGAAATCGCTGTCATGACTTCCTTTCCGCATCGACACACCACTGCCGCCAGGTCAGTGGCCCGGCTGGCCGAAACGGGTGACGACGATAATGGGCCGCTTGCTGGAAAGGCCGCAGGATTGCGGCGCCAGCACGGCTCTGGCAGCGTGTCGCTCTTCCATCCCAACCAGGAAGAGCACGGGGAAACCCTGAATCAATCAGGTCTGGCGGATTCTAGGAAGACCGGAAATAACCGGTCAAGTATATAAAACGCTTCTCTAATGCAATTTCCGCCATGAAATATCGTGATCTGCGGGACTTCGCTGCGCAGTTGGAGCGCCTGGGCGAACTGCGCCGGGTGCCTGAACCGGTGTCTCCGGTGCTGGAGATGACGGCGCTGGCCGACCGTGTGCTGAGGGTCGGCGGCCCCGCGCTGTGGTTCGAGCAAACGGGGCCGACGGGCGTTCCGGTGCTGGCCAATCTGTTCGGCACGCCACGGCGTGTTGCTTTAGGGATGGGGGCCGACGCGGTCGGAGAACTGCGCGACATCGGCAGCCTGTTGGCCCGATTGAAGGAGCCAGAGCCCCCTCACGGACTGAAAGACGCCGGCCGTCTGGTGCAGATGGCCAAGGCCCTGTGGGACATGAAGCCGGTGCGGCGTCGCGACGGGCCCTGCCGCGAAGTCGAGCTGGTAGGCGATGACATCGACTTGGCCGCCTGGCCCATCCAGACCTGCTGGCCCGGGGATGCCGCGCCGCTGATCACCTGGGGCCTGGTGGTCACGCGGGGTCCGCAGCAGGGCATCGCCAAGCCGCGGCTGCGCCAGAACATCGGCATCTACCGACAGCAGGTGATCGGCCGGCGCGAAGTGATCATGCGCTGGCTGGCGCACCGCGGCGGCGCACTGGACTTCCGCGAGTTTGCGCTGGCCCGGCCCGGCCAGCCCTTCCCGATCGCGGTGGCCCTGGGCGCTGACCCGGCGACGACGCTGGGCGCGGTGACGCCGGTGCCCGACAGCCTGTCGGAGTACCAGTTCGCCGGCCTGTTGCGCGGCAGCGCAACCGAGCTGGTCGATTGCAGCGTCGGCGAGCCGGGCAAGCCGCTGCAGGTGCCGGCGACGGCCGAGCTGATCCTCGAAGGTCATATTCCCACAGCCCCCCCCGGATTCAAGGGGGTCAGCGACCATGGTGTGCCGCTGCGCGAGCAGGGCGGCTACCTGCAGGCGCTGGAGGGGCCCTACGGCGACCACACCGGCTATTACAACGAGCAGGACTGGTTCCCGGTGTTCCGCATCGACCGGCTGACGCACCGGCGTGATCCGGTCTACCACTCCACCTACACCGGCAAGCCGCCCGACGAGCCGGCCGTGCTGGGTATGGCACTGAACGAGGTGTTCGTGCCCATCCTGCAGCGGCAGTTTCCGGAGATCGTCGACTTCTACCTGCCGCCCGAGGGCTGCAGCTACCGCATGGCGGTGATCGCCATCCGCAAAAGCTACCCGGGGCATGCAAAGCGGCTGATGTTCGGGCTGTGGAGCTTCCTGCGCCAGTTCATGTACACCAAGTTCATCGTGGTGACCGACGACGACGTGAACATCCGCGACTGGAAGGACGTGGTGTGGGCCATCACCACCCGAATGGACCCGGTGCGCGATACCACGCTGGTGGCCGAAACACCGATCGACTACCTGGACTTTGCTTCGCCCGTCAGCGGCCTGGGCGGCAAGATGGGGCTGGATGCCACCCACAAATGGCCCGGTGAGACGACACGGGAATGGGGCCGGCCCATCGTGATGTCGCCTGAGGCCGATGCGCGGGCGGCGGCGCTGTTCGACCGCCTGATGTCGTCTGGCTGAAAGAAATGCACGCGAGCGAGCTTGAAAGCCAGCGCCCCCTGCACTAAGGTTGAGGGGCCTTGTGATCAAGGCATCAACCGTTGCGCACTCTCTGCGCTACAGGAGCCCTGGACCCACTACCTCCGGAGCTCCATATGGTGGCTGGTTGCCACCCACCCCTCCGCACCGCAAGGTTCGGAGGGGTTTTGATTTCTGGGTCGACTGGCGTGGTTCCACCGGAACGCCATTCAAGCGCCGAACAGCAGCCCCAGGGCCTCACGCAGCGTCAGACGCACCTGTGCAAAACCCTCTTGTGTCGGCATCCAGTTCAGTGCCGGTCGATCCACCCCTGAGGCCAGCCCCATCGGGGCCGGAATGATCTGCATCACGTGCTTGTTGCGCCGGGCGGCCTCTTCGAAGGCCCGCAAAGCGCGCGGCATGTGCCAATCGTGGGTCACGACGATCACATCGGTGATGCCCTGCGTGGTCAGCAGGTTCAGGCTGGCGGCAGCGTTCTCGCGCGTATCGCGTGATGTAGTTTCGACCCAGCGCAGCCGCCGGCCGTAGTCGCGCTCTGCGATGCGGGCCGCGATGTCGGCTTCGGCGGGGCCGGGCAACTGCGACAGGCCGGTGCCGCCTGTGAACATGGCCGGCGCGTTCAACTGGCGGGCCAGCCACAGCCCGTAGTGCAGACGCTGCATCGATCGTGCCGACAGATGGGCCTCGCGGTACTCCGGCGCCAGCGACTCGCGGCCGCCGCCCAGGATCAGCACCACCACCTTGCGGCTTGCCGATTCGTGGCGCAGCGAAGCGATGCGCGCCTCGCTCAAGGCGGCGGGTGGACGCAGCACCCAGCGTTCCAGTGCGTTGCCGACGCCCGCGCAGCAGCTCAGCCACAAACCCGCCACGCTGAACAGCAACAACACGGCACCGGCACCGCCGCGGCGGCCGGAGGCCAACATGCGGCCGGCGATCAGCACCAGCAACAGCAGTGGCACCGGCGGCAAGGCCAGCGCAGTTGCCAGCGGCTTGAGTCCGGACAGTCCGAGTGTGGCCAAGAGACTGTCCAAGCGTTTGACTCCGGTGACGAACGGGGCGCATTGTGACGCCATCCCCCTGGACACTGTAAGAACTTCGGCTGCCGGTCGACAATGAAGCTTGCCCCCCAACGCGCTGACAGGATCGCCCCATGAGCACTGAAACCATCACACTGGCCGGCGGCTGCTTCTGGTGCCTGGAGGCGGTGTACGAACAGGTCGATGGCGTGTTGGCCGTCGAATCCGGCTACAGCAACGGCCAGTTGCCGTCGCCGACCTACGAGCAGGTCTGCCGTGGCGACACCGGCCATGCCGAAGTGGTGCGTGTGCAGTTCGACCCGGCCCGCATCAGCTTGCGGGAAGTGCTGGAGATCTTCTTCGTGATTCACGACCCGACGACCTTGAATCGCCAGGGCAATGATGTCGGCACGCAGTACCGATCGGGCATCTACTGGCATGCGCCGGAGCAGCAAGCCGTCGCGCGCGAGGTGCTGGACGAAGTGAACGCCGCCAACAAGGGTCGCGTGGTGACCGAGTTGGCGCCCGAGGCGTCGTACAGCGCCGCAGAGGCCTACCACCAGCACTACTTTGCCAACAACCCGGGCCAGGGCTATTGCGCCTTTGTCGTCGCGCCCAAGGTCGAGAAGTTCCGTCGCACCTTCGCGGCGCGTGTCCGGACCTGAGCGCCCGTGCCGGAAGGCATTGCCAGGTGCCAAGAGGCCGATCTTCAGGCCCCGGAACACGGCGGTACACTGCCCGCGAAGCCCTGCATGGCCGCGGGTGGCACGGTTTTCATTGGGTGATCGATGGAACAGGTATGGCGTCAGGCGCCGACACCGGCCGTGCGCGTGCGCACCGGCGCAGGCAGTTCGCGCTGCGAGTTCAATGACGCTGCGTTGCACTGGCGGCGTGACAGCGGGCTGAGCGTCGCCGAGATCGAACAGCTCGCGGCCGGCCTCGAAACACCAGGCGATGCCGACCGCCTGCTGGGCCCCGATGGGCACCGCGTGCGCTGCCGCGTGGTGGCGCTGACCGACGGTCGACTGATCTGGTTCGTGCCGGATGCCGTGCCCCAGGCCAAGTGGGACGATGACCGTGCGCTGATCGAACGGGCGCTGTACATGTCCGATGTCGGCGTCTGGTGGGTGGATGCGGACATGAAGCGCATCCACTTCATCCGCCGGGGTTCGGCCGGGCTGGGCGCCAGCGGCGACAGTGCCAGCATGGCCTTGGCCGACCATCGTGCGCAGATGCACCCCGACGACATCGAGGGCATCTCGCACGCGGCGCGACAGGCCTTGTCCGAAGACCGGGTGGCCGACGCGATCGTGCGTTACGCGATGCCGGCAGGTGGCTGGCGAACCTTGTTGACGCGGCGCGTGGCACACCGCGATGCCGATGGCCGCTTGCTTGGCCTGTTGGGCGTTTCGATCGATCTGAGCGACCTCGCGGCCGAGCGTGGGCGCAGCCTACGCCTGTCGGAACGCATGCGCCTGGCGGCTGAAACTATCGGCCTGGCCTTCTGGTCGCGCAACATCGACACCGGCGTCGGTGAATGGGACGACCAGATGTACCGTTTGCATCACCGCGCGCCGCAGGAGGGGCCGCCCAGCTTCGAAGAGTGGTTGTCGCGGCACGTGCACGCGCGGGACCGCGACTGGATGCGCGAGCGCCAGCTGCTGTCCAATGCCAGCTGGCCGCAGGTGGATGACCTGGTGTTTCGCATCCCGGTGCCGGGCAGCGAGGCGGTGCGCTGGATTCATGCCCGCTCGCGCCAACTGCTGAACGACGGGCAGCGCATGGCGGTGGGCGTGCACGTCGATGTCACCGAGCAGGAATTGGCCCGCCTGGCCCTCGCGCACGAGCGTGAACGGCTCGGGTTCGTGCTCGAGGCGGCCGGCGTCGGCGTCTGGGAGCGGCGCCTCGATGGCCGGCCGTCCTACCTCAGCGAGGTCGGCTTTCACTTGCGCGGGCGTGAGCCTTCGCCGGCGCCGGTGGAAGACGTGCTGGCCGAGTCCACCGAGCCGGCCGACCTCGGGCGGTACGCGCAGCTGCTGCAACATCACATCGAGCAGGGCGGGACCTTCCGCCATGAATATCGCGTGCGCTGGCCGAACGGCGAGCAGCGCTGGTTGGCTTCGTTCGGCCGCGCGGTGCGCGACGCCGCGGGGCAGGCCAGCTACGTCGCCGGCGTGGACATCGATGTCACCGAACGCCACCTGGCCGAGGGCAAGGCGCGCGAGACGCAACGGGCCGAGCAGGCCAGCCGCGCGAAGACCGAATTCCTGGCGCGCATGAGCCACGAACTGCGCACGCCGCTGAATGCCGTGCTGGGCTTCGGCCAGCTGCTGTTGCATGACACCGAGGACGAACCCAGCCCGCGCCAGCGTGACCGCCTGCTGCGCATCGAGACGGCGGCGCGCAAGCTGCTGGCCATGATCGAGGAAGTGCTCGAGCTGACCAGCGACCCGGGCGAGCCTTCGGACATCGTGCTCGAACCGGTGCCGATCGACGAGGTGGCGGCCGACTGCCTGGCGCAGGCCGAGGCCGCGGCGCGCGAGGCTGGCGTCGAATTGCGCTGCGGCCCGCGTCCGCTGCCGGGCGAGGTGATGACCGATCGATTGCGCCTGACCCGGGTTCTGGGCCAGTTGCTGGACAACGCGATCCGCTACAACTGGCCCGGCGGCCATGTCGAGCTGCGCAGCTGGACGCAGCTGCGTGAGCGCGCGCCCGGCTGGGTGCTCGCGGTGCGCGACAGCGGCCGCGGCATGCGGGCCGAACAGCTGCGTGCGGCCTTCGAGCCTTTCCAGCGCCTGGGTGTCGAGCACGAAGCCATCGATGGCCCCGGCATCGGCTTGACGCTGGTGCGCCGGCATGTCGAACGGCTGCAGGGCAGCGTGGAGGTCGACAGCCGGCCGGGCCTGGGCAGCGAGTTCCGCGTCTGGCTGCCCCAGGCGGTGCCGGCGGCCGCTGGCGCGGTGGTCCATGCCGCCGACGAGCCCGGGCATGAGGCCCACGGCCTGCGCCTGATGTGCGTCGAAGACAACCCGGTGAACCTGCTGCTGCTGCGCGAGGTCTTCGGCATGCGGCCGGCGGTGGGTGTGCAGATGTGCGAAGACGGTTCGAGCGCGATGGCCTGCGCCGCGACTTTCGATCCCGATGTCGTGCTGCTCGACCTGCAGCTGCCCGACTTTCCGGGCACCGAAGTGATGCAGCGCCTGCGGGCCGACGAACGCCACGCGCGCTGCCGCTTCATTGCGCTGTCTGCCAACGCGATGCCGGACGACGTGAAGGCCGCGCGCGACGCCGGCTTCGACGATTACTGGACCAAGCCGATCGACGTGCGGCGTTTCCTGGCATCGATTGATGCGCTGGTCACGCAGGTTGAGCGTGGCTGAGGGCCGGCGCGCTTGAACTCAGGGCGCCAGCCGCTCGCGCACCCAGCGCCCATCCTCCAGCCGGTAGCGCAGGCGGTCATGCAGGCGGCTGCGGCGGCCTTGCCAGAATTCCCAGCGGTCCGGCACCAGCCGGAAGCCGCCCCAGTGCGGCGGCCGCGGCGGCGACAGCACGAACTGCGCGGCATAACGCGCGGCATTGGCCACCAGCACGGCGCGCGAGCTGATCACCTCGCTCTGCGGCGAGGCCCAGGCGCCGATGCGTGAATCGAGCGGCCGCGACGCGAAGTACGCATCGGCCTCGGCATCGCTGAAGAGATGCACCGCGCCTTCGATGCGCACCACCCGTTCCAGCTCGACCCAATGGAACTGCAGCGCCGCGAAAGGATGCGCGGCGATGTCGCGGCCCTTGCGGCTGTTGAAGTTGCTGTACCAGGCGATGCCGCGCTCGTCGTAGCCCTTGATCAGCACCAGGCGCGTCGACGGGCGACCGTCTTCGCCGACCGTGGCCAAGGTCATCGCGTTGGGTTCGGGCAGTTGGGCCGCCAAGGCCTGCTTCAGCCAGGTGTCGAACTGGCGCAAAGGTTGCTCTTCCGACGCGGATTCGTCGAGTTCGGCACGTTCGTAGCTCTTGCGCAGGCTGGCGATGTGGGGATCCATCGTCGCAGTATGCCGCGCGCTCGTACGGGTTGACCCGGGCGTTGGGTAGCTCCCTACGTGGAAGGCCTTAAGTGATCCTCCGACTGTTGTAGAGGCATCGCCGCCTCCATGCTAGAGACAGATCATGAAAGCACACCCTGTCGTCATCGTGCTAGCCGCCGGCCGGGGCAGCCGCTTTCGCGGCCACGAGCACAAGCTGAAGCAGGACCTCGGCGAGCAGAGCGTGCTCGGGCAGACCATTGGCCACGCCATCGCCAGCGGCCTGCCGGTGGTGGTGGTCACCACCGAGCCGCTGGCCGGCGAGTCGGCGCGCTGGGTGGCGCGGCGCGATGTCGTGGTATTGCCTGAAGTGGGCGCCATCGGCCAGTCCGGCCTGGGCATGGGCTACTCCATCGCCGCCGGTGTCGCCGCCCGGCCCAACGTGCCGGGCTGGCTGGTGCTGCCGGGTGACATGCCGATGGTCGCCCCCGGCACGCTGATGGCGGTGGCCGGCCTGCTGACGCAGCACCCGGTGGTGTTTGCGCAGTACCGCGGCCGTCGCGGCCATCCGGTGGGCTTCTCCGCCGAGTTGTTCTCCGACCTGGTGCAGCTGACCGGCGACGAAGGCGCCCGCCGCGTGGTCGCGCGCTACCCGTCGATCGGGCTGGAAGTGGATGATCCGGGCGTGCTGGTCGATGTCGACACCGTCGACGACCTGGCTGCACTGCGGGCCGGCTCCCGGGCGGCGCCGCCGGCCGCGCAGAACGTTCCCTAGGTCGGGCAGAGCCCCTGGCGGCTGGCCAGCGCGACCAGCCGTTCGATCTCCCGGTCGCGCACCTGCTGCGCGCGCAGCGCATGCGCCGTCTGCAGCAGATAGTCCAGCGTGCTGCCGTAGCGGCCCTGGGCATGGCGCAGGATGTGCAGCATCTGCGCATCGTCGATGCGGCCGGTGAAGCTGGGGCTGCGGCGGCTCAGCGTAAACGCCAGCGCATGCACAACCCCGCCGTCGGTCTGGCAGGCCAGCCAGCGCGGGTCGTACACGCCGGTGGGCATTTCACGGCCCCACAGCCGGCTCAGCTCCGCATCGGCCTGCGCCCGCGGGATGCGGAACACCACGCCGCGGCACATGCCGCCGGAGACCAGCGCGAACACCAGCCCCGGCTGCTCGGGCGAGCCGCGGTTGATGCGCGAGCGCATCCTGAACGCGCGATGCCAGCCGCGCACCCAGGCCGGGTGGTGCTCGGCGGCATCGAACTCCGGCCGCCAGATCAGCGAGGCATAACCGAACACCCACAGATCGGACTGCCCGCCCCACTCGGCCCGGGTACGCTCCAGCAGCGGCAAAGGATCACGCAAGGGCTTCAACATGGTGCGGGTACGAAGCATGCCAGAAGCCCGCTGCAGAAGCCCGTCAATCGACTGGGGTATGTAACCGGGTTACTTGATTCAACAAGCATGGGTTACCATTCCATCATGAAGACACGCATCGCCGACATCACCGGGCGTATCCGCGAACGCAGCGCGGCCTCCCGGCGCGACTATCTCGCCCGCATCGACGCCCTGGCGCAGCGTCCACCGGGCACCGAACGCATGGGCTGTGCCAACGTGGCCCATGCCTTTGCCGCGATGCCGGGCGACCAGCGCCTGCGCATCGTCGCCGAACGCGCGCCCAACCTGGCGGTGGTGACGGCCTACAACGACATGCTGTCGGCCCACCAGCCCTACGAAAGCTACCCGGCACTGATCCGCGACGAAGCGCAGCGCCGCGGTGCCACGGTGCAGGTGGCGGGCGGCGTGCCGGCGATGTGCGATGGCGTGACCCAGGGGCTGCCGGGCATGGAGATGTCCCTGTTCTCGCGCGACACCATCGCGATGGCCACCGCGATCGCCTTGACGCACGACGTCTTCGACGGCGCGCTGCTGCTGGGCATCTGCGACAAGATCGTGCCGGGGCTGTTGATCGGCGCGCTGCATTTCGGCCACCTGCCATGTGTCTTCGTGCCCGCCGGGCCGATGTCATCGGGCCTGTCGAACAACGACAAGGCCAAGGTGCGCGAACAGCATGCGCAAGGGCTGGTCGGGCGCGACCAGCTGATGCAGGCCGAGCAGGCCGCCTACCACGGCGCCGGCACTTGCACGTTTTACGGCACGGCCAACAGCAACCAGATGCTGCTGGAGGCGATGGGCCTGCATGTGCCCGGCGCGGCCTTCGTGCATCCGCACGATGCGCTGCGCGAAGGGCTGACGCGCGAAGCCGTGGGCACGGTGTTGAGTCTGACGAAGGCGCAGCGCTACACGCCGATCGGCCGGCTGGTCGACGAGCGGGTGATCGTCAATGCGATGGTCGCGCTGCTGGCCACCGGGGGCTCGACCAACCACCTGATCCACTGGGTGGCGGTGGCGCGTGCCGCCGGCATCCATATCGACTGGACGGACTTCGCCGAACTGTCGGCCGAAGTGCCGTTGCTGGCGCGGGTCTACCCGAACGGCAGCGCCGACGTGAACCAGTTCCAGGCCGCGGGCGGCACCGGCTTCGTGCTGCGTGAGCTGATCGACAGCGGCTGCGTGCATGCCGACGTGGCCACCGTGGCCAGCGGTGGCCTGGCCGCCTACGGCCAAGTGCCGCGGCAGGAGGAAGCCGGTCTGCGCTGGCACAGCCTGCCGGCTGACAGCGCGGATACCTCGGTCGTGCGGCCGGCGGCGGCGCCGTTCTCGGCCTCCGGCGGGCTGAAGCTGCTGACCGGCAACCTCGGCCGCTCGGTGATCAAGGTCTCGGCGGTACCCGAGGATCGCCATGTCGTCGAAGCGCCGGCCATCGTGTTCGACAGCCAGGAAGGCTTGCAACGGGCCTTCAAGGCCGGTGAGCTCGAACGCGATTTCATTGCCGTGGTGCGCTTCCAGGGCCCGCGCGCCAACGGCATGCCCGAGTTGCACAAGCTGACACCGCCGCTGGCCGTGCTGCAGGGCAAGGGCTTCAAGGTGGCGCTGGTCACCGACGGCCGCATGAGCGGTGCGTCCGGCAAGGTGCCGGCCGCCATCCACGTCAGCCCCGAGGCACTGGCCGGCGGGCCGCTGGCGCGTGTGCGCACCGGCGATCGCATCCGCCTCGACGCCGTGCAGGGCCAGCTCGACGTGCTGATCGACGATGCGCAATGGGCTGCCCGCAGCGTGCAAGTCATCGATCCGGCACACGCCGTCGACAATGCCCATGGCCTGGGCCGCGAGCTTTTCGGCGGCATGCGCCGCAATGTCACCAGCGCCGAAGAAGGCGCCATCACCTGGTTGTGAGCACCCCATGATCGACACCCTGAGCCTGGCCAGCCATGGCCCCGTGATTCCCGTGATCGTGCTGAGGCGCATTGCCGATGCCGTACCGCTGGCCGAAGCCTTGCTGGCCGGCGGCGTCAAGGTGCTGGAGGTGACGCTGCGCAGCGATGTCGCGCTGGCCTGCATCGAGGCCATCGCCAAGGCGGTGCCCGAGGCGCTGGTCGGCGCCGGCACCATCCGCTCGGCGGCCGATGCGAGGGCCGCCCGCGATGCCGGCAGCAAGTTTGCCGTGAGCCCCGGCTACACGCGTGAGATCGGCGCCGCCTGCCGCGAACTGGGCCTGCCGCTGCTGCCCGGCGTCGCCACTGCCAGCGAGGTGATGACGGCGCAGGCCGACGGCCTGAACTTCCTGAAGTTCTTCCCGGCGCAGCAAGCCGGTGGCATCGCCATGCTGAAGGCGCTGCACGGGCCGTTCCCCGACGTCGTGTTCTGTCCCACCGGCGGCATCACGCCGGAGACGGCACCGCAGTTCCTGGCACTGCCCAACGTCAAGGTCTGCGGTGGCTCCTGGCTGACGCCGGCCGATGCGGTGGAGCAGGGGGACTGGGCGCGCATCACCCAGCTCGCGCGCGCGGCTGGAAGATAGGCCCCCCGAAGCGCCTTCGGCGCCTCCCCCAGGGGGCGACGCCGGCGGACCGGCAAAGCCGGATTCGCGGCGTCCGCTTGAGGCCGCGGAGTTATGCGGTGTTCGGTGCGCTTGCTCGCGGCAGCCGCAGCGCCACGCGCAGGCCACGGCCATCGAAGCCGGCCTCCAGCGTCACCGTCGCCGCATGCTGCAGGGCGGCGCTGTCGACGATCGCCAGGCCCAGCCCGCTGCCCGGCTCTTCCTGGTCGGGCAGGCGGAAGAAGCGTTCGAACACCTTCTCGCGCAGCGCCGGCGGGATGCCTGGCCCCTGGTCGGTGACGCTCAGGCGAAGCGCCTGGTCATCGCTGTCCAGCACCACCACCACGCGGCTGCCGGGCGGCGAGTACTTGACGGCGTTGTCCAGCAGGTTGTCGATCAGCGAGCCCATGGTCTCGCGGTGCACCGTCGCCACGCAGTCGGCCGGGGCCTGCAGTTCGAGCTCGATGTCGCGGCGCTGGGCCAGGTCGTTGATCAGCACCATGCGGTCACGCAGCAGGCCGACCAAGTCGATGCTGCGCATATCGAGCGTCAGCGGATCGGCCTCCGAGCGCGCCAGCGACAGCAGCTGGTGCACCGTGTGCGTGGCCTGGCGCACGCCGTCGACCAGGCGCTGGCGCGCCTGCGCACCGCGCGCGGCGTCGGTGCTGGTCAGCGTGGTGTCGGCATTGGCCTGGATCACCGCCAGCGGCGTCTTCAAGCCATGCGCGGCATTGAGCAGGAAGTCGCGCTCGCGGCCATGGTGGTCGCGCAGTTGCGCCAGCAAGGCGTTGAGCGCATCGACCACCGGCGCCAGCTCGACATAGGGCGACGGCGGCAGCGGCTGCAGGTTCTTCGGCGAGCGCCCGGCGATCTGGCCACCGAGCTGACGCAGCGGATTGAAGCCCACGCGCAGCATCAGCCAGGCGGTCAACATCAGCACCGGCAGGGTCAGGAAGAAGGGCCGGCTGTAGTAGGCCAGGCCATGCAGGCCGAAGTGCCAGTCGCCCGGCACTTCCTGCCAGCGGCGCACCTGCAGGCCCTGCTGCGGCTCGGCCAGTTCGACGTACAGCCAGTCGGCATTACTGGCCCGCTGCGCCGGGTCGGGCGGCGGGCGGCGGCCGATGTCGGGTGAGGCGAACTGGTGCAGCAGCTGCCCATGCTGCAGCACCTGCAGGAGGATGGTCGGCGGCTCATAGCCCATCTCACGCCATTCCTGGCTGCGCAGGTGTTCCAGCTGGCCCAGCGCCGCCGGCAGCCGCGCCGTGTCTGCGCCAACACCCGCGCCAACACCCGCACCCACGCCCGCGCCCTGCGTGCGCAATTGCAGCAGCACATGTTCGGCCCAGACATGGTTCCAGGCCTGGCCGTTGCGGGCCTGCACCACCTTGATGTCGTAGACCTCGCTGGCCATCAGCGCGCACCAGGCCACCAGCGCCATGCCGAAGAACAGCGCCAGCGTGCGCTTGAACAGCGACTTGGTCGGCGCCGGCGCCTGCATCGGGTCCAGCGTTGCGCCGGCCATCACGGTTCGACGGCGTAGCCGACGCCACGCACCGTGCGGATATAGCCTTCGCCGATCTTCTTGCGCAGGTTGAACATGTGCACGTCCAGCGCATGGCCGTCGCTGCCGGCCAGCGCGCGGGCTTCGAGCTCGCGCCGCGTCAGCACCCGGTCGGTGAACTTCAGCAGCGTCAGCAGCAGCTCGAATTCGGTCTTCGACAGTGCGATCGGCGTGCCGTCCCGCGTCAGCCGGCGGCGGCGTTCGTCGAGCACCAGGTCTTTCGTGGTCCACAGCCCCGAATCGCCTTCGCCCCACAGCCCGGCGCGGCGCGCCACCGCGCGCAGGCGGGCCAGCAGTTCGACACCGACGAAGGGCTTGACCAGGTAGTCGTCGGCACCGCTGTCCAGGCCCTGCAGCCGGTCTTCGATGCCGTCGCGCGCGGTGATCACGATCACCGGCATCTGCTTGTCGCGCTGGCGCACGTGGCGCAGCAGGTCCAGGCCGTCGCCGTCGGGCAGGCCCAGGTCCAGCAGCATGGCATCGGCGCGCTGCTCGTTGAACCAGAAGCGTGCATCGGCCGCGCGCCGCAGCCACATCGCATCGTGGCCGCCGTCCTGCAGCACGGCCTGCAGCGAGCGGCCGAGCGTCAAGTCGTCTTCGACCAGGCAAACCCTCATCGCTGCTTCCTCTTTTTCCTCGGCGCCGTTCCAGGCACCGGCTGCGCATCGATTCTGCCGGAGCAGCGTGACGCGGCTGCGCCGCGCACGGTGTTCTTGAGCAAACCTTAAGAAGACGCTGATCGAGCCTCAAACGTCGCTGTTCGATAGTTGCCGCCGGCCGTTCCGGGGGTGCTCGGGCGATGTGATTCACGATGAACTCGTTCCGGAGGGAACTTCCATGAAGCAGTTGGCGGCGCAGCGCGCGACCGAGGTTTTTGTGCAGCGGAGCCGGCGCGCCGGCTTCGTCCCCACCGCGCTGCGGCTGGCCGTCTGCGGCCTGCTCGGCTCGTCGCTGGGCCTGCAGGCGCAGACGCCGCCGGCAGCGCCCGTGGCCCCCGACAAGGATGCGGTCGACAAGACCGCCAAGCCTGCGGTGCCTGCAGCGGCCGACAAGGCGCAGTCCGCCGAACTGCCCACCGTGGTGGTGACGGCCACCCGCAACGCCACCAACCTGATGAAGACGCCGGTGGCGGTGAGCGCGCTGAACCCGGACGACCTGGTGCGCCAGAACGTCAAGGACGTGATGGACCTGAGCGGCATGGTGCCCAACCTGCAGCTGGGCCTGTCCAACGGCGATTCGGGCGTGCTGGCGGCGATCCGCGGCGTGACCTCGACCAACTTCACCGAGATCGGCGACCCCGCTGTCGGCATCCACATCGACGGCATCTACTCGCCGCGGCCGCAGGGCTCGCTGGCGCTGATGTTCGACCTGGACCAAGTGGAAGTGCTGCGCGGCGCGCAGGGCACGCTGTTCGGCCGCAATTCCACGGCCGGTGTCGTCAACATCATCCCGGCCAAGCCTGACTTCAAGTCCAACTACGGCTGGGCCTCGCTGCAACTGGGCAACTACAAGGCGCGCCAGACGCGGGCTGTCTACAACCTGGCGCTGGCCGACAACTTTGCCGTGCGCGCCGCGGTGATGGTCGACAAGCGCGACAGCTACCTGACGCAGGAGCAGGACCTGCGCGACCGCGGCGTCAAGATGCCCGACGGCAGCTTCACGCCCGACGGCAAGCCCGACACCGACCAGCGCCTGAACCGCAAGCTCTCGCCCAGCGAGTACTACAACAACTCCGACCAGTGGGGCGCACGCGTGACTGCCCGCTGGGCCTTGAGCAAGGCGCTGGAGTGGACGGTGGGCGCCGAGCACTACAAGAACGGCAGCGCCGGCGACATCGGCCTGAAGGACTGTGCGATGGCCGCCGGCACGCAGTGGGCCTGCGGCCCCGAGGGCCAGTGGCACGCCATCATCAACGTGCCGGGCAAGCTCGACATGACGATCGATACGCTGCGCAGCAACCTGACCTGGAAGCTCAACGACAGCACCGAGCTGGGCTACAAGCTGGCCTTCGCCAAGCAGAAGCGCTACCAGCAGCACGACGACGACGGCGGCCAGACCTGGCTGGACAGCGACGTCGATGCGATGCAGGAGTGGGGCAACTGGGGCCGCCAGCACGCGATCGACTGGGCCAGCTACACGCTCAACTCGAACTACCGCTCCTGGGTGCATGAAGTGCAGCTGAAGCAGTCCGGTCCGACCTGGCGTTATGTGGCTGGCCTGTTTTCGCTGAACGAGAAGAACGCCATCGACTTCGCGCAGGACAACCTGGTCGCCGCGCCGTATGCGATGCCGCAGGGCCAGTTCTACGCGCAGCCCGATCGCCGCATCGGCTCGAAGGCCTTCTTCATGCAGGGCGACATGCTGCTGGCCGACAAGCTCACCGGCACGCTGGGCATGCGCTACAGCCGCGACCAGCGCAGCGACAAGGGCGGCATCAGCGCCGGGCTGTGGGACGCCAGCGAGCCCTGGTACTACAACGGCCTGTACACGCCGCCGCAGGCGCCGGGCCTGGGCACGCCGCACAACGGTACCGATCTCACGTTCGGCATGGGCCCGTTCGCCGGACTCGGCGTCTACCCGGTGCCGACCGAGAACACCCACAGCATGAACTGGAGCAAGACCACCTGGCGCGGCGGCCTGCAGTACGACATCGACAAGTCACGCATGGTCTTCGCCTCGCTGGCCACCGGCTACCGGCCGGGCGGCTTCGGCGACAAGTTCGACACCTGCGGCGGCGGCACCTGCACTGACGGCTCGACGCAGAAGTACAGCTTCCTCGAGTACGGCCCCGAGACCACCAAGAACCTGGAGTTCGGCTACAAGGGCCGCCACTTCGGCAACACGCTGGACCTGAGCGCGGTGGCCTTCTTCACCAAGTACCAGGGCATGCACGTGACCGGCACCAACGCCGTGGGCCAGAAGCTGCTGCGCCCGGGCGAGACCTGCCCGGACTGGAACCCGGCCTGCGACATCGTCGCCGCCTGGAAGACCGAGAACATCGGCGACGCCGACATCCGCGGCCTGGAGCTGGAGTTCAAGGTGCTGCCCTGGCGCGACGGCCGGTTCACCGGTTTCTTCGCCCTGCTGGACAGCAAGGTCAAGACCTATCCGACCTACGACGACAACTGGATGTGCGGCTACCGCGCGCAGTTCGGCGCCGAGCCCTGCGCACCGGTCTACCTGGGCGATGACCCGGCCAAGCGCGGCCGCGCGATCCTGGACGTGCGTGGCCACCAACTGCCCTATGCGCCGAAGTACTCGCTGGGCCTGACCTACAGCCACGACATCGCGCTGGGCGAGAACTACACACTCACGCCGACCGTCAGCACGCGCTGGCAGAGCCGCATGTACTTCACCGTGCGCAACCTCGACAACGCGGTGATCGGCGACTACCAGAAGCCTTACGCCAACTGGAACGCCTCGTTTCGCCTGGCGCAGGCCGATGGCAAGTGGGATGTCGAGCTGTGGGGCACCAACCTGACGAACAACATCGTCAAGAACTGGATGGGCCAGGGCAATGCCGGCGGCTACACCTACAACAGCTACAGCGCGCCGCGCATGTATGGCGTGCGTGGCACGGTGTACTTCTGATGCGTGAAACCGCAGCCCGCCTGCCGGCCGGCCGCAACGAGGCGATCGACATCTTCCGCGCGCTGACGGTGCTGGTGATGATCGTCGTCAACGACTGGCATGGCGTGCAAGGCCTGCCGGCGTGGATGAAGCACATGCCAGCCGAATCCGACGGCATGAGCTTCGTCGACGGCGTGTTCCCGGCCTTCCTGTTCATCGTCGGGCTGTCGGTGCCGTTCGCATTGCAGCAGCGCCTGGCCCTGGCCACCGGCCTGGCGCCGGTGCTGGGGCATGTGCTGGGGCGTGCGGCGTCGCTGGTGCTGGTGGGCGTGTTCATGGTCAACGCCGAAGAAGTGGTCCGGCCCGAGGCGATGCCGCTGCCCGTTGCCGCCTGGGCCTTGGCGAGTTATGCCGCGACCTTTCTGCTGTGGGGCTCGGTGCGCGGCGGGCCGGCGCTGGCCTGGCCCTGGCGCTTGGCCGGCGCGCTGGGTTTCGTCGCGCTGGCGCTGCTGTACCGCGGCGGCGCCGACGGCACACAAGGCCTGCGCGCGCACTGGTGGGGCATCCTCGGCCTGATCGGCTGGGCCTATCTGCTGGCCTGCGCGGCCTACCTGCTGCTGCGCGGCCGGGTCGTGCCGCTGCTGGCGGTGATGCTGCTGTGCGTCGGCTACTTCGCGGCCGGGAAGCTGCCGGCGCTGCAGTCGCAGCCGTTCTGGCAGATGGTGTTCAGCCAGGGCGGCCATGCGTCGCATGCGGCCATCGTGCTGGCCGGCTGCGTCGCGGCGCTGCTGCTGTTCGATCAGCGCAGTCCGGCCGGCGCGCGGCGGCGTGGCCTGCAGGCGCTGGCCTTCGCGCTGGTCATGGCGCTGGCTGCCGCCGGCTTACGACCCTGGCTGCCGGTCTCGAAGATCGCGGCCACGCCGAGCTGGGCGCTGTTCAGCGCCGCGGCCTGCGTGCTGATCCTGCTCGGGCTGCAGCATGGCCTGGCCGGCCGCGTTCGTTCGGCGTTAGCCTCGTGGTTGGCACCGGTCGCGGCGCTGCCGCTGGTGGCCTACCTGATTCCCTTTGTCGTCGAGGCGCTGATGCAGCTGGCGCACCTGCATCGGCCGGCGGTGCTGGCGCAAGGATCGCCCGGCGTGGCGACGGCGCTGGCCTATGCGTTGGCGGTGGCGCTGCTGACCCGTGGGCTCGCCGCGCGTGGGCTGCGGCTGCGGCTGTGATGCCGATGCCGATGCCGATGGCTCAGGCCGGCCTGCGCATCGCACCGGCAGGACATGCGCCGGCCGGATGTGCACCGATCGGCCATGCGCCGGCCGGCCCCGCGCGGACCGAGTCGGAGCCCCGCTTCCTGCAGCTGGCGAGGCAGCTGCAGGAAGGCCTGGCGCAGGGCCGCTGGGCCTGGGGCGCGGCGCTGCCCTCCGAGCGCCGGCTGGCCGAGCTGTGCCAGGTCTCGCGCATGACGCTGCGCAAGGCCCTGGCGCTGCTGCGCGAGCAGGGCTGGCTGGCGCCCTTGCACGATGCGCAGTCGAACCTGGAGGCGAGGTGGCTGTCGCCGGCACCGATCGGCCGTGACGGCCGCATTCGCTGGCTGAGCCGCGAAATCGCCGAGGCCGATGCCGAGGAGCTGGCCGGCCTGGCGCTGGCTCGACCCGCTCGCGTGCTGCGTGAACGCTGGCTGCACGAGCTGGGCGGGCGGCCGCAGGCGGTGGTCAGCCATTGCGCTCGCGCGATGGCGGCACTGCCCGCCGCATCGACCAGCCGCCTGGCGCCGCGCGGGCCAGGGCGGCTGCGTCAGCAGATCCGCGCCGTTTTGGCCGATGCGCCGCAGGCGCAGCTGCTCGATGTGCCCAGTGGCGCACCGCTGCTGCACTTGCGGCAGTGGCGCTTTGCGGCCGATGGCGCGGCCACCGAGCTGCGCCAGGCCTA
This sequence comes from Aquabacterium sp., assembly GCF_035476535.1. Taxonomy (GTDB): domain Bacteria; phylum Pseudomonadota; class Gammaproteobacteria; order Burkholderiales; family Burkholderiaceae_C; genus Pseudaquabacterium. Next base: position 27,983 of record NZ_DATILJ010000252.1, read on the forward strand.
TTGGCGCGCCGATGCGTCGCCCTTGTTGATGGAGTTG
>NZ_DATILJ010000253.1:0-43073 GCF_035476535.1 Aquabacterium sp.
GCCTAGGCCACCGCGGTGACTACTTTCGCAATGCCGCGCGCTTGGCCAGCTCGATCTTGGCGATCGCGTTGCGGTGCACTTCGTCCGGACCATCGACGATGCGCACCGTGCGCTGGTGCGCATAGGCTTCGGCGAGCCAGAAGTCCTGACTGATGCCGGCGGCGCCATGGGCCTGGATGGCCCAGTCGACCACCTTGCACGACATGTTGGGTGCCACCACCTTGATCATCGCGATCTCGGCCCGCGCTTCCTTGTTGCCGGCCACGTCCATGCGGTGCGCGGCGTTCAGCGTCAGCAGCCGGGCCTGGTCGATCATGCAGCGGGATTCGGCGATGCGTTCATGCCAGACCGATTGTTCAGCCAGCGGCTTGCCGAAGGCCACCCGCGCCTGCAGCCGGTCGACCATCATCTCCAGCGCGCGCTCGGCCGCGCCGATCGAGCGCATGCAATGGTGGATGCGGCCCGGCCCGAGCCGGCCCTGCGCGATCTCGAAACCGCGGCCTTCGCCGAGCAGGATGTTCTCGACCGGGACGCGCACGTTGTCCAGCACCACTTCCATGTGGCCGTGCGGCGCGTCGTCATAGCCGAACACCGTCAGCGGCCGCAGCACGGTGACGCCCTTGGCGTCGCGCGGCACCAGCACCATCGACTGCTGGGCATGGCGCGGGCCGTCGGGATCGGTCTTGCCCATCACGATGAAGATCGCGCAGCGCGGGTTGCCGGCGCCGGAGCTGAACCACTTGCGGCCGTTGATGACGTACTCGCCACCTTCACGCCGGATGCTGCACTGGATGTTGGTGGCGTCCGACGAGGCCACCGCCGGCTCGGTCATCAGGAAGGCCGAGCGGATCTTGCCGTCAAGCAGGGGCTCGAGCCAGCGCTGCTTCTGCGCATCGGTGGCGTAGCGCTCCAGCGTTTCCATGTTGCCGGTGTCGGGCGCCGAGCAGTTGAAGACTTCGCCGGACCAGGACACGCGACCCATCACCTCGCACAGCGGCGCGTAGTCGAGGTTCGAAATGCCGCCCTGCCCCTTGTACGGATGCGGCAGGAACATGTTCCACAGCCCGGCGGCGCGGGCGATGACCTTCAGCTCGTCGACCACCGGTGGCGGCTGCCAGACATCACCGGCGCGCCGCGCGGCATCCACCTCGTGGTGATGGCGGGCTTCGTTGGGATAGATGTGCTGGTCGAAGAACGCGCTCAGGCGTTGCACGAGGTCGCGGGTCTTGGTCGATTGTTCGGCGAACATCTTCGTCTCCGGTCGGGTGTCAGGACATCATTGAAGCAGGTCCCGGGCGTTTGCGCCGTCGCGCAGGCGACGTTGAAGGTTCAGCGCATGCGACCTGAAGGTTCAGCGCCTGCGACGTTGAACGATTCATCCGGTGCGACGCTGCTCGAGTCGATCAGGGCGTCACACCAGACGGTTGGTGCCCCGCCCCTGCCAGTAGGCGTCGCGCAGCGGCCGCTTGTAGAGCTTGCCTGTGGGCAGGCGCGGCAACTGCTCGGTGAAGTCGACCGAACGTGGGCATTTCATCGGCGCCAGGCGCTCGCGGCAGAAGTTGATCAGCGCCTGCGCGAAGGCTTCATCGGCCGCCACGCCGGGCATCGCCTGCACCACCGCCTTGACCTCTTCGCCGAGGTCTTCATTCGGCACGCCGAACACCGCGGCATCCGCCACCTTCGGATGGGTGATCAGCAAGTTCTCGCATTCCTGCGGGTAGATGTTGACGCCGCCGCTGATGATCATGAAGCTGGAGCGGTCGGTCAGGTACAGGAAACCGTCGGCATCCAGATAACCCACGTCGCCCACGGTGCTCATCGTGCCATCGGCACTGCGTGTGGCCTGCGTGCGCTCAGGGTCGTTGAAGTAGACGAAGGGTGATGCGGTCTTGAACCACAGCTCGCCGGGCTGGCCTTGCGGCAGCGGCTGCATCTGCTCGTCCAGCACCTGCAGTTCACCCAGCAGCACCTTGCCCACCGTGCCGCGGTGGGCCAGCCACTCGGCGCTATTGCAGGCGGTGAAGCCCAGGCCTTCGGTGGCACCGTAGTACTCGTGGATGATCGGGCCCCACCAGTCGATCATCTGCTCCTTCACCGGCACCGGGCAGGGCGCGGCGGCATGCACCGCGATCTGCAGCGACGACAGGTCGTAGCGGCCGCGTACTTCGGGCGGCAGCTTGAGCAGGCGGCTGAACATCGTCGGCACCAGCTGGGTGTGGGTGACGCGGTAGCGCTGAACCAGCGCGAGGTACAACTCAGGATCGAAGTGCTCCATGATCACCACGGTGCCGCCATTGCGGATGGCCAGCGACACATTGGCCTGCGGCGCCGAGTGGTACAGCGGCGCCGGCGACAGGTAGACCATGCCCTCCCGGCACTGCCACAGGGCATTGAGGAAGTGGAACAGCGGCAGCGGCTGCGACGGCGGGTTCTCCGGCAGCGGCCGCAGAATGCCCTTGGGCCGGCCGGTGGTGCCGGACGAATACAGCATCGGCGTGCCCAGCCATTCGTCGGCGATCGGCGTGTCCGGATAACCTGCAACGGCCTGCGCAAAGTCGACGACCATCGCATCATCCAGTGCCCGCACCGCATCACCCCCATCGACGACCAGACAGCGTTTCACGCGGGGACACAAGGCCAACGCCGCACGCGCCACCGACAGCTTGCTACGGGAAGTGATCAACAGCTGCGACTGGCTGTTGTCAACGATGTAGGCCAGTTCCTCGGCCGTGAGATACGAGTTGATGCAGGTGTAGTACAGCCCGGCGCGTTCACCGGCGCCGTTGCATTCGAGGTAGCGGTGGTTGTTCTCCATGAAGATCGCGAAGTGGTCCAGCCGCTGCAGGCCCTGGTCACGCAGCAGGTGGGCCAGGCGGTTGCTGCGTTGTTCGAGTTCTGCGTAGCGCACCGTCTCGCCGGTGCCGGCCATGATGAACGCGGCCCGGTCGGGGTGACTCGCGAAGTGGTGGCCGACGTACATGCGCTCTCCTGCGGGCCACGGTGCGGGCCCTCGGGCCATGCTACGCAGCGGCCCGGGTCCGGGGAATCCGGGTCATGCCCGGGGGTGCCGTGCGCTGCTAAGCTGCGCCGAAGAACAGCGCCGGGCAAGCCCCAGGAGACCGCATGGACCCGATGATTCGCCGCCAGACCCTGGCCGATGTGCTGCACCGCAGCGCCGCCCGCACGCCGCACAAACTGGCGATTGCCTGCGGCGACCTGCGCTGGACTTACGCCGAGTTCGAGCGCATCAGCCGGCGCGTGGCCGCCGGCCTGGCGCAGCGCGGCATCGGCAAGGGCGCGCGCGTGGCCATCCTGGCGCGCAACTCGCATGCCTTCGCGGCACTGCGTTTCGCGCTGGCCCAGCTGGGCGCCGTGCTGGTGCCGATCAACTTCATGCTCAAGGCCGACGAAGTGGCCTTCATCCTGCGCCACGCCGGCGCCACGATGCTGGCCACCGACAGCGGCCTGGCCGCGCTGGCCCGCGACGCCGCGGCGCTGGACACCGAGGTGCGTGAATTCGTCTGGCTGCCGGCCGAAGAGCCCGGCCCAGCCGACGCCGGCATGACCAGCTTCGACAACCTCGCCGCGTGCGACGCGGACCTGCCGGCGGTGGCGCTGGACAGCAGCGACCTGGCGCAGATCGTCTACACCAGCGGCACCGAATCCTCGCCCAAGGGCGCGATGCTGACGCACGATGCGGTGCTGTGGCAATACGTCAGCTGCATCGTCGATGCCGCAATTGCCGCCGACGACCTGGCGCTGCATGCGCTGCCGCTGTACCACTGCGCGCAGCTCGATGTGTTCCTGGGCCCGTCGATCTACATCGGGGCCAGCAACGTCATCACCGCCAAGCCGGTGCCGGAGAACCTGCTGCCGCTGATCTCGAAGCATCGCATCAGCTCGTTCTTTGCGCCGCCGACGGTGTGGATCTCGCTGCTGCGCTCACCGCTGTTCGATGTCACCGACCTGTCCAGCCTGCGCAAGGGCTATTACGGCGCGTCCATCATGCCGGTGGCGGTGATGCAGGAACTGAAAGCCCGGCTGCCCAAGGTGCAGCTGTGGAACCTGTACGGCCAGACCGAGATTGCGCCGCTGGCCACGATGCTGGGCCCGGACGACCAGCTGCGCAAGCCCGGCTCCTGCGGCCGCGCGGTGCTGAATGTCGAGACGCGTGTCGTCGACGAAGCGATGTGCGACGTGAAGCCCGGCGAGATCGGCGAAATCGTGCACCGCTCGCCGCATGTGATGCTGGGCTACTTCCATGACGACGAGCGTACCGCCGCGGCCTTCGAAGGCGGCTGGTTCCATTCCGGCGACCTGGCGACCATCGACGACGAGGGCTACATCAGCGTCGTCGACCGCAAGAAGGACATGATCAAGACCGGCGGCGAAAACGTCGCCAGCCGCGAGGTGGAAGAAGCCATCTACCGCCTGCCGCAGGTGTCCGAGGTGGCGGTGGTGGGCGTGCCGCACCCGCGCTGGGTCGAAGCGGTGGTGGCGGTGGTGGTGCCCAAGGCCGGGCAGACGCTGAGCGAAAACCAGGTGCTGGCCTTCTGCCGCGAGCACATCGCCGGCTTCAAGGCGCCCAAGCAGGTGGTGATCACCGATGCACTGCCGAAGAACCCCAGCGGCAAGCTGCTGAAGCGGCAATTGCGCCAGATGTACGCGTCCCTGTTCGAAGAACGTTGAGGAGACTTCCTGATGACTGCCCTGCCCGCCCTTCTGCGCCCCGCCCTGTTGACGCGGCGTCGCCTGGCCACTGCGGCAGCCCTGCTGCTGGCTGCGCCGATGAGCCAGGCGCAGACCGGCGCAGCAAGCTACCCGTCACGGCCGATCCACATCGTCGTGACCTTCTCGACCGGTGGTGCACCGGACATCCTGGCGCGGCTGATCGGCGAACGACTGCAGGCCAGCTGGGGCCAGTCGGTGATCGTCGACAACAAGCCCGGCGCCGGCGGCAACACCGGCGCCGATGCGGTGGCCAAGTCGGCGCCCGATGGCCATACCATCGTCGTCGGCACGGTCGGCACGCATTCGATCAACGGCGCGCTGTACGCCAAGATGCCCTACGACATGGTCAAGGACTTTGCGCCGATCACGCTGCTGGCCACCACGCCGAACATGCTGGTGGTGCACAACGGCGTGCCGGCGAAGACGCTGCCGGAGTTCATCGCGCTGGGCAAGCGCGAGGGCAAGATGAGCTTTGCCTCATCCGGCTCGGGCACCTCGATCCATGTCTCGGGCGAGCTGTTCAAGACCATGACCGGCATCGACATGCAGCACATCCCGTACAAGGGCCGCGCCACGGCGATTCCGGATGTGCTGGGCGGCCGCGTGACGATGATGTTCGACAACATGCCGTCCAGCCTGCCGCTGGTGCGTGAAGGCAAGCTGCGCGCGCTGGGCGTGACCAGTGCCAAGCGTTCGGCCGCCGCACCCGACATCCCGACGATCGCCGAACAAGGCCTGCCTGGCTTCGATGCGGTGTCCTGGTTTGCGTTGTTCGCGCCCGCCGGCACACCGAAACCGATCGTCGATAAACTGCAACTCGAGGTGAAGAAGATCCTCGACGCGCCCGACACCGCCAAGCGCCTGGCCGAAGCCGGGCTGGATGCGGTGGGTTCGACGCCGGATGAACTGGCGGCCTACCAGCGCGCCGAGATCACCAAGTGGGCCAAGGTGGTGAAGGACTCGGGCGCGAAGGCGGATTGAAGGCCGCCTGCAAAACCGGCGCAGCCGATCAGGCCAGTTGCTGACGCATGCGCTCGGCGCGGTCGCGCGGGGCCGGGTGGGTGGACAGCCAGTCGGCCTTGCCGCCGCCGCTGAGCTTGTCGAGCTTTTCCAGCGCGGTCACCGCGGCGCGGCGGTCATGGCTGCGGCGCGACAGGAACTTCATCGCGTAGTCGTCGGCCTCGTTCTCGTTCGACTGCGAGTGCTGCGCCTTCACGGCCTTGACGAAGAGTTCACCCAGGTCCGATTGCGCCAGCGCGCCCGCCTTGCCGCCGGCGGCCACCGCGGCCTGTTGCGCCGCGCTGGAGCTCATCGCCACCTGCATGCGCTTCTTGGTGTGGCCGGACTGCACATGGCCGATCTCGTGGCCGACGACATAGCGGATTTCGTCGTCCGTCATCATGTCCATCAGCCCGCTGTAGAAGCGGATCGAGCCATCGGCCATGGCGAAGGCGTTGATCTCGCGCGTCAGGTAGACCTTGTAGTTCAGCGCCAGGCCCTGGTCTTCGCGGCAGGTCGCGGTCAGCGCGGCCAGGCGCTTGGCATAGGGGCTGTTGGCCGGCGCCACCGGCGCCTTGGCGTCCATCTGTTCGGCCATGCGGCGGGATTGCGCGCGGATGTCGTCATCGCTCAGGCTCATCGCGGCGGTGGCACCCTTGGCGGCGCCGATGGCCTGGCCCAGGTCGAAAGCGAAAGCCTGCGGCGTGAGCAGCGCGGCGGGCATCAGGAACAGCGATTGGCGGCGAGTGATCATCGAAGGCTCCAATTCAAGAGGGGTGCAAGTGGGGTGCAAGTGGGGATGGAATGGGGCGGCGAGCCCGCTGAACGAACTGTGAGCGCCTTGCGCATCAGCGCTGTTTCGCCGCGACGCCACCCCGGTTTCGTTGGTTTCAGCGGGGCTTGGCTGGCCGGCACGGCACCCCCTGACGCCCGGTGATAAGCTCCCCGGCCCGATCGTTCACACATCACAAGGGGACACCCCATGCCCGGCCTGCTGCCCGAAATCGACCCCGACGGCCTGCTCGAATATTCGGTGGTCTACACCGACCGCGCGCTGAACCACATGTCGCAGAAATTCCAGCAGGTGATGCGCGACATCTCCGGCGTGCTGAAGGAGGTCTACCACGCGCGTTCCGCGATCGTCGTGCCCGGCAGCGGCAGCTTCGGCATGGAAGCGGTGGCCCGGCAGTTCGTCACCGGCCGCAGCACGCTGGTCATCCGCAATGGCTGGTTCAGCTACCGCTGGACGCAGATCTTCGAGATGGGCAGCATCCCGTCCGCACAGTTGGTGCTGAAAGCCAAACCGCAGTCGGCCGCACGGCAATCGCCGTTTGCGCCGGCGCCTATCGACGAAGTGGTCGCAGCGATCCGTCAACACAAGCCGGCGGCCGTTTTCGCGCCGCATGTCGAGACCGCCTCCGGCATGCTGCTGCCCGACCCCTACCTGCGTGCCGTGGCCGATGCGGTGCACGAGGTCGGCGGCCTGTTCGTGCTGGACTGCATCGCCTCCGGCGCGCTGTGGGTGGACATGCAGGCCACCGGCGTCGACGTGCTGGTCAGCGCGCCGCAAAAAGGCTGGAGCGGCTCACCCTGCTGCGCCTTCGTGATGCTCAGCGAGCGTGCGCGCGAAGCGATCAACACCACCACCAGCACCAGCTTTGCGGCCGACTTGAAGAAGTGGCTGCAGATCATGGAGACCTATGAAAACGGTGGTCATGCGTACCACACCACGCTGCCCACCGATGCGCTGACGCGCACGCGCGACGCGATGCTGGAAACGCGCAGCCGCGGCTTCGAAGCCTTGCGCGCCGAGCAGCAGGAACTGGGCCGCCGCGTGCGGGCGCTACTCACCTCGCACGGCCTGCGCAGCGTGGCGGCCGAAGGCTTCCAGGCTGCCGGCGTGGTCGTCAGCTACACCGACGACGACGGCCTGCACACCGGCAAGGCTTTCCTCGGCGAAGGCCTGCAAACGGCCGCCGGCGTGCCGCTGCAATGCGACGAGGGGGCTGACTTCAAGACCTTCCGCGTCGGCCTGTTCGGGCTGGAGAAGCTGGGCCATGTCGACCGTGCGGTGGCCAACCTGGATGCGGCGCTGACGCGCATCCTGGCTGGCGCCTCTGCGCAGAAGGCTGCCGCCTGAGCTAGCCGGAGGTCACTTGGCGGGCGGCGGCGCCCGCGCTACCTTCCGTGGCTTTCAACCGCCACCAAGGACCTCCACCATGTTCAAGAAATTCGCCTCCGAAGCGCTGGGCCTCAGCGACATCGGCGTCATCGTGCCGCCCTCGGAATTCAACAAGGTCGATGCCGACGACTACCTGTTCAGCGAAGACGGCGAGAAGATCTTCTTCCTGATCAAGTCGAAGAAGGACGAATACTGCTTCACCAACTTCGGCCTGATCCACGTCGATGGTGATTCAGCCATCTCGTCCAAGCGCAGCATCAAGCGCTACGACTACGCGACGCACCGCTTCAGCAACGTGATGATCGAGACCGCTGGCACCATCGACATGGACGTGGAACTGAAGTTCACTGTCGGCGACAGCCTGCCCTTCAGCATCGACGTGCGCAAGAACTTCATCGAGCAGTTGAAGGACATCTACAAGGCCTTGATCACCATCGGCAAGATGCAGCACCGCGACGCCCAGGCGCGCGAGCATGCCCTGCAGTGCCTGGGCGTGATCGGCTCGATGTACAAGGTCAACAGCGTGCCCACCGACGAGAGCATCACTCAGAACTACAACACGCTGTTGAACGCCGTGAACACCACGGTGCTGGACCGCTTCCATCGCCGCGACTTCAGCGCGGTTTTCGAGCGCTATATCCACGCCTGATCCGCCCGCGACCGATGGCGTGTCGATTCCGGCCCGGGCTGCACGTCGTGTGAACAGTGGCAGCACGCAGCCACTGTTCACACCACTTCAACCGCCAGGAGGATCCCGATGACACGCTTGATGTCGCACGCAGCCACACTGTGTACCGCCGCAGCCGCGTTGCTGGCCGCCATCGCCAACGCCAGCCCGGTGACCTACCAGGTCGACCCGGCCCACACCTTCCCCAGCTTCGAGGCCGACCACATGGGCATCTCGGTCTGGCGCGGCAAGATGACCAAAAGCAGCGGCACGGTGGTGTTCGACAAGTCCGACGGCAGCGGCACGATCGAGATCTCGATCGACCCGGCAAGCATCGACTTCGGCCAGAAGCAGCTCAACCAATGGGCGCAGGGCAAGGACTTCTTCAACGTGAAGAAGTTTCCGAAGGCCAGCTACAAGGGCCGCTTCGACGGCATCAGCAACAAGCTGCCGACGCGGGTGCAGGGCGAGTTGACGCTGCATGGCGTGACGCACCCGCTGACGCTGAAGATCAACTCGCTGAAGTGCGTTCCGCACCCGATGTTCAAGCGTGAACTCTGCGGCGCCGATGCCAGCGCGACGTTCGACCGCGCCGAGTTCGGCCTGGATGCCGGCAAGGCCTACGGCTTCCGCATGGACGTGGACCTGCGCATCCAGGTCGAAGCGCTGGCCGCGGCACAGTGAGCGCCTCGGAGCGTTTCGCTCAGGCGCGCGAGCGCCGCCTGGCCAGCCAGCCTACCAGGCCCAGGCCGCCGAACATCAGCAGCGCAGTGGCCGGTTCGGGCACCGCGCCCGTCACCGTCACGCTGTTCAGGCCCCAGCCTTCATCGTCCAGGCCTTGCGGGCCGGCGCGGCCGACGCTTTCGAAGCTGGTCGGGCTGTCGTAGGCAATCACCAGCGTGTTGCTGCCGCCGGCCAGGCTCAGCGGCACGACGATGTCGACGGTGTGGGTGGACGAATCCTTCACCGCAGTGGCGCCGAGCGGGCTCAACAGCACGCGGTCGAGGCCGCCGCCGCCCAGGTCGAAGGTGGCAGTGAAGACCTCGGTGCCATTGAGCGTGATGTGCAGGATGTCGATGTAGAAGTGGTCACCATCCAGCGTGGCGTAACCCTGCAGCTGCAGGCTCAACGAGCCGGCACCGGCCAGCGCGCTGAAGCTGGCCGCAGGCGCCGCATCCGGCGTTGCCAGCGCGCCGGTGGCACCGGCGCTGTACAGCGTATCGGCCATTGCGGCGGGGCCTGCTGCCGACAGCAGCGCGGCCAGGGCCGCCGACAACATGGAATTCTTCAGCATGGCGCCTACCTCCGGGTTGATCTGGCGCGCAGCCTAGCCAGGTCGGCCAGTGGCGACAATCCCCAGTTGCAAGACCCCGATCCTTCACCGATCCCCACCCCATGCCCGACATCAGTTTCATTCACCCCGACGGTAGCGAACAGGGCTTCGAAGCACCCGAGGGCGTCAGCGTCATGCAGGCCGCCACCGGCTTCGGCGTGGCCGGCATCGTCGCCGAATGCGGTGGCTCGGCGCTGTGCGCGACCTGCCATGTCTATGTCGATGCTGCATGGGTCGACCAGCTGCCGCCGCCCTTGGCCAACGAACTGGAGATGCTGGACTGCACCGCCGCGGAACGCCGGCCGGGCAGCCGTTTGTCCTGCCAGATCACGCTGAACGCGGCGATGCAAGGCCTGGTGCTGCACCTGCCCGAGCGCCAGCAATAGTGCCAGCAGTAGCGCCAACAGTGCCGCCGCAGCAGCGTTCGGCGCTCAGGTAGAGTGCGCCCCGAACGAGGAAACCAACCATGACCGAAACCGGCCCCATCGTGATCATCGGCGGCGGCCACGCCGCAGCGCAGTTGTGCGCCGGGCTGCAGGAGGCCGGCCAGGGTGCACGGGTGCACCTGGTCTGCGAAGAGCCTGAGCTGCCCTACCAGCGGCCCCCGCTGTCCAAGACCTTCTTGAAAAGCGAGCAGGAGAGCCTGCAAGCGCACCGCGCCGAGGCCTGGTATGCCCAGGCCGGCATCACGCTGCATCAGGCCGATCCCGCGGTGGCCATCGATCGGGCCGGCAAGACGGTGCAATTGCGCTCCGGCGCCAGCCTGCCGTATGACCAGTTGGTGCTGGCCACCGGTGCCCGCCCGCGCCGGCTGCCAAAAGTGCCCGATGCGCTGGACAACGTGGCCTTGCTGCGCAGCGCGGCCGATGCGCTGCGGCTGCGCGCGCAGCTGCAAGCAGCAAGCAGCCTGACCGTGCTGGGCGGTGGTTTCATCGGCCTGGAGATTGCGGCCACCGCGCGCGCGCTGGGCAAGGCGGTGACGGTGCTGGAATCCGCGCCCCGGCTGCTGGCCCGATCGGTGTCGGCCGAGCTGGCCGAGCATGTGCTGCAGACGCACCGCGCCAGCGGCATCGACCTGCGCCTGGGTGCAAGCACCGAGGGCTTCGAACACGACGGCCAGCACCTCGTCGCCCTCACCGTCGACGGCCAGCGCCAGACGGTGGACCTGCTGGTGATGGGCATCGGCGCCGCGCCGGACATCGCGCTGGCCCAGGCCGCCGGATTGATGTGCGACAACGGCATCGTCGTCGATGGCCAGATGCGCACGTCCGACCCGGCGATCCTGGCGGTCGGCGACTGCGCCAACTTCCCCGAAGCCGGCAGCGGCCGCCGGCTGCGGCTGGAATCGGTGCAGAACGCCAACGACCAGGCACGCTGCGCGGTGGCCACGCTGCTGGGCCGCGAGGCGCCGTACCGCGCCCTGCCCTGGTTCTGGTCGGAGCAGGCCAGCCTGCGGCTGCAGATGGCCGGTCTGATGCCCGCCGCGGCCGACAGCACGCGCCACCGCCGGCCCGGTGCGACCGCCGCCAGCTTCTCGATCCTGCACTATGTTGGCGAAACGCTAACTTGCGTCGAGAGCGTCAACGCGCCGATGGACCACATCATGTCGCGCAAGCTGCTGGAAGCCGGCATCAGCCCGGCACCGGCGCTGGCCTGCGATGCCGGCGTGCCGCTCAAGAATCACCTGCCGCCGGCTTGACCCGCAGCGGGGACCGGACTGGCCACGCGCCGCCGCATGTCCTTGCCGTACAGCGCGGCCTCGATGCCGATCCACTCGTCGGTCGCATCGTTGAACAAGCCGGCGACCTGCGCGCGCAGCCAGGCGCTGCGCGCGTCGTGCTGGTACAGGCGGTGCCAGTGCTGCTGCACCGCAAAGCTGGGCGGCTTAAAGGGCAGCCGCACCAGTTCGATGGTGCCCAGCTTCGCGAAGCGAGCGCCGGTGGCCAATGGCACGGTGGCCAGCAGATCGCTGTCTTCGATGATCGCCGGCAGGCTCAGATGATGCGGTGTGCTCAACACGACGCGCCGCTCGATGCCGCGGCGCTGCAGGAACTGCTCGAACAAGGCATTGCTGCGTGCCGGTGAGCTCACCACCGCGTGGCCGGCGCTCGCATAGGTCTTTTCGGTCAGGCGCGCACCGAGCAGCGCATGGCCGCGGCGCAGCATGCAGGCATAGGTGTGGGTGTACAGGCGCTGGTGGAAAAAGGCCTGGGCGCCCAGGTCGGGGAAGTAGCCCAGGGCCAGATCGACATCGCCGGAGGCCATCGCCGACGGCAAGTCTTCTGGCGACAGGGTCACGCAGCTGACGCGCGCAAACGGCGCCTGCTGCTGCAGATGCCGCAGCAGGCGCGGCATGAACACGATTTCAGCCACGTCGGCCATCGCCAGCCTGAATTCGGTGTGCACGGTGGCCGCGTCGAACACCGGCGGATCGAGGATGCCGAGCTGCACCTGGCCCAGCACGCTTTGCGCGGTCAGGATCATCTGCCGGGCCCGCGGCGTCGGCTCCATGCCGCTCGGCGTGCGCACGAACAGCGCGTCGCCGAAACGCCGGCGCAAGCGGGCCAGCGCGGTGCTGAAGCCGGACTGGCTCATGTCCAGCGCATCGGCCGCGCGCGACACGCTGCGTGTGCGTTCGAGCATCGCCAGCACCCTCAGCAAGTTGAGGTCGAAGCCGGTCTCTATCGCGGTCTCTATCGTTTTCACAGATACCAAGTCTCCACGCCCGCGTATTGAAGGACAAGCGGGCTCTCCCTAGAGTGCGCGGCAGGGCAGGACCGACGACCGGCCGCCTTTGCTGGAGACAAGCATGTTCGTGAAAAACTGCTGGTACGTGGCCGCGTGGGACCACGAAGTGCTGGCCGATACCTTGCTGGCGCGCACGATCGTCGGCGAATCCGTGCTCGTGTACCGCAAGGCCGATGGCACGCCGGTGGCCATCGACAACCGCTGCGCGCACCGCCATGCCCCGCTGTCGCTGGGCCGCAAGGAAGGCGACGCCGTGCGCTGCCTGTACCACGGGCTCAAGTACGGCAGCGACGGCCGCTGCACCGAGATTCCCGGCCAGGAAACGATTCCCGACAAGCTGTGCGTGCGCAGCTATCCGGCGCTCGAGCGCGGGCGCTGGATCTGGGTCTGGATGGGGGATCCGGCGCGGGCCGACGAAGCGCTGATTCCGGATGCCTTCTCGTTGAAGCACGCGGAGTGGCGCTACAAGCCGGGCTACCTGCACTACGACGCGGACCACCTGCTGATCTGCGACAACCTGCTGGACTTTTCGCACCTGTCCTATGTGCACGAGAAGACGCTGGGCGGCTCGCCTAACATAGCAGAGGCGCGGCCATCGGTGCAGCGGCTGGCGCGCGGCGTGCATGTCACGCGCGAGGTGCGCAACACCGTGCCGGCGCCCTACCACGCGCGGCTCGGCGGTTTCAGCGGCCAGGTCAACCGCCGCTTTGCCTACGACTTCCTGGTGCCCGGCGTGCTGCTGATGCATGCGCACGTCAAGCCGGCCGACAGCGCCGACGACGACATGAGCGGCGCCCTGCAGTTCCACAGCTGCCAGGCACTGACGCCGGAAACCGCCACCACGACGCACTACTTCTTCATGCAGGCGCACCGCTTCCGGCTCGACGACGCGACGATCACCGAATCGATCTACCAGAGCCTGTGCACGGCCTTCGAGGAAGACCGTCGCATCATCGAAGCGCAGCAGCGGCTGATCGCCGCCTCGCCGCCGCGGCCGATGCAGCCGATCGCGGCCGACCTGGCGCTGTCGCAGTACCGCCGTGTCGTCGAGCAGCTGATGGAGGCCGAACGCGTGAGCATCGTCCAGCCACCGGCCCCGCGCACGCCAGGCACTGTTGCCTCGACCGCGGCCACCCGCTGACAAACGACTCCGCATTCCCATCGGCCAGCGAGAACCCACAATGCACCACCCTCTTTTGCGAGCCACGCTGTTGGCTTGCGGCGTCCTGTTCGCCACCGCCATCCGCGCCGAGATCGTCATCGGCGTCAGCTTTTCGCAGACCGGCCCGGCCGCGGCGCTGGGCATTGCGCCGCGCAATGCGATGCAGCTGTTTCCGGATCAGATCGGCGGCGAGAAACTGCGCTTCGTCGTGCTCGACGACGCCACCGACAGCACCAGCGCGACGAAGAACGCCCGCCGCTTCGTCAGCGAGGACAAGGTCGATCTGATCATCGGCTCGACCGCCAGCCCGCCGGCGCTGGCGATCGCCGAAGTGGCGCGCGAAGCCGAGACCGTGCAGCTCGCCGCGGCGCCGATCGAGCTGCCCGAGGGGCGCGACGGCTTCACGTTCCGCCTGCCGCAAGGCATCGCGCTGATGGCCGAAGGCACGGTGGCCCACATGAAGAAGACCGGCGTCAGGAGCTTCGGCTTCCTCGGCTACACCGATGCCTATGGCGAAAGCTGGCAGCGTTACATGAGCCGCTATGCCGATGCGGCCGGGATCAAGCTGTCGGCGTCCGAGCGCTTTTCACGCACCGATGCCAGCGTCACGGCGCAGGCGCTGAAGGTGGTGGCTTCCAATCCCGATGCGGTGCTGGTGGTGGCCTCCGGCAGTGGCGCGGTGATGCCGCAAAAGGCCTTGCTGGAGCGCGGCTTCAAGGGCCGCATCTACCAGACCTACAGCGCCGTGGCGCCCGATCTGCTGCGCATGGGCGGCAAGGACGTCGAAGACACGCTGGGCCTGTCCGGCCCGGCGGTGGCCGCCGACCAACTGCCTGATGGCCACCCGTCCAAGCCCGTCGCGCTGGACTTCATCCGCCAGTACGAGGCGAAGTTCGGTGCCGGCAGCTACAACCAGTTCGCGGCCAACATCTGGGGCGCGAAGCTGCTGCTGGACAAGGCCATCCCGCTGGCGCTGAAATCCGCCAAGCCCGGCACGCGCGAGTTCCGGCTGGCGCTGAAGCAGGCGCTCGAAACCATGGGCGAAGTGGTGGTGCCGCAAGGCGTGCTGCGCTACAGCGCGACCGATCATTTCGGTTACGACGAGCGGGCGCGCTTCGTGTTGTCGGCACAAGGCGGCAGCTGGCGCGCTGCACGTTGAAACCACGCCGAGCCCCTGCCCGCCAGCCGGCGCTCGGCTGCGTCTACGATCAGGCATCGCAACACGCAAGACGAGGTGGTGGTGATGCAGCAGACCGAACTGCCCGACGGCACACCGATGCCCGCGCTGGGCCTGGGCACCTGGCGCATGGGTGAATCGGCCGCCGCGCGGAAGGCGGAAGTCGCCGCAGTGCGGCTGGCCATCGAACTGGGCTACCGGCTGATCGATACCGCCGAGATGTATGGCGAAGGCGGCGCCGAAACCGTCGTCGGCCAGGCCATCGCCGAAGCGATCCGCGCCGGCACGGTGCGGCGCGAAGAGCTGGTGGTGGTCAGCAAGGTCTATCCGCACAACGCCAGCCGCGAAGGCGCTGTGGCGGCCTGCGAGCGCAGCCTGCAGCGGCTGGGCCTGGACCAGATCGATCTGTACCTGCTGCACTGGCGCGGCCAGCATGCGCTGCGCGAGACGGTGGCCGGCATGCACGCGCTGCAGGCCGGTGGTCGCATCCGGCACTGGGGTGTCAGCAACCTCGATGTAGCCGACATGAACGAGTTGATCGCGGCCAGCCCCGGCCTGGCACCCGGCGCCGGCTGCGCGACCGACCAGGTCTACTACTCGCTCGGCGAGCGCGGCGCGGAGTTCAGCCTGCTGCCCTGGCTGCGCAAGCGCAGCATGCCCTTGATGGCCTACAGCCCGATCGACCAGGGCCAGCGCGCCACCGACCGCACGCTGGCCGAAATCGGCCAGTCGCGCGGCCTCAGCGCCGCGCAGGTGGCGCTGGCCTGGGTGCTGGCGCAAGACGGCGTGATCGCGATCCCCAAGGCCGTGTCGGCGCTTCACCTGCGCGAGAACCTGGCGGCCGCCGACATCGTGCTGAGTGCCGACGAGATTCGGCGCATCGACGCACGCTACCCGCCGCCCAAGCGCAAGACGGCGCTGGCGATGATCTGAGGCGGCCGCACGCCTAACCCGTCAGATACTCAGGGAAGCGGGTCCGGATCTCGTCGATCTTGCTCAGCGTGTCCGACAGGTGGTCGCGCAGTCCGGATTGCGCGGCCTCGGCATCGCCGGCCGCCACCGCGTCGACGATGCGGCGGTGGTCGCGCACGATCGCCCGTTCCTTGCCGGCGCTGGGCAGGTGCAGCAGCCGCAGGCGGTCGACATGGCCGCTGCGCTGGCGCACCAGGTCGAACAGGTCGGGCACGCCGGCGGCTTCATACATCAACCGATGGAAGGCCTGGTCGGCGGCGATGAATTCGCGCAGCGACTGCTCGCCCATCAGCGCGGCCTGCACGTCGATCTGCGTGCGCAGCCGCGCGATCAGCTCGATGCTGGCCACGCCGGCCAGCGTGCGCACCACTTCGGACTCAATCGACCGGCGCAGGAAATGCGCCTGCCGGGCCGAGCCCACATCGATGCGGCTGACCACCGTGGCGTGCTGCGGAAAGATGTCCACCAGGCCTTCTTCGCCCAGCTTGAGCAGCGCATCGCGAATCGGCGTCTGGCTCAGCGCGAACTGCTCGGCCAGCTCGGCCCGCGAAAGCACCGTGCCCGGCGTCAGCTGCAGCGAGACGATCAGCTCACGCAGCTGTTCGAAGACCTGCGGCGCCGCTTGGCGTGAGCGGTCGCGGCGCGCGATGACGGCTTTCAGCGGCAGGGAAGCTGGCGGGGGCATTGGTAGATGTTGGCCCGTTTCAGGCCCGAAGGTCGATAACAGAACCAACACCCCCGTTCAAACCGTGCGTGCGGATTTCCCGCACACGGCTTACCAGTGGTCTGTCGGCTCGCAGCATTACGCAGGCCTCCCGTTGCCAGGAGGTTGGCCCGGGTAGCGGATCGTCCCGCGCAGGCGATGTAATCCAAGGCTTTCGAAGTAGTCACGGTCCCAACGCTGGGTTTGACCCGCGCGCAATTGGCGCCCCGCTCGCTTGACGCGCAAGCTCCGCAGCCGCTTCACCACGTAGGCGTCCACATCGATGAAGTGGTCGGCTGCGTTGCCCGTGCGGAAGTACTGCCCCCAGCCGCGCAACACCGGGTTGAGCTCGGCAATCACGCTTCGCACATCCTGATGACAGCGCCCACGCGGTGTCAGCTCCCGCACACGCTCTCGCACTCGGTTCATCGCCTTGCGGGCCGGCCAGCGCTGCAGGTAGTAGCGCCTGAGGCCCTTTTGCTGCCACAGCCGACCGCTCATGCGCTTGTGCAGATGGCAGCCCAGGAAGTCGAAGCCTTCCCGGCCGTCCGTCAGCACCACACGCCGCGTCTTTTGTGGGTGTAGCTTCAGCCCCAACCGGTCCAACACATGCTTGATGCGGCCTTGCGCCTCTTCGCAGCCCTGCGCCGTTGGGCACATCACCACGAAGTCGTCCGCATACCGCACCAGTTCTCCCAGATGTGCGCCATGCTTGGCCCACACCCGGTCCAGCACATGCAGGTAGATGTTGGACAGCAACGGCGAGATCACTCCACCCTGCGGCGTTCCCGCCACCGGATGGCTCACCACCCCGTCTTCCATCACCCCGGCCTGCAGCCACTGCTTCACCAGCTTGAGCATCCGACGGTCACTGACCCGCTGCCCCACCAGGGTGAGCAGCTTGTCGTGCTCGATGCTGCCGAAGTAGTTCTCGATGTCGGCATCCAGCACGTGTTCGGCGCCTTGGTTGCCCAGTTGCCTGAGCCGCTCCAGCGCCATCTGCGCACTGCGCTTGGGCCTGAACCCATACGAGCCCGAACCGAAGTCCGCCTCGAAGATGGGTTCGAGCACCAGCTTGGCCGCCATCTGCACCACCCGGTCTCGCACCGTCGGGATACCCAGGGGCCGCTTCGCCCCGTCTGCCTTTGGTATGTAGGCGCGCCGCACGACCTGCGCACCGTACTCGCCCGCACGCAGCACCTCGCCCAGCTCAGTCAAGAAGCACTGAACGCCGTACTGCTCGACTTCGCTGATCGTCACACGATCAACGCCCGCTGCGCCCTTGTTGCGGCGCACGCGCTTCCACGCCTCATGCAGGACGTCATCCCTGCACATCTGGCCGTACAACGCATGGAAGCGCCTTCCCGGTGCCAGCTTGGCTGCGGCCCAAAGCTGCCTTTGCAGTTGTCGCACTTTGTCGTGTGGCTCATCACCACCGGGGTCCTTAGGTCCGGTCTGGCCGGCCATTCCCTCGCGCTTACCCGCTATCTCAGCATGACCACCGCAAGGACCCTTCCCTCCAGCCGCGTTATGCCCCACGGCCTTCGTCGATGTGGCTTGACCCACACCGTCCAGTACTACGATCCCCTCGGACTCCCGCTGCGCACGCCTCGACTTCGCCTTGGGCTTATACGAGCACGCTCGCCCCGACTCGGGCCGCGCAGACGGGTCTCTCGTGTTCCGCTCCACTCCTTGCACACGTGCTGCGCCCCCTACCCCGCCGCAGCCACCAGCGCGCTTCGGTTCTCGCGCCGGTGATGTTGCCTTCGCCGTGACATGAGCGGCTCGGCCCGCGGGTTGTAAATCTGTCGAGGCTGCAGGCTTCACTTCATGTTGCGGCCCGCGTGCTTGCTCCCCGCTGCGCGGCTTGCGCCGCCTCACGGGCTTTTGACGCCCCGCTCGGGCACAGAGGTCTCCCTCCACTACCTGGGGCCTGCTACCCGGCGCACCGACGCCTACCGGGACGGGACTCTCACCCGTGGGAGTGGCGCAGCATGCCGAAGTCGGCTCTCCCCCTTCGGGGATCAGTCCTTCCACGACGTCACGACGCACCATGCCGTGGATTCTAGCCAGGGGCTTCATTGACACACTAATGTATTAGTGCTTTACTGCGTCTCCCCAGGAGACAAGACCATGACTTTTCACCTCGCTCAAGGCCTCGCCCAACGCCTTGTTCCGCACCTCGTCCGCCGCCTCGTCCCATGCCTGCTGGCCGCTGCGCTGCCCGGCGCCGCGCTCGCCCAGGCAGCAGACTGGCCGCTGGCCAAACCCATCACCTACGTCGTGCCCTTCACCGCCGGCGGCTCCACCGATGTGGTCGGCCGCACCATCGCCGAAAAGCTGCAGGCCGCGCTGAAGCAGAGCGTGGTGGTCGACAACAAGCCCGGCCAGGGCGGCGGCATCGGCGCGAGTTACGTGGCCAAGGCCGCGCCCGACGGCTACACGCTGTTCGGCGGCACGATCAGCACCCACGCCATCAACGCCAGCCTGTACAAGAACCTGAGCTACAGCCCGGTGAAGGACTTCGAGCCGGTGGCGCTGGTGGCCTTTCTGCCGAACGTGCTGCTGGTCGACCCGAACCTCGGCGTCAACAGCGTGGCCGAGCTGATCGCGCTGCTGAAGAAGGACGAGAAGAAGCGCCTGTTCGCATCCTCCGGCGCCGGCACGTCCACGCACCTGGCCGGCGAGATGTTCGCCGACCTGATCGGCGTGCCGCTGACCCATATTCCGTACAAGGGCACACCGCCGGCGATGGTCGATGTGTCCTCCGGCCAGGTCACCTTCATGTTCGACCAGATGACCGCCGCGCTGCCGTTGCTGCAAGCGGGCAAGCTGAAGCTGCTGGCGGTGACCACCGCGCAACGCATCGCGCTGGCGCCGAACACGCCGACGATGGTGGAAGCCGGCGTGCCGGGCTTCGAGATGTCGTCCTGGCAGGCCATCTACGCGCCCAAGGGCACGCCCAAGGCCATCGTCCAGCGCCTGCATGTCGAGATCGCCAAGGCGCTGAAGCAGCCCGATGTGCAGGCCAAGCTGCACGGCCAGCTGGGCATGGAACTGGTGGGCGGCACGCCGGAAGAACTGGCCGCGCTGATGGACCGCGAGATCCCGCGCTGGGCCGCGCTGGTGAAGAAGTCCGGCGCTTCGGCGAACTGAAGGCAGCACGATGAGCCGAGACCTCCGCATCGCTGACCTGCGCATCACACCGATCGCCTTCCGCGACGGCCCGCTGCTCAACGCCGCCGGCATCCATGAACCCTGGGCGCTGCGCGCGATCGTCGAACTCGAGACCAGCGACGGCCGCGTCGGCATCTCGGAAACCTACGGCGACGAGCCGATGCTGCGCGTGCTGGGCCAGGCCCGCGCGCTGGTGCTGGGCCTGTCGCCCTTCGACCTGAACCGCATGGAAGAGCGCGTGCACGCGACGATCCGGCCGAGCCCCGGCGCGGTCGAGTTCGAGCTGGCGCCCGGCTCGCACAGCGCGAAGAACGCCGCCAAGGTGTGCAGCAGCTTCGAGGTGGCGATGCTCGATCTGCAGGGCCAGATCCTCGGCGCGCCCATCGTCGACCTGCTGGGCGGCGCGGTGCGCGAGGCCGTGCCCTACAGCGCCTACCTCTTCTTCAAGTACGCCGAGCACATCGACAGCCCCTATGCCCCCGATGCCTGGGGCGAGGGCCTGAGCCCGGCGCAGATCGTCGCGCAGGCGCGGCGCATGATCGATCTCTACGGCTTCCGGAGCATCAAGTTGAAGGGCGGCGTGTTCGAGCCGGCGCACGAGATCGCCTGCATGCGCGCGCTGTACCAGGCCTTCCCGGGCCTGCCCCTGCGGCTGGATCCGAACGCCAACTGGTCGCTGGCCACCAGCATCGCCGCCGCGCCCGAGTTGGACGAGTTGCTGGAGTACTACGAAGACCCGACCCCCGGCCTCACCGGCATGGCCGAACTCGCCAAGCACACCCGCCTGCCGCTGGCCACCAACATGGTGATCACGACGCTGGACGAGTTCCGCGGCGGCGCCGCGACGGGCGCGGTGAAGGTGCTGCTGTCCGACCACCACTACTGGGGCGGCCTGCGCGTGACGCAGACGCTGGCGCGCCTGTGCGCGCTGTGGGACCTGGGCATGTCCATGCATTCGAACTCGCACCTGGGCATCAGCCTGATGGCGATGACGCATGTCGCCGCCAGCATCCCCAACCTCAGCTACGCCTGCGACACGCACTACCCCTGGCAGGAAGAAGAAGTGATCCAGGGCGGCCGCATTGCCTTCGAGCAGGGCAGCGTGCGCGTGCCCACCACGCCGGGCCTGGGCGTGCAGCTCGACCGCGGCAGGCTGGCCGAGCTGCATGCGCAGTACCTGAGCTGCGGCGTGCGCAACCGCGATGACCTGGCGCAGATGCGCCGCTACGACCCCGGGTTCAGCGGTCAGAATCCGCGCTTCTGAAAATACTGCGCGGGGCCGGCCCTGGCGCATGCCGGTCCCCATGAATCAGTTGTTCGTCACGCTGGGCATCGAAGCCTGGAAGCCCTGGCTCAGCGCCCTGGTGATGCCCCCCATCCCCTTGCTGCTGCTGGTGCTGCTGGGCGCCAGGCTGCTGCCGCGCCGGCGCGCGCTGGGCTGGACTTGTGTGTCGGCCGGCCTGATCGGGCTGTGGGCGATGTGCACCACCGGCCTGGGCTACCTGCTGATGGAACAGCTGACCCAGCCGCCGCCGGCCCTGAGCGCCGCGCAGCTGAACGATCTCGCCAAGCCTGGCCTCGGTCCCCGCACCGCCATCCTGGTGCTGGGCGCGGGGCGCCGGGCACAGGCGCCGGAATTCGCCGCCGCCGATCTGTCGCCGCTGACGCTGGAGCGTGTGCGCTACGGCGCCTGGCTGGCCAAACGCACCGGCCTGCCGCTGGGCTACAGCGGCGGCATCGGCCATGGCAGCGCGCCGGGGCCCAGCGAGGCCGAGGTCGTGCACCGGGTGGCCGAGCGCGACTTCGGTGTGCGGCTGCGCTGGGCCGAGGGTCGTTCCCGCGACACCAACGAGAACGCGCTCAACAGCGTGCCGCTGCTGCAGAAAGACGGCATCGAACGCATCGTGCTGGTGACGCATGATTTCCACCAGCGCCGGGCGCTGGCGGCCTTCGGCCGCGCCGCGCAGCGCCAGGGCGCGGGCATCAGCCTGCTGCCTGCGCCGCTGGGTGTGCCGGCCGACGGCCGCCTGCAGCCGGCTGACCTGATGCCGACGCCCCATGGTTTCATGATGGTGTGGCTGGCGCTGCATGAATGGCTGGGCTGGCTGGCCGGGGCCTGAGCCGGAACGGAGAACGAGATGGCACTCATGCGCGTGCGACGGCAAGGCCGTGGACGTTCAGGCGCTGTACTGGGCCTGGCCGCAGCCATGCTGGCCTGCGGCAGCGGCTGTGCGCTGCTGCAGCCGGTGGCGCCGTGGCAAAAGGGCGTGCTGGCCCGGCCCGAGATGAGTTTCGAGGCCGATCGCCTGGAAGCGGCCGTCAACAACCATGTCTACAGCAGCAAGGAAGCCGCTTCGGGCGGCAACGGCGTGGGCGGCGGTGGTTGCGGATGCAATTGACCCCGGCACCGGCCCAGGCACTGCTTTCCGGCGCCGATCATGCAACCCGGGGCGCCGGCCGCGGCACTCACCGCCATGCATGAACTGCGCGTCCCTTTCGAAGCCATGGCCAGCCATTGCGAGGTGGTCATCGCCGGGCTGGACGACGAGGCCGCCGGCCGGGCGCTGGCGCAGTTGGCCATCGATGAAGTGCGGCGCATCGAGATCACCTACTCGCGCTACCGGCCGGACAGCATCGTCTCGCGCCTGAACGCCGCGGCCGGCGGCGCGCCGCTGGTCTGCGACAGCGAGACGCTGGCGCTGCTGGCCTACGCCCACACGCTGTACGAAGCCAGCGACGGCCTGTTCGACATCACCTCCGGCGTGCTGCGCCGGGCCTGGGACTTCAAGGCCGGGCGCATCCCGTCCGGTGCCGAACTGGCCGCCGTGCGCGCGCTGATCGGCTGGCCCCGTGTCGAGCGCGATGGCCCGCAGGTGCGCCTGCCACAGGCCGGCATGGAGATCGATTTCGGCGGCTTCGGCAAGGAATATGCGGCCGACCGCGCCGGCGCGCTGCTGGCCGCGCAGGGTGTGCAGCATGGTTACGTCAACCTCGGCGGCGACCTGCGCGTGATGGGCCCCAGGCCCGATGGCCGGCCCTGGATGATCGGCATCCAGGACCCGCGCCAGCCCGACGCGCTGGTGGCGACGATTCCCCTGCACCAGGGCGGCCTGGCCACCAGCGGCGACTACGAGCGTTTCTTCGAGGCCGACGGCCAGCGCTACTGCCACATCCTCGATCCGCGCAGCGGGCGGCCGGTGACCTGGTGGCGCACCGTCAGCGTGCTGGCGCCGCTGGCGGTGATCGCCGGCAACTGCAGCACAATCGCGATGCTCAAGCAGCAGCAGGGCCTGGACTTCCTGCAGGCCAGCGGCATGGACTACCTGGCGGTCGACCATCAGGGGGTCATCCACCTGAAGGACGCGGCCCAGGCCCCGCCCGGACCCCCCGCTGCTTCGCGGGCATCCCCCCGCGGCTGAGCCCGGGCCCACGGCATCGACCTACACTGCGGCATGCGTCCCGCCGCCCGTCCGCTGCCCTTGGCCTGCCGGCCATTCACCACGCTGCCCCAGCTGCTGCTGCCCTTGCTGCTGGCCCTGCTGCTGGCGGCCTGCGGCGGTGGCGGCGGCAGCACCCCGGCCCCGGAAGAGCCGGAAGAGCCCATCATCGAGACCGTCGGCCCCGGCCAGTTCAAGGCGGTCAGCGCGCTGGGCAGCGTCAGCAGCGCGCAGATCGGCGAGGCCATCCGCAACGCCGGCACCCGCGCGCCGGTGGTCACGCCACGCTACGCCGTCAACACCTACCGGCTGGACTACCTGACGCTGGACGCCAGCAAGCGCGAGATCCTGGCCTCGGCGCTGATCAGCGTGCCGGTGAAGGCCGCCGGCGCCAGGAGCCCGGTCATCAGCTACCAGCACGGCACCTTGTTCCGCGATGCCGAGGCCCCGAGCAACCACGCCACGGCCGACGAGCCGGCGGTGATCATGGCCTCGCTGGGCTACATCGTCGTGGCCGCTGATTACGTGGGTTATGGGGTCTCCAAGGGCGCAGCGCATCCCTACCTGCTGTCGGCCCCTTCCGCTTCAGCGGTGCTGGACCTGCTGACCGCGGCGAAGTACTGGCGCCAGAAGAACAAGGTGCTGGACAACAAACAGCTGTTCCTGGTCGGCTACTCCGAGGGCGGCTACGTCACGATGGCCGCGCACCGCGCGCTGCAGGCCGGCACGCATGTGCAGAAGGCGCAGCTGGTCACCGTCGTGCCCGGCGCCGGCCCGTACCAGCTGCAGACCACGCTGGACGCGCTGCTGCGCCTGGTGCGCGACGACAACCCGCTGGCCGCCGCGCTGCTGAACCCGGGCACGCTGAAGAACCTGAGCACTTCGCTGCGCCGCGAAATCCGCGACCAGCTGCTGAAGAAGGCCCTGCCCAGCGACGCCGATGTGGTCTTCGACCCCACCTTCATCGACAACTACCTGGCCGACGACAGTGCCGCCATCGAGCGCGTGAGCAACGTGCACGACTGGAAGCCCGAACTGCCGGTGCGCCTGTACCACGGCCGCGACGACCGCACCGTGCCCTACGCCAGTTCCACCGTGACGCTGGCCGCGATGCAGGCGCGCGGCGCCGGCGCCCAGGTCACGCTGACCGATTGCGGCGCCGTGCCGGCCGGCCACCTGGAATGCGTGGTGCCGTACTGGTCGTTCATGCTCGACCACCTGGCGGGGTTCGCGCGGGACTTGTGAGGCAGGCTCAGGTTCCGATCAAGCCGCCATCGCGCCTGCGGATCACCACCACCGCCGAGCGCGGCCGGCCGCCGTGGGGCCAGGACGAGAAGCGCGTCGGCCGGTCCGGATCGCTGATCTCGGAGGCCGTCTCTCCCGGGTGCTGGATGCTGACGAACATCGTGCGGCCATCCGGCGTCATCGTGGCGCCGGCCAGTTCGCAGCCCACCGGGCCGGTGAGAAAGCGCCGCACCTCGCCGCTGCGCACATCGGCGGCCAGCATCGCGTTGTGGCCCAGGCGCGCGGCATCGTCGCGGCCCATCTGCCGGGTGGACATGTCGGTGTCGATCCACAGCACGCCGCGGGCGTCGATCCACAGGCCATCAGGGCAGGCGAAGGCATCGCCTTTCACATTGCCCTTGGCATCGGCGCGTGCGTTCGCCGGGTCGCCGGCCAGCACGAAGTGGTTCCACGAGAAGGCCGCGCCGTCGTGGTCGCCGTCTTCCTTCCAGCGAATGATCTGGCCCATGGTGTTGTCGGCCCGCGGGTTCGCGGCGTCGGGGCCGGGCTCGCCGGCCATGCCGCGCTTGTAGTTGTTGGTCAGCGCGCAGTAGACCTCGCGCGTGCGGCTGTCGATGGCCACCCATTCGGGCCGGTCCATCCGGGTGGCGCCCAGCGCATCGCTGGCCTGGCGGGACTTGATCAACACCTCACCCTGGTCGGCAAAGCCGTTGGCCACCGTCAGCGGACCCTGGCCGTGCACCAGCGGCAGCCAGCGGCCGCGGCCATCGGCGTCGAAGCGCGCCACGAACAGCGTGCCGTGGTCCAGCAGCGTGGCATTGGCCGCCGCGCCGCCGGGCTTCATGCGATCGCGGCTGACGAAGCGGTAGAGGTACTCGAAGCGCGCGTCCTCGCCGGAATAGACCACCGCGCGGTCGTCCTGCGTCAGCGCCACGGTCGCGCCTTCGTGCGCCGCGCGGCCGAGTGCCGTGCGCTTGACCGGTGTGGACGTGGGGTCCATCGGGTCGATCTCGACGATCCAGCCAAAACGGTTCGGCTCGTGCGGATGTTTCGTCGCATCGAAGCGTTCGTCGAACTCCTGCCAGCGCGCCGCCGGCCCCTTGCGCAGGCCCCAGCGCTTCAGGTGGCCGGTGGGCTCTTCACTGGCGGAGAAGCAGAAGATCCAGTTCTCCTCGCCGGTGAGGTAGGTGCCCCAGGGCGTGATGCCGCTGGCGCAGTTGCCCAGCGTGCCAAGGACGCGTCGCCCGTCCGGGTCGGCGGCGGTCTTCATCAGCGCATGGCCGGCCGCGGGGCCGCCCAGCGCCATCGGCGTCGCGGTGGTGATGCGCCGCGCCCAGCGCGAGGGGCGCACCAGCTGCCAGCGGCCTTCAGCCAGCCGGGCCTCGGCGATGCCGACACCATGCGCGGCCAAGGCCTTGCGGACCTTGTCGGCGGTCCATGTCTTCATGCCATCGGTGAACAGCAGGCCGGGGTCCACGTACTCGTGGTTGATGGCCAGCAGGCCGCGGTCACTGGCGCCGTTCAACGGGTAGTAATGCAGGCCGTCGTGGTGCATGCCGAACTGCGCTTCCTGCTCGGCGCCGCTGTTGCCGGCATCGGCCTTGAACGCCGGCATGTTGCCGGCCAGGCCCACCGGCTCGCCCCAGGGCGCGATGACCTCGGCGACATAACCTTCGGGCACCACCACCGCGTCGGCGGTGGACACCGGCACGCTCTTGAAGCCCAGCAGCGGGCCGGCACCCTCGTCCGCCGCGGTGCCAGCGGCCCAGGGCGCCATCAAGCCGCCGAGCGCCAGGCCCAGGCCGCCCTGCAGCACGGTGCGGCGCGCGGGATCGGACATCTCGTGGATGCTGGGGGCGGAGGAGGGGTTGCTGTCCTCCATCGTGTCGATGTCCTTGGCCATCAGACTTGGCTCCACGTCCCTGGCCATCAAACCTGGCCGTTGACGGCGATACCGGCGCCGGTGATGGCCCGCGCCGCATCCGACAGCACGAAGGCCACCACGTCGGCCAGCGCCTGCGGCGCGACCCAGCGCGTGAAGTCGGCATCGGGCATGTCGCGGCGGTTGGCCGGCGTGTCGATGATCGAGGGCAGCAGCGCATTGACGGTGATGCCGCGCTGCTTGGTCTCTTCGGCCAGGGCCTCGGTGAGGCGCATCACGCCGGCCTTGGACGCGGCATAAGCGCCCATGCCGGCGCCGGCCTTGGCGGCCGCCCCGGCACCGATGTTGACGATGCGCCCGCGCCCCCGCGCCAGCATGCCCGGCAGCACCGCCTGGCAGGTGTTCACCGCCGTCAGCAGGTTGATCGTGAACATCGCCTGCCAGGTGGCGGCGCTGCCGGCTTCCAGCGTCTCCCAGCGGAAGCCGCCGGCGATGTTGACCAGGCCGTCCACGGCGCCGAAGTGGCCCTCGATGCGGGCCACCGCCTGGCGCGTGGCGTCCGCATCGCTGAGGTCCACCGCCGGCAGCAGCAGCTGGGCCTTGAATTCTTCGGCCAGCGCCGGCGGCACGCCGGGTGCGGCGTCCACCAGGCCCAGGCGGGCGCCCTGCCCGGCCAGCGTGCGGGCCACGGCCTGGCCCAACGCGCCAAAGGCGCCGGTGACGAGGATGACGGGGGAAGACATGATGAACCTGTCGAGGGGATGGAAATGGCGGCAATGATGCCGCAGGCTTGCGCCCTGTCCGCCAGTTGACAAACCAAAGCGCCGCGCTGCGCGATGATGGCGGATTCACCGTCGACAGGAGATGAGCATGAGCACAGATGTGAGAGCAGCACGCGAGGTTTATGTGGTGGGCGCCGCCCGCACGGCGATCGGCACCTTCGGCGGCACGCTGAAGGACATACCGCCGATCGAGCTGGCCACCACCGCCATCAAGGCGGCGATCGCCCGATCGGGCGTGGAGGCCAGCCAGATCGGCCACGTGGCAATGGGCAACGTGATCCCCACCGAACCGCGTGACGCCTACCTCGGCCGCGTCGCCGCGGTGCAGGCCGGCGTGCCGAAGGAGACGCCGGCCTTCAACGTCAACCGGCTCTGCGGCTCGGGACTGCAGGCCATCGTGTCGGCCGCGCAATCGCTGATGCTGGGCGACTGCGAGCTGGCCCTGGGCGCCGGCGCCGAATCGATGTCGCGCTCACCGTACTTCCTGCCCGCGGCCCGCTGGGGCCAGCGCATGGGCGACGCGCAGATGCTGGACTACATGATCGGCATCCTGCACGACCCCTTCCACACCATCCACATGGGCATCACCGCGGAGAACGTGGCCGAACAATTCGGCATCACGCGGCAGCAGATGGACGAACTGGCGGTGGAAAGCCACCGCCGCGCCGCTGCGGCCATCGCCGCCGGCCGCTTCACCGAGCAGATCGCGCCGGTGGACATCGTCACCCGCAAGGGCACGACGCAGTTCACGATCGACGAGCATGTGAAGGCCGACACCACGCTGGAAGCGCTGGCCAAGATGAGGCCGGCGTTCAAGAAGGACGGCACGGTCACCGCCGGCAATGCCTCGGGCCTGAACGACGGCGCCGGCGCGGTGGTGCTGGCCAGCGCCGACGCGCTGAAGACGCACGCGCTGAAGCCGATCGCCCGGCTGGTGGCTTATGCCCACGCCGGCGTGGAGCCGAAGATCATGGGCATCGGCCCGGTGCCGGCGACACAGCTGGTGCTGAAACGCGCCGGCCTCAAGGTCAGCGACCTCGACGTGATCGAAGCCAACGAAGCCTTCGCGGCCCAGGCCTGCGCGGTGAGCAAGAGCCTGGACCTGGATCCGGCCAAGGTCAACCCGAACGGCTCGGGCATCTCGCTGGGCCACCCGGTGGGCGCCACCGGCGCGATCATCACCACCAAGGCGCTGTATGAACTGCAGCGCGTGGCCGGGCGCTACGCGCTGGTGACGATGTGCATCGGCGGCGGCCAGGGCATTGCGGCGGTGTTCGAGCGCTGCTGAACGCGCGGGCCGTCGGCAGCATGGAGTCCTGTCTCACGGGCCGGGCGTTTGTCCGGTGAACGCGTAGGCCCGGGGCAGGTACTTCTCCAGGACGGCCAGCATCGCTGCCGCTTCGGCCTTCGAGACGGGCGGGAACGGCGAGGCGTACGACGTCCCGTTGCGTCGCTCATGTGCCTTGATGACGAACGCGATTTCTCTTGTGTCGAGCTTCAGGTCAGCGCTGACGCGTTGGATGGCCAGGTTGCGCCCCGCCTCCTTGGTGCGCACCTCGCAAAATTCCAGGATCGATTGCACGACCTGAAAATAGCCTTCGTAGGCCATGGTGAAGACTTGGAGCGACTTGTCCGGGTCTATCGCCTTGGCCGTGGCAAGGTAGTCACCCGCGTTTCGCAGGAAGCCCTGCATCGCCCCTGGCGTTGGCGCAACGGCCTCGACCGCCCTGGTCTTGATGAGGTTCTCGTACTCAGGCGGCCTGGCCATGGGGAAGCAGGATCAGTTTGGGCCCGTTGTGTATCTGCGCGACCACAGGGTCGCTCTTGATCAGAGTTAGCCATTCTGCCGGGTCATAGAGGCTGAGGTGAACGGAACGGCCCAAGGCCTGTTCCACCTTCTGCAGGGCCTCGGTCAAGTCAAGCAGCGACGCTGCGCCGACAACCACGATATCGATGTCGCTGCGCTCGGTGTCGGTGCCCTTGACCACGGATCCGAACAGGAACGCCTCGTTGATCTGATCGGTGAATGGCTCCAGCGCATTCCGCAGCGGTTCTGCCAGCCCGAACGACTTGCGGGCAATGCTGCTCAGTTCAGGATAGAGAAAGAACGAGGTGTTCGCCCGGATGCTTCGCTGGCGACCCCGCCGGGGCTCATCGATCAGCACCCCCGCATCAACCAAGCGGTCGATCTGCTGCTGCGTACTACCCCGACCTGTTGCAGCAAGCCGCAGCAATTCCTGCAAGGTGAACGAGCGCTCCGGGTGTGACAGGGCAGCCCCCAGCACGCGCTGAACGCTGGGGGTGAACATGAAATCGGCGACTCCCATAAAATCCCCAAAACATGGACATGCATCCATATTACAGGGATTCGACAGGTCAGCCGCGTGCCAGTCAACTCAGTTGCGACCCACCGCCGTCCAGGCCGCGGCCACCGCGGTGGATTCCGGCGAGCCGGCACCGTACAGGTCGTTGGCGGCGCCGATCGTCGCGGCGCGGGCGCCGGCGTAGGTGGTGCTGGAAGTCATGTACACCGTCAGCGCGCGGTACCAGATCTTCTCGGCCTTGGCGCGGCCGATGCCGGCCAGTGTGCCGGTGCCGGTGGCCACGCGGGTATTGCCGGCCACGCAGGTCTTGCTCGGGCTGCCGGCGGTGGTGCCTTCGGCGAGCAGGAAGTAGAAGTGGTTGGCCACGCCCGAGCTGTAGTGCACGTCCAGGTTGCCGACGCCGGAGTACCAGCAATCGGCCGACTTGCCGTCGGTGCTGGGGTTGATCATCGTGCGCAGCGAGCTGCTGCCGTTCTTGTACAGCTCTTCGCCGATGCGGTAGTCCGGCGTGTCGTTCGGGTTGTTGGCGTAGTACTCCACCATCGTGCCGAAGATGTCGCTGGTGCCTTCGTTGAGGCCGCCCGATTCGCCCGAATACACCAGGCCGGCAGTGCGGCTGGTGACACCATGGCTCATCTCATGCCCGGCCACGTCCAGTGAATCGAAGGGGTTGAAGCTGACGCCGTCGCCGTCGCCATAGGTCATGCAGAAGCAGCTGTCGGACCAGAAGGCGTTGTTGTACTTGCGGCCGTAGTGCACGCGGTTGTTGGCGCCCTTGCCGTCGTTGGCGATGCCGTTGCGGCCGTGCACGTTCTTGTAGTAGTCCCAGGTCATCGCGGTGCCGTACTGCGCATCCACGCCCACGGTCTGACGGTCGGCCAGCGTGCCGTCGCCCCAGGCGTTGTTGGTGTCGGTGAAGATCGCGCCCTGGCCGAACTGGCGGTTCTTCATGTCCAGCGTGGCCTGGTTGCCGCGGCTGGGGTCGCGCAGGGAGTAGGTGCCGGAGACCAGATCGGTGGTCAGCGCCACGCTGCCGTTGAAGAAGCCCTGGCCGGTGCCGTTGGCAGGCGCGGTGTGCACGTCGTCCCAGGACTCGAGCACCTCGCCGCGATCGGCGCCGACGATCACGTGCAGCTCGCTCGGCGTGCCGTCGTCCTGCTCGCCGTAAAGCCGCACGTCGTAGGCCAGCTGCGGCAGGTCGCCGCGCGCGTACACCACCAGTTCGGGCGACGAGCCGTCGGGCGCACCGCGGTGCGCCTGCACGGCGGCACGCAAGGCGTCCACCGCACCGATGCGGGCAGCGCCGTCGACCCGCGGCTCACGCACCAGGCTGTGCGATGCGTTGAGGAAGGCACCGCTGCGGCTGGTGTGCGTCACCAGATCGCCGCCGAGCACGCGCAAGCCCTTGAAGCGGCGCTGGAAGCGCACGTGTTCGGTGCCATCGGTATCGACCACCACGTCGCGCAGCTCGTAGCTGTGGCCGACCGCATGCTGGGTGCGTTGCGGGAAGGCCTGGACGTGGGCCAGCGCGCGGGCCGTCGCCGCGCGCGTGTCGGCGGCCGCCGCCGAGGTTCCGGCGGCAGCCAGCAACAGCAGCACGGCGGCTGCGCTGATTGTCCCCCCTGCCGCGTCCGATGCGATGTGCCGGGTCGCGTGCGATGTCTTCTTCATGCATTGCTCCGAAATGAAATGTATTTGTATTGAAGGACCGTACCGGGATCACCGGTGACTGCCCGTTGTTGCCGTGGGTGAAAGGCGCTGCGGATTCTCAATCGAGAGGTCCGGCTGTCAATCCCGGGTTGTCAGCACTGTCAGCCGCCCCACCGGGGCCGACCTGCTTGCGCAAGAATGGCCGCCACCCGCCACGCACCACCCAAGAGGCCCCCACATGCAAGACCCAGTCCTGCCTCGTCGTCCGCTCGGCCGTTCCGGCCTGCAGATCGCCCCGCTCGCGCTGGGCGGCAATGTCTTCGGCTGGACCGCCGACATCGCACGCTCGTTCTCGCTGCTCGATGCGTTTGTCGACGCCGGCTTCAACCTGGTCGACACCGCCGATGTCTATTCACGCTGGGCCCCGGGCCACCGCGGCGGCGAGTCGGAAACCGTGATCGGCCAATGGCTCAAGGCCAGCGGCAAGCGTGACCGCATCGTGCTGGCCACCAAGGTGGGCATGGACATGGGCGAGGGGGCTAATGGCCGCATGAAGGGCTTGTCGCGCGCCTACATCCGCCAGGCGGTGGAAGCCTCGCTGCGACGGCTGCAGACCGACCACATCGACCTGTACCAATCGCACGAGGACGATGCCGGCACACCGCTGGAAGAAACGCTGGCGGCCTATGGCGAGCTGATCGGCGAGGGCAAGGTGCGCGCGATCGGTGCGTCGAACTACAGCGCCGCGCGGCTGACCGAAGCGCTGGACCTGAGCGAACGGCACGGCCTGCCGCGCTACGACACCCTGCAGCCGCAGTACAACCTGTGCGACCGTGCGCCGTTCGAAGCCGAACTGCAGGCGCTGTGCGTGGCGCGGCAGGTCGGCGTGATCAATTTCTACGGGCTGGCGCGCGGCTTCCTGACCGGCAAGTACCGCAGCGAAGCCGATCTGGCCCAGAGCCCGCGCGGCGCCAGCGTGAAGACGGCCTACTTCAACGAGCGCGGCTGGCGCGTGCTGGCCGCGCTGGATGCCGTGGCTGGGCGCCTGCACGCCACGCCGGCGCAGGTGGCACTGGCCTGGCAGATGGCGCAGCCGGGCATCACCGCGCCGATCGCCAGCGCCACCTCGTTGCCGCAGTTCGAGGAACTGGCGCGCGCTGCGTCGCTGCAGTTGGACGCCGAGGCGCTGGCCGCGCTGACGAACGCCAGCGCCTAAAAGGAAGCACGGGCGTCTCGCTCGACGAAGCCGCACTGGTGCTGGCCACCCGCAAGCGTACGCTGCAGCGGCACATCGAAGCGGCGCCCGGCAAGACGCCGCTGTCCGCTCAGGTGTCTGCCTTGACGTTGCCGTCCTTCACCACCTTGGCCCACTTGGCCGTCTCGCTGGCGATGAAGGCGCGAAACTTCTCGGCCGATCCGCCGCCGTCTTCGGCGCCGTAGGTGTCCAGTTTCTCCTGCACATCGGGCATCGCCAGGATGGTGTTGACGTCGGCATTGACCTTGTCGGCGATCGCCGCCGGCAGCTTGCCGGGGCCGACCAGGCCGTACCAGGTGGTGGCCTCGAAGCCGTCGAAACCCTGCTCCTGCATCGTCGGCACCGTCGGGTGGCCCTTGGCGCGCCGGGTGCGCGTCTGCGCGATGGCGATCACCTTGCCGCTCTTCACATGCGGCGTCGCCGCGGTCATCGTCTCGAAGCAGTACTGGATCTGGCCGCCCATCAGGTCGGTCAGCAGTGGGCCGCTGCCTTTGTAGGGTATGTGCAGCGCATTGACCTTGGCCTGCAGCTTGAACATCTCCAGCGCCAGGTGCTGAGCCGAACCCGCGCCGGCCGAGCCGAAACTCACCTCGCCCGGCTTGGCCTTGCACAACGCAACGACTTCGGCCACGGTCTTGGGCTGCGCGGGGTGGGCGATCAGCAGGTTGGGCGTGACGCCGACCAGCACGATGGGCACGAAATCGCGCTCGATGTTGTAGCGCAGCTTGGGCTGCAGGCTGGCGGCCAGCGCATGGCTGTTGATGTGCGCCATCAGCAGCACGCTGCCGTCGCTGGGCTGCTGCGCGGTGTACTCGGCCGCCAGCACGCCGGCCACGCCGGGTTTGTTGTCGACGATGACCTGCTGCTTCCACATCTCCGTCAGCTTGACCGAGAGCACACGCGCCAGCGCATCGGTACCGCCACCGGGCGGGAAGCCGACGATGATGCGCACCGGCCCGCTGGGCCAGCTTTGCGCCAGCAGCCGCGGTGTGGCCAGCGCCGCAGCGGTGGCGGCGCCGGCCTGGATCAGTGAACGTCGTTGCATGGTCTTGTCTCCTGATGGGGGTTCAAGCGGCCGCTTGCAGCGCGGGGGATCGTCAGGCCGCCGCCTGCAGGGCGGCAGATCGTCAGGCCGCCGCCTGCAGGGCGGCGGGTGCCGGATGCGCAGCGAAGAAATCCATCGCAGCCTGCACCCCGCTGCCGGCCAGCGGCACGCCGGCGAGCTTCATGCCCATCTCGCAGCCGGCCAGCGTGGCCAGCAGTGTCAGGTCGTTGCTGTCGCCGAGGTGGCCGATGCGGAACATGCGGCCCTTGAGCTTGCCCAGCCCGGTGCCCAACGACAGATCGAAGCGCTGATGGATCAGCCGCCGCACAGCATCGGCATCCACGCCGGACGGCGTGACCACGCCGGTGAGCACCGGCGAATACACCGCCGGGTCGGCGCACTGGATCGGCAGCCCCCAGGCCTTGACGCCGGCCCGCACGCCTGCAGCCCAGCGCTGATGACGCGCAAAGACCGCGGCCAGGCCTTCGCCCAGCAGCATGTCCAGCGCTTCGCTTAAGGCGTACAGCAGGTTCGTGTTCGGCGTGTAGGGCCAGTAGCCGCCTTTGTTCATCTCGACGATCTCGTCCCAGGCCCAGAACGCACGTGGCAGCTTGGCCGAGGCCATCGCCGCCAGCGCGCGCGGCGACAGCGCGTTGAAGCTGATGCCCGGCGGCAGCATCAGCCCTTTCTGCGAACCGCTGATCGTGACGTCGACACCCCATTCGTCGTGCCGGTAGTCGGCCGACGCCAGGCCGGAGATCGTGTCGACCATCAGCAGTGCCGGGTGGCCGGCGGCGTCGATCGCGCGGCGCACCGCGCCGATGTCGCTGGTGACGCCAGTGGAGGTTTCGTTGTGCACGACGCAGACGGCGCGGATCTGTTGGCCGCTGTCGGCGCGCAGCCGCTGCTCGATCAGCCCGGCCTGCACGCCGCGGCGCCAGCTCAGCGGCAGGCCGGTGGCGGCATCGGTGCCGGCTTCGCCGATGAACTCGGGCACCAGGCCCAGGCGCAGCGCCATCTTCTGCCACAGCGTCGCGAACTGGCCGGTCTCGTACATCAGCACCGCGTCGCCCGGGCTCATCGTGTTGCACAGCGCGGCTTCCCAGGCGCCGGTGCCGGAGGCCGGGTAGATGACCACCGGATGCCGGGTCTGGAACACCTGGCGCAGCCCGGCCAGCACCTTCAGGCCCAGCGCAGAAAACTCGGGGCCGCGGTGGTCGATGGTCGGCAGGCTCATCGCCCGCAGGATGCGGTCCGGCACCGGGCTGGGCCCAGGGATCTGCAGGAAGTGGCGGCCGCTGGGGTGGCTGTCGAGCTGGAGCATGGTCTGTCCTTTCGTCAATCAGTTTTGCATGCAAATTTCAATCGTGCGCGCTGGTTAACCCTAAATCACCCACGTCGACGACCTCACAGTTTGCATGCAAAATGAGATCAAAACTTCCCCACGCGCCATGGCCGACATCATCCACATCAGCCCGACCGGCCTGCACGACCAGGCCGCCGCCCGCCTGCGCACGATGCTGGTCGAAGGCCGCATCGCGCCCGGCGCCAAGCTCAACGAGCGCGAACTGGCGGCACAGCTGCATGTCTCCCGCACGCCGCTGCGCGAGGCCATCAAGATGCTGGCCACCGAGGGCCTGGTCGACCTGCTGCCCAACCGCGGCGCAGTGGCGGTGAAGCTGAGCGAGGCCGATGTGCAGCACAGCTTCGAGCTGCTGGCCGCGCTGGAGGGCCTGGCCGGCGAACTGGCCGCGCAGCGCATCACCGACGCGGAACTGGCGGAGCTGCGCGCCAAGCACTACGAGATGCTGGCCTGCTTCAGCCGCCGCGACCTGTCGGGCTACTACCGGCTCAATGCGCTGATCCATGTCGGCATCAACGAAGCAGCGAAGAACCCGGTGTTCAGCAACACCTACCGCGCGGTCAATGCGCGGGTGCAATCGATGCGCTTTCGCACCAACCAGAACGAAGTCGAATGGCAGCGCGCGGTGAAGCAGCATGAACAGATGATCGAAGCGCTGGATGCGCGCGACGCGCCCGGCCTGCGCCAGGTGCTGGTGCAGCACCTGCAGCACAAGCGCGACAACGTGCTGGAGTTGATGCGCGCCGGCCAGGTCTACCTGCAGGCCGCGCGGCCGGCGCAGGAGTGACGATGCAACTCGACGACCCCGCGCGGCTGCGGCCCGCCACTGGCCGGGATCCCGCCGATCACAGCGCCCTGCCCGCCAACGAAGTCTGCGAAGCGCTGGCCCGCCGCCTGCGCGCCGAAACCCAGGGCGAGGTGCTGTTCGATGCCGCGTCACGTTGGCGTTATGCCACCGATGCGTCGATCTACCAGATCATGCCGGTGGGCGTGCTGATGCCGAAGACGGCGGACGATGTGGCCACCGCGATCGGCATCGCCCGCGAACTGCGGGTGCCAGTGCTGCCGCGCGGCGCCGGCACCAGCCAGTGCGGCCAGACCACCGGCGCCACGCTGGTGATCGATTGCAGCAAGCACCTGCGGCGCGTGCTGGCGGTGGATGTCGACGGGCGCAGCGCGACGGTGGAGCCCGGCCTGGTGCTGGACCACCTGAATGCGCAGCTGAAACCCCATGGCCTGTGGTTCCCGGTGGACGTGTCGACCAGCGCACAGGCCACGCTGGGCGGCATGGCCGGCAACAACTCCTGCGGCTCACGCTCCATCGCCTACGGCAACATGGTGCACAACGTGCGCGGCGCTAGCGCCTGGTTGTCCGATGGCAGCCTGCTGGACTTCGGCCCGGTGGCGCAGTTGACGGGTCGCGCGGCGCAGATCGCCGATGCCGTGCGCACGCTGGCACAGCAGCACCGGGCCGAGATCGAGGCGCGCTGGCCAAAAGTGTTGCGGCGCGTGGGCGGCTACAACCTCGACATCTTCGACAATCAAAGTGAGCGGCCCTACACCACGGACGGCAGCGTCAACCTGGCGCAGCTGCTGGTGGGATCGGAAGGCACGCTCGCCTTCACCCGCAGCCTGACGCTGCAGCTGGCCGAGCTGCCGCGCGCCAAGGTGCTGGGCGTGGTGAACTTTCCCGACTTTCATGCGGCAATGGATGCGGCGCAGCACATCGTCAAGCTGGTGCCCACGGCGGTGGAGTTGGTCGACCGCAAGATGATCGAGCTGAGCCTGGCCAACCCGGCGTTCAGGCCGACCATCGAAACCGCGCTGATCGGCCGCCCGGCCGCGATCCTGCTGGTGGAGTTCAGCGGCGACAGTACCGCGCAGATCATGCCGAAGCTGACCCAACTGGCCGAGTTGATGGGCGATCTGGGCCTGCCCGGCAGCGTCGTGCAAATGCCCGATGCAGCGCCGCAGAAAGCGCTGTGGGAGGTGCGCAAGGCCGGCCTCAACATCATGATGAGCCTGAAGGGCGACGGCAAGCCGGTGAGCTTCATCGAAGACTGCGCGGTGCCGCTGCAACACCTGGCCGCGTACACCGATGCCCTGACCGAGGTGTTCGCCCGGCATGGCACGCGCGGCACCTGGTACGCCCATGCTTCGGTGGGCACGCTGCATGTGCGGCCCATTCTCGACATGCGCCAGGGCGGCCCCACCGGCGGCGCGCAGAAGATGCGGGCCATCGCCGAAGAAGCCTCCGTGCTGGTCAAGAAGTTCAAGGGCGCCTACAGCGGCGAACATGGCGACGGCCTGTGCCGCGGCGAGTGGATCGAATGGCAATTCGGTCCCGCGCTGAACGAGGCCTTCCGCGCCATCAAGCGCGAGATGGACCCGCTGAACCTGTTCAACCCCGGCAAGATCATCGACCCGCCGCGCATGGACGACGGCGCCCTGTTCCGCTTTGCGCCGCCAACGGCGCCCAAGCCCTACCGCCGCATCGAACTGAAACCGGTGCTCGACTGGTCCGCCTGGAACGTGCAAGCCGACCCGGTGACCGAAGCGAGCACCGCGCCCGGCACTGGCGGCGACTCGACCGGCGGCCTGGCGAAGGCCGTGGAGATGTGCAACAACAATGGCCACTGCCGCAAGTTCGACGCCGGCACGATGTGCCCGAGCTACCGCGTCACCCGCGACGAGCAGCACCTGACGCGCGGCCGCGCGAACACGCTGCGGCTGGCGCTGTCCGGCCAGCTGGGCCCGGATGCCTTCACCAGCGATGCGATGGCCGACACCCTGGACCTGTGCGTCGGCTGCAAGGGCTGCAAGCGCGACTGCCCCACCGGCGTCGACATGGCCAAACTCAAGATCGAGTTCCTGGCGCACTACAAGGCCCGCCACGGCCGCACGCTGGCCGACCGCCTGATCGCCCACCTGCCCGACTACGCGCCCTGGGCCAGCCGCCTGCCCTGGCTGCTGAACTTGCGCGATAGGATTCCCGGCGCCGCCTGGCTCAGCGAGCAGCTGCTCGGCCTGTCGGCCCAACGCTCGCTGCCCACCTGGCGCAGCGACACCTTCTGGCGCAGCAAGCTCGCCACCACGCTGGCCAGCCGCGAGCAGGTGCTGACCGCCGCCCGCGTCGGCGAAAAGGCCGCGGTGCTCTTCGTCGACACCTTCAACGCCCACTTCGACAGCGAAAACGCCAGCGCCGCCGCACGCGTGCTGCTGGCCGCGGGCTACACGGTGCATGCGGTGCGCAAAGGCGATCAGCAGGAAGGCGGCAGCAGCCCGCACTGCTGCGGCCGCAGCTTCCTGGCCACCGGCCAGGTCGACGAAGCCAAAGCCCGGCTCAGTGCGCTGGTGCAGGCGCTGCTGCCGCTGGCCGACGCCGGCCTCTTCATCGTCGGGCTCGAACCCTCGTGCCTGCTGACCCTGCGCGACGAAGCGCTGGTGATGGGCTTAGGCGAAGCCGCCGAACGCGTGGCGCAGCAAGCGCTGCTGTTCGAGGAGTTCATCGCCCGCGAGGCCACGGCCGGCCGCTTCACGCTGAAATTCAGAGCCGCCGAAGCGCCTATCCTGCTGCACGGCCATTGCCACCAGAAGGCCTTCGGCGCGGTCGAGCCCATCCTGCAGGTGCTGCGGCTGATTCCGGAGGCGAAGCCCGAGCTGATCGAGAGCAGCTGCTGCGGCATGGCCGGCAGCTTCGGCTACGAAGCGAAGCATCACGCGGTGTCGATGCAGATGGCCGAGGCCAGCCTGCTGCCGGCGATCCGCCAGCGGCCCGATGCCATCATCGTCGCCGACGGCACCAGCTGCCGGCACCAGATCGCCGATGGCGCGCAGCGCGAGGCGTTGCATGTGGCGCGCCTGCTCGAAGCCTTGATGATCTGACAAGGCCGGACGGCACCGGTCAAGCCCGGCCGCCGAACAGTGAGGTTCAATTCAAGTCAGGCTTCGCAAGCACCACCCACTTCACGCTGTATGCCACCTACGCCAACTCTTCACTTCTTCTGCGGAAAAGCCGGGGCCGGCAAAACGACCGTCGCATCACGTCTTGCGCTGGACCTCAACGCGATTCTGATATCTGAAGACGTCTGGCTCATGCGCTTGTTTGGTGATCAGATGAAGACCTTCGATGACTACATTCGATTCTCCAAAAAACTGAAAGCAGTCGTCGGCCCACTCGCCACGGATCTATTGAACGCCGGTCACTCCGTAGTGCTGGACTTCCAGGCCAATACCAGGGCGGGTCGCAGTTGGTTTCGTTCAGTTTTCGAGCACGCAGGGGCGGCGCATGTGCTGCACGTCGTGAGCGCCTCAGACAAGGCTTGCCTGGCGAGAATCGCAAAGCGCAACATCGAACGGCCGGAAGGTTCCCATCACTTGACGCAAGAGGATTTCATCCATGTCTCATCCTTCTTTCAAGCTCCCGAAGCGACTGAAGGCTTCAACGTCATGACCCATGCAAGCTGAGTGAAGCCTGCCCACACCCACAAGCGCCGACACCCCGGAGTTGATGCATGACCGAATCGCCCGTCGAGATCCGAAAGCTCTGTCCGGAGCTGATGCAGGACTTCTTGCTGTTCTTCGACAGCGAGGCCTTTGCCGACAATCCGAAATGGGGCTTTTGCTTTTGTCAGTTCCTGTACGTTGATCACGCGAAGGTCAATTGGGGGACTCGAACCGTACAAGAAAACCGTGCCGCTGCGTGCGACAGAATCTGCAACAAGCGAATGGAAGGCTATCTCGCGTACCGCGCCGGAAAGCCCATTGGCTGGTGCAACGCGGCGCCTCGCACGATGATGGACTCCTTTGCCGATGAACCGGACCCAGACACCGCTCGAATGGGTCAAATCACATGCTTTGTCATCGCCAAGCCCCATCGGCGTTCAGGGGTTGCCACCTCGCTGTTGCATGCCGCTTGCGCCGGACTGAAGGCACAAGGTCTGCAAATCGCGGAGGCCATGCCAATGGCCGAAGCTTCGACCGACGCGCACAACCACTTCGGCCCGCTGAGCATGTATCTGGCCGCAGGATTTCAGGTGCATCGCACAGACGCAGAGGGCCACGTGTATGTTCGGCTGAGTCTGGTCTAGTGTGCTTCCCATCGCAGCGGCCCCAACCCTTCCCTCACGCCATCCGTCTTGCGCGGTCCGGATACGACGAACTGGCCATCGCCGCGTCAGAACATCTTCTGGCTGAACTTTCCCGACACAGCAAAGACCTCAAGGCCCACCCAGGGCCTCTCTCAGCCGCCGGCGCCCACGCTGCTGACCTGCACCAATTCGCCGGCACCGGCAGCTTCGGCCGCCGCGGCCCCACTGCACGGCCCGCTGCGGCCATGAGCGCCGTTCTCACAGGTCGTGCGCTGCCTGCCGTTCGCGCCCTCGGCGTCGTCGCGAATGCAGTGCAGCAGCGTCATGGCCAGCAGTACGGCCAGCGCTGGCACGGCGAGAGCCCGGCATGACGCAAGGCGTGGCAAAACTCGTCGTGCGGTCATGGTGTCCTCTACTGCGCTGTGCTGCTGCCGTGCCGGGCCGCAAGGCGGGTCCCGTCGTCGATGCAGTCTAGGAACCGGCCCGGCGCGCGACCATCCGTCAGACGGATGCGCGGACCCCATCCGTTCGGATGGGTGCGGCTGCCGGGAGCCACGGCATGATCACGCGATGCGCTGGTCCACCCTGATCCCCGAACCCGCCGATGCGCGCACCCGCGACGCGATGCTGCGGCTGTTCTACGCCCAGAGCGGCGCCAGCCTGGCCGCCGCCGCGCTGCTGGTGGTACTGCTGTGCGCCTATGCCCGCGACCGCGTGCCGGCCTGGCTGCTGGCGGCCTGGGCGCTGGCCTTCGCGGTGCTGCTGGTGCTGCGCGCGCGCTGGCGCCGCGTGGTGCCGCGGCTGGACGACAGCACGCTGGCCGCCGGCGCGCTGGCCTGGCAGCGCCGCACCATCGCCAGCGCCGGCCTGACGGGCCTGCTGTGGTCGGCGGCGATGCTGATGGTGTTCCGCCGGGCCGAGCCCTCGAGCCAGATGTTCGCGGCGATGCTGGCCTGCATCACCGGCGTGGCCAGCATCAACGTGATGGCGCCGCAGCCCCGCGCCTTCCTGATGCTGATGGCGCCGATGTCGCTGACCCTGCCGGGCCTGTTCATCGCCATGGGCAGCTGGGCCGGGCTGTACTACGCGACGCTGGCGCTGGCCGGCGCCGCGCTGGCCACCTCGCTGATGCTGCGCCACACCCAGCTGCTGCACGAGAGCCACGCCATGCGCTTCGAGCGCGAGGCGCTGCTGGCCGAGACCCAGGCGGCGCGCGACGCGCAGGCGCGCTTCCTGGCCGCCGCCAGCCACGACCTGCGCCAGCCGGTGCATGCGCTGGGCCTGCTGGCAGCGCAGGCCGAGGCCGAACTGCACGGCCGGCGTGCCGCCGCCACCGCCAGCCAGCTGCAGAGCATGGCGCAGGCGCTGGACGGGCTGATCGAGGCGCTGCTGGACGTCTCGCGGCTGGACAGCGGCGCCGTGGTGCCGCGGCCGCGCGCGCTGCCGCTGGCCACGCTGTTCGACCGCCTGGCGCCCGAATTCGCCGTGCTGGCCGACGCCCGCGGCCTGCAGTGGCGGCTGCGACCGACGCCGCTGTGGGTGCACAGCGACGAGATGCAGCTCGAACGCATGCTGCGCAACCTGCTGTCCAACGCGCTGAACTACAGCGTGCAGGGCGGCGTGCTGCTGGCGGCGCGCCAGCGCGGCGGCCAGGTCTGCCTGTCGGTCTGGGACACCGGGCCGGGCATCGCGCCGGAGCACCAGGCGCGCATCTTCGACGAGTTCGTGCAGCTGCAGAACCCAGGGCGCGACCGGCGGCGCGGCCATGGCCTGGGCCTGTCCATCGTCGCCCGGCTGTCGCGGCTGCTGCAGCATCCGGTGGCGCTGCGCAGCCGGCTGGGCCGCGGCAGCTGCTTCAGCGTGACGCTGCCGCTGGCCGTGCCGCTGACCCTGTCGACCGACCCGCCACCGGTTGCCGCGCTGGCGCCCTTGCTGCCGCTGCAAGGCCGCAGCGTGGCGCTGGTGGAGGACGACGAAGCGGTGCGCAACGCCACCGTGGCGCTGCTGCGCGCCTGGGGCTGCGTGGTCTGGGCCGATGCCGCGGTGGCGCCACTGCTGCTGCGCCTGCAGGCCGAGGGGCTGCGGCCCGATCGCCTGATCAGCGACTGGCGGCTCGAAGAAGGCGACGGCCTCCGCGCCATCGCCGCGCTGCGCGGCTGGGCCGGCGCCGGGGTGCCGGCGCTGCTGATCAGCGGCGAGACGCTGCCGGTGCCGCCCGATCAGCTGGCGGCGCAGCAGATCACCGCGGCGCGCAAGCCGCTGCCGGCATCGGCGCTGCGCGCCTGGCTGAGCGCCGAGGCCGTGCCGCGCTCAGCGCAAGCTGTCGGAGAGATCGCCGGCAAGGCCGCCTGAACCCAGGCCTGACGGGCCGGCCGGAGCGGTGGCTGGCACAGCACTTGGAACCATGCCAGGCATGGCGCCCGAGATGGCGCCCGGAAGCGCGCCCAGAGGTGCCCCCGCAAAAACACCCGAGACGGCCCGCAAGTGCGACTGCCCGGCACTCACGGCTTCGGCGCGATTGCGCACGCGCAGCACGCGGAAGATCGTCACCAGGTGGCCCTTCACGGTTGGCTCGGCCATGCCCAGCGCCCGCGCGATCTCCTTGTTGCTGCGTCCCTGCACCAGCTGGCCCAGCACCTCCAGCTGGCGCCCGGTGAGCGATTCCTGCGCCACCGGCGCGGGGGTGTGGCGCAGCAGGAAAGGCGGCACATAGCAGCCACCGGCCAGCACCAGCTCGATGGCGCCCAGCAGCACGCGCGGGTCGGCCGCTTTCGGCAGCCAGCCGCAGGCGCCGGCACGCAGCGCCTGCGTCGCC
The DNA here is from genome assembly GCF_035476535.1 of Aquabacterium sp. GTDB lineage: Bacteria > Pseudomonadota > Gammaproteobacteria > Burkholderiales > Burkholderiaceae_C > Pseudaquabacterium. The sequence goes on from NZ_DATILJ010000253.1 coordinate 42,740, forward strand.
AGCTCGGGGTCGGTGTCGGCCGAGAGCAGCACCACCGGCAGCAGCGGGTGGCTGCGCCGCAGCTGGTGCAGGGCCTGCAGCGGCGGCTGGCCGGGCAGGTGCACGTCCAGCACCAGCAGCGTCACGTCGGGCCGGGCCGCCAGCACGGCCAGGGCGCCGTCCAGATCGGCCGCCTCGCTGACCTGGCAGCTGCCGCGCAGGCCACGCAGCAGCTGCGCCAGGCCCAGGCGGACCACGGCATGGTCATCGACGACCAGAAGGTGTAAGTTTTCGTTCATGCGACAAGCGCGACCATAGCAAAGCTCGCGCCAATCGCAGCACCCGATTGCGGCGA
>NZ_DATILJ010000254.1:0-1526 GCF_035476535.1 Aquabacterium sp.
TCCATCTTGCGCACCATGTAATCGGCGGCATACAGGAGAACAGCGAACTTCGCCAGTTCGGAAGGCTGGAAACTCATGAACCCGAAGCCGATCCAGCGCCGGGCGCCGTTCACGCCCTTGCCGATTTGCGGAATCAGCACCGCGATCAGCAGCAACAGTGAAACCACGAAGAGCCAGGGAGCGACCTTCTCCCAGGTCGCCATCGGCACCTGAAAAGCGAGCAGCGCCGCGATGAACGCCAACGCCATGAAAATGGCGTGCCGCACGAGGAAATGCGTGTGGGCATAGCGCGCGAACTTCGGGTTGTCGGGCAGTGCCACCGAAGCCGAATACACCATCACCAGGCCAAAGGCCAGCAGCGCCACGGTGACCCAGGCCAGCGCCTGGTCGAAGCCATGGACGCCGGCCGGCGCGGCGGCGCGTCCGTAGCCGGCGCCGCGCATCGGTACTGGGGGCATCGCCAGGCCGGACGTCCCGCCGAACCAGCTCGTCAAGCGTTGAGCCAGTGCGTTCACGCCTGCCCCTCCAGGTCCACGCCAGCTTCGTCGGCCAGCGCCTGCACCGCGGCGCGGAACACCTCCGCGCGATGCCCGTAGTTGCGGAACATGTCGAAGCTCGCGCAGGCGGGAGACATCAACACCGCATCGCCCGCGTGGGCCCGCTGGGTGGCGAGCGACACGGCCTGCTCCATCGTCTCGCCATCGAGCAGCGTCACGCCCGCGCTTTCGAGCACGGCGCGAATCTGTGGCGCGTCGCGCCCGATGAGCACAACGCCGCGCGCGTGGCGGGCCACGGGTGCGGCCAGCGGGCCGAAGTCCTGGCCTTTGCCGTCGCCGCCCAGGATGACCACCACCTTGCGCTCGGCGCCCAGGCCCTGCAGCGCCGCGACGGTGGCGCCCACATTGGTGCCCTTGCTGTCGTCGAAGTACTCGATGTCGTTGACGATGCCGATGGGCTCCACCCGATGCGGCTCGCCACGGTATTCGCGCAGGCCATACAGCATGGGGCCGAGCGTGCAACCGGCGGCGGTGGCCAGGGCCAATGCCGACAGGGCATTCACGGCGTTGTGGCGGCCCCGGATGCGCAAGGCGTCGGCGGGCATGAGGCGCTGAAAGTGCAGTTCCTCGTCCACGTCCTTGCGTTTGCGCTGGGTCTCATCGGCTTCCAGCGCACGCACCAGCCAGGTCATGCCGTTGACGACTTCGATGCCGAAGTCGCCGGGCCGCTGCGGCATGTCCGCGCCGAAGGTGAGGTAAGCGCGCTGCTCCATCTTTCCACCCTTGAGCCGCACGGCCGCAGGCAGCATCTTCATCACCAGCGGATCCTCGCGGTTGAGGATCATGAGCGCTGACTTGCCGAACACTTTTGCCTTGGCCGCCGCGTACGCGTCCATGTCGCCATGCCAATCCAGGTGGTCCTGGGTCAGGTTCAGCACGGTGGCCGCGGTCGGCTCGAAGTCGCCGGCCGTGTCGAGCTGGAAGCTCGACAGCTCCAGCACCCACACCTGGGGCAACGCCCCGCTGTCC
>NZ_DATILJ010000255.1:0-3899 GCF_035476535.1 Aquabacterium sp.
GGCGCCGAGGGCAGCGATGCGCTCAGCGAGATCGAGCGCCTGGCTTTCAGCGATGTGTCGCTGGCCTTCGACATGGCGGGCAACGGCGGCCTCACCGCACGCTACCTCGGCGCGGTGTTCGGCCCCGAGGCGGTCGCCAACAGGGTCTATGCCGGCATCGGCGTGCACCTGCTGGACACCGGCCTCAGTCCGGCCGAGCTGATGCAGCTGGCCTTGGAGGCAAGGCTCGGTCCGGGCTTCTCGCCGGAGGCTGAAGTGGGCCTGCTGTACCGCAACCTCGTCGGTCAGGCGCCGTCGGCAGCCGACCTGGCCTACTGGACCGGCACGCTCGGCAGCGGACAGTTCACCGCAGTGTCGCTGGCGCAGATGGCGGCCGGCCTGGACTTGAACGCGCTGAACATCGACCTGACTGGCCTGGCCGACAGCGGACTGGCCTACACGCTGCCGTGAGTTGACGTTCAGGATGACCGGGCGGCGTGGTGATAATGCCCCGCGTCGTCCTCGTCCACCCCCGTCATTCAGGAGTCATTGCCCATGCGTTTCCGTCTTGTTGCCCTGTGCGCGGCTGCCTTGCTGCCGGCTGCCGCCTGGTCCCAACCCATGCCCGAAGGTTTCCTGTGCTGCAACCTGCGCACCGACGGCAAGTGGATCAGCGACATCAACTACGCCGAATCCCACAAGCGGGTGATTCCGCTGGGCACGCCGGCCAAGGTGACGGGCTATGGCCGTTACCGCGTCTTCGTCGATCTGGGCGACGGCAGCAAGCAGGCCCTCGGCAATGACTACAGCCGCGACATGGAACTCGGCGCCTTCGCGAAACGCTATGTGTGGGCCGAAGATCCGAAGAAGAAGCTGGCCGGCTACCCGGCCAAACAGCGCGACGCGATCACCAGCGGCCGCATCATGAAGGGCATGACGCGTGAGCAGGTGCTGATGGCCGTGGGCTACCCGGTGAGCAGCGAGAACGCGCACCTGGACGCCAAGGTCTGGCGCCTGTGGCTGTCGAGCTTTGCGGAGTTCCAGGTGGTGTTCGGCGACGATGGCCGCGTCAATGAGATCGTCACCGATCCGGCCACCCGCCAGCAGATTGCCATCGACTGATGCGGCCCGCGGCGGCGTGGCTCACGACGCGTTCCGCGGCTTTGCGGCTCAAGCGCCGCGCACCCATTGGTTGAGCAGCGCCTTGGCCATCTTCCACTGCAGCCGCGCGCTGGGCTGGTGGCCCCAGCTGCTGGTGACACTGCTGGGCAGCTCGCGCCAGCCGGCCGGGTCGATCTCCTGGCTGCCGTGGCCGATCTCGAAGTCGAAGCCCGAGGGCGTGGCACCGTAGAAGCGCTCCATCGCGGCCAGGTCGCGGGCCACCAGCGCGGCATGGCCCATGCCCAGCGCGCCGGTGCGAAATCCGCCCGGGAACACCGGGGAGGCTAAGGGCTGGTCCGCTTCGGCCAGGCCGCTGAACAGCTCGATCGCAGTGCCCGCCGGGTCGTGCGCGATGAACAGGCGTTCCACCCGGCGTGAGTGGCACAGCGCCGCGCCGGCCTCCTGTGCCGCGACGCCATGGTGTCGCAGGCGCTGCGCGCGACGGGCCAGCGCGGCCTCGTCGCCGCAGTCCAAGCCGAATCAGACTCCGATAAGATCAGTGGGATGCCAAAAATGGTATGAGCCTCCAAAAATGAACACCATCCGTCTTTTGGGGGAGCGCGGTGCCCGCGGCGGGCCATCCGCCCCGGCGCCGCACCGTGCGCCACGCCCATCGCCATTGGCCGCGCCGCTGCCGCCGCCGGCCCCGCGGGTACCCGAGCTGCCGGCGCCCTTGCCGGCCGAACTGGCCGCCGCGCTGGCCGGCAGCCAGGGGCCGGCGCCCAAGCGAGAGCGCACGCGCCGCCAGTTGATCGATGCGGCGCTGCGCATGTTCAGCCAGCGCGGCGTGGCCGCCACGACCATCGGCGACATCGCCGCTGCCGCCGGCATGGCCGGCGCCACCGTGTACAACCATTTCGCGTCGAAGGATGAACTGGTGCAGGCGGTGGCCGTCTGGCTGGCGCGCGGCCTGTGTGCCTGCATCGCCGACAGCGCCGCCGCCATCCCCGAAGCGGCCGAACGCATGGCCATCGGCAATCGGCGTTATTTCTGGCTGGCCGAACAAAGCCCGGCCTGGGCGCTGACGGTGCTGGATGTGGCCGCGATGTCGCCGCAGCTGCTGCGCACCACGGCCGAGTACGTGCTGGCCGATCTGCGCCTGGGCGTGCGGCAGAAGGCCTTCCGCCTCAGCAGCGAGGCCGCCGCGCTGGACCTGGTGGGCGGTGCGGTGACCCAGGGCATGCGTGTCATCGCGGCCGGCATGGCGCCGCCCGGCCATGCCGCAGCGGTGGCCACGCTGGTGCTCACCGGCCTGGGCGTGCCCTGGGACCAGGCCCGGGCCGTCGTGCGCCGGCCCTTGCCGCCGCTGGGGGCCGCCCGATGATGTTCGCCCCCACTTTCGCGATCACGCGCATCCAGCCGCCGCGGCGGCCGCCGGGCTGGGTCGACAGGCCGCGGCTGCAGCAGCAGCTGCGCCATGCAGTGCAGGCCCAGCCGTTGACGCTGCTGTGCGCGGCGGCCGGCTATGGCAAGACGGCGGCACTGGCGCAGCTGATCCACGACCTGCCGCCCGGCGCCGTGCTGGCCTGGATCGGCGCGGATGAAGACGAGCAGTTGCCCGGCTTCCTGGCCTGCCTGTGCGCGGCCTTCGAACCGCTGCAGCTGCCCTGGCGCGTGTCGCCCGATGCCCTGGCCACGCTGGCGCTGGCCGATCGTGGCCTGCGCGAAGTGGCCGGCGCCCTGGTCAATGCGCTGGCCGGCCTGGATTGCGAGCGCGGCCTGATCCTGATCGACGACGGCCACCGCATCGTCGATGCCCGGGTGTTCGAACTGCTGCAGATGGTCATCGAGCGGCTGCCGGCGCACTGGGGCATCGTGCTGTCCAGCCGTGCCGAGCCGCCGCTGGCGCTGGCCCGCTGGCGCGCCGCCGGCAACCTGGCCGAGTTCCGTCAGGCCGACCTGCAGTTCAACGCCGACGAGGTCGAAGCGCTGGTGCGCAGCGCACATCCGGCCACCGCGGCGGGCGCGGACAGCGGCGAACAAGCGCGCTCGTTGCTGGCCCGCACGCAGGGCTGGGCCGCCGGCCTGCGCTTGAGCCTGTCGGTCGGCCGCCAGGCCGCGCGCGGCGGCGAGCGGCTGACGCAGCGCCACCTGTTCGACTTCCTCGCCACCGAGGTGCTGCAGGACATGCCGCCGCGGCTGCGCGAGTTCCTGCTGCTCAGCGCCGTGCTGCCGGAGTTGACCGCCGAGCGCTGCGCCCGGGTCTCTGGCCTGGTCGACGCGGCAGCGCTGCTCGACGAGGTGGACCGCCGCGGCCTGTTCGTCTCGGTGCTCGCCACCGATGTGCCGACGCTGCGCCTGCACGACCTGTTCCGCGAGTTCCTCGAAGACCGGCTGCGGCGCGAGCAGCCCGAGGCCTGGCTGCAATCGCTGCGCCGCGCCGCCGAGGATGAGCCCGACCTGGCCCGTGCGGTGGCCTACCTGCAGCGTGCCGCGGCCTGGGAGCAGGCGCTGGGCGTGCTGCTGCAGCGCGGCTTCAGCCTGCTGGCCACCGGCGGCGGCAGCAGCCTGGCGCAGATGCTGGCGCAGTTTCCGGACGCCCAGTACGCGGCGATGCCGGACCTGTGGATGCTGCGCGGCCTCACTGCCTGGCCCGGCTACGACTTCGATGCGCTGCTGCACTGCATGCACCACGCGGTGGCCGGCTATGCCGCCGCCGGCCGCGAGCGCGACGCGGCGCTGGCCAGCGCGCACCTGTGCGCCGGCCTGCAGCATGTCGGCCGTTTCGACGAAGGCACACGCATCCTGGCGCGGCTGGG
>NZ_DATILJ010000256.1:0-15990 GCF_035476535.1 Aquabacterium sp.
AAGCCCGGCGCGCCTGGCCTCGATGCGCGCGCTGATCGGCCGGCTCGACCGCCCCGGCGCCGACGGCCCGGCCGGCAGCATCCATGTCGTGCACCTGAAGAATGCCGACGCCACCAAGCTGGCTGCCGTGCTGCGCGCGGCCTTCACCGGCGGCGCCGGTGGCAGCAGCGGCGGCAGCCTGGGCACGGCCACCAGCACCAGTGCGTCGCCGATGTCGGCCCCGGCGGCGATCGGCGGTGCCACGGGCACCGCCACGGCGGGTGCGTCGGCGGCTTCCACCACGCCGGTGGCGCAGTCGGCGCAGCCCTCGACCGGCGGCTTCATCCAGGCCGACCCGGCGACGAACTCGCTGATCATCACCGCGCCCGAGCCGCTCTATCGCCAGATGCGCACGGTGATCGAGCAGCTCGACGGCCGACGCGCGCAGGTCTTCGTCGAGTCGATGATCGTCGAGATGGACGCGCAGAAGGCGGCCGAGTTCGGCTTCCAGTGGCAGGGCCTGCTGGGCAAGAAGGGCGACTCCACCGGACTGGCGCTGGGCACCAACTTCGGCACCGGCAGCAACAACATCATCAACCTGTCGTCGGTCTCGACGTCCAGCGGCCTGTCCAACCTCAATGTCGGCGCCTCGGTCAACGGCCTGAACCTCGGCCTGCTGCAGAAGATCAACGGCGTCTACACGCTGGGCGCGCTGGCGCGCTTCCTCGAAACCGTGTCGGGCACCAACATCCTGTCGACGCCCAACCTGGTGGCGCTGGACAACGAAGAGGCCAAGATCGTCGTCGGCGCCAACGTGCCCTTCGTCACCGGCAGCTTCACCAGCACCGGCTCCAGCACCTCGACGGTGAACCCGTTCCAGACCATCGAGCGCAAGGATGTCGGCCTGACGCTGCGCGTGAAACCGCAGATCGGCGAAGGCGGCGTGGTGCGCATGACGGTGTACCAGGAGAACTCCGCTGTCGTCGCCGGCTCGGCCACCAATGTCAACGGCCCGTCGACGACGAAGAGCTCGATCGAGACCACCGTGGTCGTCGACGACGGCGCGATCATGGTGCTGGGCGGCCAGCTGAAAGACCAGTACGACGGCGGCGAGGACAAAGTGCCGCTGCTCGGCGACCTGCCTGTCGTCGGCAGCTTGTTCCGCAGCGAAAACCGCACGCGCCGCAAGACCAACCTGCTGGTCTTCCTGCGGCCGGTGGTGATCAACGACGCGCAAGCCGCGCAGTCGCTGACGCTGGACCGCTACGACGCGATCCGCGCCTTGCAGAAGAGCGCGCAGCCGGTGCCCAGCGCCGTGCTGCCGATCAACGAATCGGCCATCCTGCCGCCGCTGCAGCCGCCGCAGCCTGGCGCGGTGGTGCAGCCGGCACCGGCCTCGATTCCAACGCCGAACCCGGCGCCGGACCGCACGCCGAAGACCACCAACTAGGCACCGACCATGGCCAGCCGCCACCCCCTGCCCTACGGCTTTGCCAAGGCCCACACGCTGCTGCTGGAGGACGACGGCGGCCAGCGCGTGCTGTGGGCCGCCGAGACCACGCCGGTCAGCGCGATCAGCGAAGTGGTACGCCTGCACGACGTGAGCCGCTTCGAGTCCGAAGCCGCAGCCACGCTGGGGCAGCGCATCGCCGCGGTCTATGCCGGCGGTGAATCCAGCGCGGCTACGGTGGTCGGCGAAATCGAGGGCGCGGTCGACCTGTCGCGGCTGCTGCAGGACCTGCCCGCCGTGGAGGACCTGCTCGAAGCCGCCAACGACGCGCCGATCATCCGCATGCTCAATGCGCTGCTGACCCAGGCGGCAAAGGACGCGGCCAGCGACATCCACATCGAGCCCTATGAGCGTTCCAGCTCGGTGCGCTTCCGCGTCGACGGCACGCTGCGCGAGGTGGTGCAGCCGAACAAGGCGCTGCATGCCGCGCTGATCTCGCGGCTGAAGATCATGGCCGAACTGGACATCGCCGAGAAACGCCTGCCGCAGGACGGCCGCATCTCGCTGCGCATCGGTGGCCGGGCGATCGACGTGCGCGTCTCCACGCTGCCCTCGGCGCACGGCGAACGGGCCGTGCTGCGGCTGCTGGACAAGACCGAATCGAAGTTCACGCTCGAAGCGCTGGGCATGAGCGGCGATGTGCTGTCGGCCTTCGACCACCTGGTGCACCAGCCGCACGGCATCGTGCTGGTCACCGGCCCCACCGGCTCGGGCAAGACGACGACGCTGTACGCCTCGCTCGGCCGCATCGACACCAGCACGACCAACATCCTCACCGTCGAAGACCCGGTCGAGTACGAGCTGCCCGGCATCGGCCAGACGCAGGTGAACCCGAAGATCGACCTGACGTTTGCGAAGGCGCTGCGCGCGATCCTGCGCCAGGACCCGGACGTCATCATGATCGGCGAGATCCGCGATTTCGAAACCGCGCAGATCGCCATCCAGGCCTCGCTGACCGGCCACCTAGTACTGGCCACGCTGCACACCAACGACGCGCCCAGCGCCGTGACGCGGCTGATCGACATGGGTGTCGAACCGTTCCTGTTGAGCAGCTCGCTGCTGGGTGTGCAGGCGCAGCGCCTGGTGCGCAAGCTCTGCCCGGCGTGCAAGCGGCAGGACGCCGAAGGGCGCTGGCACCCGGTCGGCTGCCCGGCCTGCACCAACACCGGCTACAAGGGCCGTACCGGCGTCTACGAACTGATGGTCGCCAACGACCCGATCCGCGCGTTGATCCACAACCGCGCGGCCGAGAGCGAGCTGTACGAAGCGGCGCGCACGCAAGGCTTCCGGCCGATGCGCGAGGATGGTGAACGCCTGGTCGCCGAGGGTGTGACCTCGCTCGAAGAGGTTTTGCGTGTCACACGTGACTAGCCGACACGCCACCTAGCGATCAAAAGACGCGGTATGCCAGCCTACAAATACGACGCGCTCGATGCCGGCGGCAAGTCCCGCGGCGGTTTTGTCGAGGCCGAGAACGCCAAGGCCGCGCGCACGCAACTGCGTGGCCAGGGCCTGGTGCCGCTGGCGGTGGAAGCGGTGGCGGCGGCCGGCCAGGCCTCGGGCGCCGCGCGCTTCTCGCGCCGGGTGTTCAGCAGCACCACGCTGTCGGTCTGGACGCGCCAGCTGGCCGGGCTGGTGGGCGCCGGGCTGCCGCTGGAACGCGCGCTGACGGCCTTGTCCGACGAAGCCGACGATCCCCGCCAGCGCGAACTGGTGGCGCACCTGCGCGCCGAGGTCAACGCCGGTTCGCCGTTTGCCCGCGCACTGGGCACGGCGCCGCGCGAGTTCGACGATGTCTACCGCGCCGTGGTGGCCGCCGGCGAACAGAGCGGCGCGCTCGGCGGCGTGCTCGAGCGCCTGGCCGACGACCTGGAAGAGCGCCAGGCCTTGCGCGCCAAGCTGCTGGGCGCCGCGCTGTACCCGATGATCGTTTCGCTGATCGCGGTGGTGATCGTGATCTTCCTGGTCAGCTACGTGGTGCCGCAGGTGGCCAGCGTGTTCGTCAGCAGCAAGCGCGCGCTGCCGACGCTGACGGTGGCGATGCTGGCCATCAGCAGCTTCGTGCGCCACTGGGGCTGGCTGGTGCTGCTGGGCCTGATCGCAAGCGGCGTCGGGCTGTCGATGGCGCTGCGCAACGAAGCCTTCCGCCGCCGCTTCGATGCCGGCTGGCTGACGCTGCCGCTGCTGGGCCGGCTCTCGCGCGGCTACAACGCCGCGCGTTTTGCCGGCACGCTGGCGATGCTGGCCAACGCCGGCGTGCCGATCCTGAAGGCGCTGCAGGCCGCCGCCGAAACATTGGGCAACCGCGCCTTGCGTGCCGATGCGATGGATGCGCTGGTGCAGGTGCGCGAAGGTGCGCCGCTGGCTTCGGCGCTGGCCGCGAAGAAGCGCTTTCCGGGGCTGCTGGCGATGTTCGCGCGCCTGGGTGAGCAGACCGGCCAGTTGCCGCAGATGCTGGACCGCGCCGCGCGCCAGCTGTCCGGCGAAGTGCAGCGCCGCTCGATGGCACTGGCGACGATCCTGGAGCCGCTGCTGATCGTCGCGATGGGCGGCGTGGTGATGCTGATCGTGCTCGCCGTCTTGCTGCCGATCATCCAGTTGAATCAATGGGTGAAGTGAGGCTACAGCCGCGCCAGGAACGCATCGCGCTCGCGCGATAGCGCCACGCCTTCGCCGCCGCTGGTGGCTGAAGCCGCGTAGTGCTGCACCCAGCGCACGGCTTGCGTGCGCGCGTGGTCGGCACCGGCGTTGTCGCCTTCGCGCAGCAGGCGCAGCATGCGGTGGCGGTACAGCTCGGCCACCTGCAGCGCGGCGCCGATGTGGTCGACCGCGCTGGTGATGCAGTCTTCGGCCTCGTTGAGCCGGTTGGCACGCTCCAGCAACAGTGCGGCCATCCACCAATCGGGGCCGGTTTCGCCGGCGGCGGCGGGGATCGCGAAGCTGCCGAACACCGCTGAATGCAGCACCAACTCGCCGAGGTTGGCCGCCGCGGTGGCGTGCGTCAGTGCCGCGGTGACACGGGCGCGCAGCACATGCCTGGCATCGGGGCCCGGCACCAGCAGGTGGAACTGCTCGATCGGCTCGTCGCCGTCGCGGATGTTGCGCACATTCAGCGCCACCATCGTGCCCGAGGCCAGGCGCAGGCATTGCGGATCGGGATAGTCGCGGTGCACCTGGTTTTCCAGCGCATCGAGCACGCTGGTGATCTCGTCGCCTTCGATGGCCAGCAGGTCCAGGTGGATCTGCACGTCGCCCTTCGGCTCGAAGACCAGCACACGCCGGCCATCGTCGATGACATGCCAGCCCAGTGGCAGATCGATCTGCGCGCTCACTGCGCCACAGGCCACGGTGGCGCAGCGCTCGGCGCTGTTCACCGTCACCAGCCGCGGTACCAGACCGACGCCGGAATCGCGCAACCGGCGATTGGTGGGATGTTCCGGATTCAAGGACGCGGCGTCGTCGGCCAGCGCATGGTCGTGCAGTGAGTCGGCCGGCGGCGGGCCCACGGCCTGGGTCGCGGCCGATTCGCCATAGTGAATCTCCTGCGCCGGGGCCTGCTGCGCCTGGGGCACTCGTGCCTGGGCCACTTGCGCCTGTTGCACATCGGCCAGCGCCGCCGCGTGGTCCGCCTGCGGCACCGATGCGATCTGCAACGCCATCGTGTCGCCCAGATCCAGGTCCGGCACGATGTGCTGCTGCGGTGGCTCCTGCACTGCCGGCCACAGGGCCACGGTGGGCCCGGCAGGTTCCTCGAGCGTGAAGGACTCTGTCGCGCTGGCCCACAGGCCCTGCACCGCGTCGGCCAGCAACACCGGTGCGGTGAGCGACAGGTTGATCAGCCGCCCGCCGTCTTCGGCGAACGCGAAGCGCACGCGCAGCGGGCCCAGGTCGCTGGGCTGCTCGGCTTCACCGACCAGTGCCGGCAGCAGTCCGAGCCGCGATTCGCCGAAGCTGCGCGGGTCGAGACCGTGCTGGGCCAGCAGGTAGTGCGCCCAGTCGCTGAGCGTGCCGTCGCCATACGCCGGCCGCGCCGCCACGGCCCAGACGATGGCGGCATGCGGTGCCGTCACCGCGGCCAGCGGCACCAGGCGGGTGGGATCCTCGAAGTCCGGCGTGTCCGCCGGCAGCTCGTGCGAGACCCAGTCGACCGGCAAGCGCATCGCAAAGCCAAGGCTGGCGACGCGCGACGGAAAGTGGCGCACCGGCAGCGCCGCGGCATCGGTGGAGGTCATTGCGCGCTCTGAGTCGGGAACAACTCCCGAAGCGCGTTATACGCCTCCAGGCGCAGGTGAGGGAAGAGCTCGGTGAGGGCTTGCTGACCTTCAGCTTCGCGCAGTCGCTGCAGCACCGCGGCCGAGGCGGCGGACGGCTGCGTCGGGTGCGGGCGGGCCAGCACGGCGGACGGGGCGGTGGATGGGCTTGCGAATGACTGGGCTTGCATGCAGGGCTCCTCGTTCAACAGTGCCGGCAGTTTGAAAGCGGCCCGCATCAGGCCCGCTTCAACCGACCTCGCCCGGTGTTTCTTTTGTTGTGCCCTGCGCAGGCCCCGCGGGGTGGCCTGCGCCGCTGGGCTGCGCCTGCACAACAAACGAAACCCGTTCGCGCCGACCACGAAACACGATCGATGCGACGCCTGGCCACACTGGCTTCATCGTTGCCCCCGGAAACACCGTCATGACCCCCGACCAGATCCGCCTCGTGCAATCCAGCTTCGCCCAGGTGAAGCCCGTGGCCAGCGCGGCCGCTGAAGCCTTCTACCGCCGCCTGTTCGAGCTGGACCCGACGCTGCGGGGCCTGTTCCACGGCAGCATGGCGCAACAGGGTGAGCGGCTGATGCAGATGATCGGCGCGGCCGTCGGCCTGCTGGGCCGGCCCGAGACCTTGTTCCCCGTGCTGCACGCGCTGGGTGCGCGCCATGTCGGCTACGGCGTGCGGCCGGCGCACTACGACACGGTCGGCGCGGCGCTGCTGCAGACCTTGAGCGAGATGCTCGGCAACGGCTTCACCGCCGGCCACCACGACGCCTGGGCCGCGCTGTTCGGCGTGGTCAAGCAGGAAATGCTCTACACCGACGCGCCGGCGTCGCTGGCGGCCTGATCACGCGCGCCGCCGGCCGGTGCCAGCAGCGCGGCCACGCTGCGCAGCAGGTCGGCCTTGGCGAAGGGCTTGTCCAGGCTCGCGCACTGCGCATCGTCGAGGAACTGCCGCGCGTCGACCGACAAGGTGTCGCCGGTGACGAACAGCATGCGCTGTGCCAGCGCCGGGTGCAGGCGGCGAACCTCGCGCCACAGGGCGGCGCCGTCCATGTCGGGCATGCGCAGGTCGCTGACGATGGCGTCGAAGCGCGCCACCTCCAGCATCTCCAGCGCCACCGCGCCGGATTCGGCAGTGGCCACTTCGTAGCCGGCGGATTCCAGCATGTCGCGCATCAGGCTGGCGATGTCGGTTTCATCGTCGACCACCAGCACCTGGGCCAGCGCCGGCGTCTCGGGTTCGGGCTCGTCGGCCACTTGCGCGGCCGCGGGCACACCGGCCAGCGGCAGGCTCAGGCGGAATGAAGCGCCCTGCCCCGGCGCCGAGTCTTCCAGCCGCAGTTCGCCGCCATGCGCGCGCGCCAGCGAGCGCGACACCGCCAGGCCCAGCCCGGTGCCCATGCCCTCGGCCTTGGTGGTGAAGAAGGGCTCGAAGATCTGCTCGCGGGTGGCCGCCGAAACGCCCGGCCCACTGTCGAGCACGCGCAGCCAGGCCTGCGGCGAGCGGCCCTCGCGCGCCGCTTCCAGCCCGGTGCTGACCTGCACGCGCCGCGGCGTCTTGAGGCCGGCCAGCGCCTGCTGCGCGTTGATCAGCAGGTTCAGCACGACCTGGCCGATCTGGTCGGGATCGACATCCACCGGCGGCAGCTTGTCGGCCAGCGCCAGCTCCAGCTCGATGCCATGGCTGCGCCAGGCATAACCCAGCATATCAGCGGCCGCGCGCACGAGGTCGTTCAGCACCACCGGGCCGCGCTGCGCCGGCTTGCTGCGCGCCATGTTCAGGAAGGTGCGCACGATGCGGCCGCAGCGCTCGGCCGCCTCGCGGATGCGGGTGGCGTCCGCCCGCAGCGCGGCATCGTCCAGCTTTTCTTCCAGTAACCCGGCGCGGCCCATCACCACCGCCAGCGGGTTGTTCAGTTCATGCGCCACGCCGGCCAGCAGGCCACCCATCGCGCCGAGCTTCTCGCTCTGGCGCAAGGCCTCGCGCTGGCGCTCGATCTCGTGCTGCGCGGTGCGGCGCTCGGTCAGGTCGACCATCGACGCGACGAAGTGGATTTCGCCTTCGTGCTCGGTGCGCCACAGCTGCATCTCCACCGGGAACTCGCTGCCGTTGGCGCGACAGGCCAGCAGTTCGACGCGGCGGCCGAGAAAATCGCGCCGCAGGCCGCTGACCAGATCGGCCAGGCCGGCGACATGGCGCTCGCGGTAGCGCTCGGGAAACAGGCTGGCGATCAGCTGGCCCAGCGCCTGGGCCCGCGTGCGGCCGAACAGCGTTTCGGCCGCCGGGTTGAACTCGACCATGCGGCCACGCGCATCGGTGGCGACGATCGCGGCCAGCGCGCCGGTGACGATGGCGGTGTTGAACGCCTCGCGCTGGTGCTCCCGGCGCAGCATCTCCTGCTCACGCTGCTGCAGATCACGCTGCGAGCGAAAGACATCGGTCACCGCATCGACCCAGACCCGCCAGCGCGGCTCCAGCCGCGGGGCCGTCGCCTGCGGGTCGACCGACAGCGCGCGCAGATAGGCCAGCACGCGCAAGGCCGGCGCGACGAAATGGCGCGACAGCATCCACTGTCCGGCGACGAACATCAGCAGCAGCGCCGCGGCGATCAGCGCATTGGGCATCAGGCTGGCCAGCACGCTGCTGCGCAGGCTGGCCTCGGGCAGCGCCACCAGGAGGGCCCACGGCGTGGCCTCGCGCCGCGCGGCGGCCAGCACCCAGCCGCCCTCGCGCAGCAGCCGGCCCGGCTGGCGCAGTGCATGCTGCACGATGGCCAGCGGCAGCGCGGCCGGCAGGTGATCGGCCAGCGCCGCACGCAACTCGGCGCGCTGCGCGCCCAGGCCCCAGTGTTGGCCGGGCGGCGGTGCCAGCGGCTGGGCCGAATCGGCGATGACCTCGGCCTTGTCGCTGACGATCCAGTGCCGGCCATTCGAGCCGATGGCCCAGCTGGCCAGACGCTGCTGCAGGCCGTCGAGCCGGAAATCGACCGAGACCTCGCCGACATAGGCGCCGTCGACCAGCACCAGCGAGCCATGCGAGATCACCAGCTGGCCGTGCAGCTGGCTCAGGTCCGGCGAGCCCCACCAGGTGCTGCGCGGCGACGGCCCGGCCAGCCGGCGGCGGCGGCTGGCCTCGGTGGCCATCGCGCGGATCGGCGCGATGGCGGTGAGGCCGTCGGTGCCCATTGCCGCGACGATGCGCTCGGTCGAGAGCCAGGGGTAGCCGAACGAGGTGTTGGTGTCGGTGCCGGCGAACCAGGTGGCCTCGAAGCCGGGCGCGCGCTGGTGCGCAATGCGCGCCTGGCCGACGAAGGCGGCGGCCCGGCGCAGCCACGGCTCGCTGGGCGGCGCACCATCTGGCGCCGCCCACCAAATCTGGCCATAACGTTCACGCTGAGCGGCCGTGGCAGCATCGGTCGACACGCCGTCGGGGCGGCCCTGCTGCAGCCGCGGCTGCAGCGCCTGGCGCAGGCCCGGCCCGGCATCGGGCGGGTCGTTCCAGCCCTCGGTCAGCATCACCCGCAGGTCGTGCACATGGTCCATCGCCGGGCGCACCAGCTGCTCCAGGTCCAGCGCGCGCTGATCCAGCCGCAACAGCACCGAACGCTCGGCTTCGTCCAGGCGCTGGCGGTATTGCAGCGCGGTCAGCACCGCCAGCAACAGCAGTACCGGCAGGCCCAGCGACCAGATCAGGCGTCGCGTGGCGGCCAGCACCGCCTGGTCGGGCGCGACATCCGCAGGCACTGATCCGGTCATGCGAGCAGGGCCGACACCGCCGTCAGCAGATCGGCCTTGCCGAAGGGTTTGTCGAGCCGCGGGCAGGCCGTGGCATCGAGGAAGTCACGCGCGCCAGGCGACAGTGTGTCGCCGGTGATGAACATCAGCCGCGCGGCCAGCGCCGGGTGCAGGCGCTGGATCTCACGGCGTAGCGCGGCACCGTCCATGTCCGGCATGCGCAGGTCGCTGACGATGGCATCGAAGCGCGCGGTGTCCAGCAGCTCCAGCGCCACCGCGCCGGATTCGGCCACCGCCACATCATGGCCGGCGGATTCGAGCATGTCGCGGATCAGCTCGGCAACCTCGGTCTCATCGTCGACCACCAGCACGCGGGAACGCCGCGCGCTGGCGCCTTCATCCAGCGCCGTGGCTTCGGTCTCCGGCCCGGCTTCACCGGACAGCGGCAGGCTCAGCCGGAAGCAGGCCCCGCCGAGCGAAGACTGGGGTGATGGCGGCTCCAGGCTCAGGTTGCCGCCGTGCTCGCGCGCCAGCGAGCGCGACACCGCGAGACCGAGGCCGGTGCCGATGCCTTCGGCCTTGGTGGTGAAGAAGGGCTCGAAGATCTTCTCGGCCAGCTCGGGTGCGATGCCCGGGCCTGAATCGGCCACCCGCAGCCAGACCCGCGGTTCGCGGTCGGCGCGCGGACGTTCGACGCCGGTGGAGGCGCGCACCCGACGCGGCCCGCTGGACGAGGACAAGGCCTGTTGGGCATTGACCAGCAGGTTCAGCACCACCTGGCCGATCTGGTCGCCGTCGGCCATCACCTTGGGCAGCGATGCGGCCAGGTCCAACTCCAGCACGATGCCATGGCTGCGCCAGGTGTAGGCCAGCATCTCGGCTGCTGCCTGCACCAGTTCGTTGAAGGCCACCGGCTGGCGCTGCGTGGGCCTGCTGCGCGCCATGTTCAGGAAGGTGCGCACGATGCGGCCGCAGCGGTCGGCGGCTTCGCGGATGCGCTGGGCGTCGGAGCGCAGGCCGGCTTGCTGATCCGGGCTCAGCCCCGGCAGCTGCTCGCACTTTTCTTCCAGCAGGCTGGCGCGGCCGAGCACGATGGCCAGCGGGTTGTTCAGCTCATGCGCCACGCCGGCGAGCAGGCTGCCCATCGCGCTGAGTTTTTCGCTCTGGCGCAGCGCCTCGCGCTGGCGCTCGATCTCGAGTGCGGCTTCGCGGCGTTCGGACAAGTCGACCAACGATGCGGTGAAGTGCACTTCGCCCGACACATCGGCGCGCCACAACAGCATCTCGACCGGGAATTCGCTGCCGTCGGCGCGCAGCGCCTGCATCTCGACGCGCTTGCCGAGGATGCGTGCCGGCCCGCCGCTTGCAATGCGGCGCATGCCTGCGTCATGTGCCTCGCGGTAACGCGGCGGGATGATCACCTGCGATACCGGCCGGCCGAGCGCGGCCTCGCGGCTGACGCCGAACATCGCCACCGCCGCCGGGTTGAACTCGACGATGCGGCCCTGCGCATCGGTCGCAACCATCGCGGCCAGCGCGTGGTCGACGATGGCCGACTTGAAGGCTTCGCTGCGGCGTTCGGCCGCACGCGCGGCGCGCTGCTCGTCGAAGGTGCGGGTGACCACGCGCGCCCAGGGCCGCCAGCGCGGCGGCAGTTCGGGCTCGGGCGCGTAGGGGTCTTGCGACTTGGCGTGCAGGTAGCCCATCACGCCCAGCGCCGGTTCGATGACCCGCCGGCGCAGCAGCGATTGGGCCTGCAGGAACATGCCCAGCAAGGCCAGCGCAATCAGCGTGAAGGGCAGCAGGCCGGGCAGCACCTGGGCCATCAGCGCGCCGTCGCCGAGCGCCAGCACCAGGGTCCAGGGCGCATCGGCCACATCGAGCGCGATCACCCGGTGGCCGGCCGCCGCCACGGCGCGGCCGGCCGAGCGCTGGGCCTCGGCCAGCGCGGCCTTGTCCAGGCCGTTCGGCAAAGGGCGCGGCGCCGTGCTCGGGCCGGCCTCGGTCGCCATCCGTTCAGCCAGCACTTCCCCCTGGTCGTTCAGCACCCACCAGTAGACCTCCTTCAGCGTGCCCACCAGTTGTGCCGGGGCGACCCGGGCAATGCTGGACAGGCGCACTTCGGTGCTGACGACACCGCGAAAGTCTTCGCCGTCGTAGACCGGCGCGGCGTGGATCACGCGCGGGCCTTCATCGCCGCCGCGTTGCACCGGCGTCCAGTAGGCGTGTTGATTGCCATTGGCTTCGGGCCGGCCACCGCTGAACGCCGGGTGGGCATAGGCGATGTCCAGCGCCTGGGCCACGGTGCCCGCCCGCAGGCCGTCCACCAGCGACTGGCTTGGCACCCAGGGGTAGCGCGCCAGCCAGCGTTCAGGCCAGGCCAGAAAGCTCGAAGCCGCCAGGTCGGCATGGCGGCTGTGGGCAAGCTCTGTGGTGCGCGACAGCGACTGCATCTGCGCCAGCGCCGCATCCGGTGGTGGCGCCCCGGCCTGCGGCCACAACAACTGCGCGCTGCCGGCATGCAGCAATGGCGGCAGGTCGTCGAGCGCGTAGCCGTCCGCGCCATGGCCGGCGGTGCCGCCGCGCACGCGCAGCGCATCGCGCAGCGCGCGGTCGGGCGCCTGCAGCGGCGTCACCAGCTCACGTTCGGTCAGCAGGCGCAGGTCCGCCACATGGTCGCTGGCCACCCGTGCCAGCGTCTGCAGCGCGGCATGCTGTTGCGTGGCCTGGCGTTCCAGCTCGGCCACCACCGCGCCGCGCGCCTGGAAGGCCTGCCACAGAGACAGCACCAGCAGCAGCAGGAACAGCGGCGTGGCAATGATCCACAGCTGGCGCCGGTAGCGCTGCACCAGGTTGCCGGCGGAGACCTCCGGCGCCACACGGTAGCGGCCGGTATCGTCAGGACCCGGCTCCGCTGTGCCGGCTGGCTGCATCAGCGCGGCGCCGGCACGTACACGTAGCCGACATTGCGCACCGTCTTCAAGACTTCGGGCTTGTCGGGGTTGCGCTCGATCTTGCGGCGCAAGCGCATGATGCGCAGGTCGATCGAGCGGTCGAACACATCCCAGCCGCGGTTGTGGGCCTGCTCCATGATCTGGTCGCGGTTCAGCGGCCGGTTCGGGTGGCGGGCGAACAGCGCCAGCAGATCGAACTCGGCGGCGGTGATCGGCACCTCGACGCCGTCGGCGCCGATCAGCCGGCGCTCATCGATGTCCAGCAGGCAGCTGCCGAAGGGAATGCGCTTGCCTTCGGCCGGCGCGGTGGCGCTAGGGCCGGCCTCGGCGGCGGCAGCGGCGGCCGGCACCGCGCTGCTGCTGCCCATGCGGCGCAGCAGCGCGCGGGCGCGGGCCAGCAGTTCGCGGGTTTCAAAGGGCTTGGGCAGGTAGTCGTCAGCACCGAGTTCGAGGCCGACGATGCGGTCCACCGCTTCGCCGGCAGTGGTCAGCATCACCAGGCCGACCCGCGGGTGGGTGTCGCGCAGCCAGCGGGCCAGCGACAAGCCGTTTTCGCCGGGCATGTTGACATCGAGGATGGCCAGGTCGGGCAGCGCTTCAGCGACCATGCGACGGGCCACCGCGGCATCGGGCGCGGTGCGCACGATGAAGCCGTGTCGGCCGAAGTATTCCGCCAGCAATGCGCAGAGTTCGGACTCGTCGTCGACCACCAGCAGACGGGGCGCGGTATCGGATTCGGCCTGTGTCATCGAACGGATTCCTGGAACCGGCATCGGCCGCGGAAGAGGATAGCTGCCGCCATGGGTGGCAACCGGGGCGCTGGCTGGGAAGATTGCAGCATGCATGGCGGCGATGGTGGTAGGTGTGGGTTTCAGTGCGGCTGCGGCCGGGCTGGCCGCAGGTTTCAAATGTTTCAGGCCACCAGCAAGGCCGTCGGCACGCTGGAGGCAACAGCCAGCGCCAAGGTCGCCAGGTACAGCGCGCCGGACGACAGCCGCACACGGCGCGGCGACTGTGCCACCGCGACCGCGGCCAGCGGTGCGCCGCCGGGCAGGTCTTCGGCGAAGGCTTCGCTGCGGTAGAGCCAGTCGGGCAGGCTGAACAGCTCGTCATCGGCCCGCTCGGCGCATGCGGCGTGCGGCGTGGCGGTCGGGAAGATCTGCGTGAACGACATGGCGGGCTCCTCTGCGTTGGTGCATGGGGCGGGGCCCCGTGGCATGAGAGGACTGTGCGTGCGCAAGGTTTCAGAGCCCCTTCGCGCAGGTGAAGCCTGCGTTTCGTTTGTAGCGGCGGGCGCGGGAATTGCTACGATGAGTTCAGCAACTGCGGCGAGTTCGTCACGCTATTCGTTGGGTCGTCCGGCGCAGGGTCTGCTGCAATGGAATCGCTGGACTTTGTGGGAGCAAGCACATGGCCACTCCGACCCCCGACTCGGTTTCGACCGATCTCGTGCCCGTTGCCCGACGCGGCGGCATCCCGATCGCCAACATGCGGCATGTCTACCGCTGCGACGAGGTGGAACGGCGGCTGACCAAGCTGCCGCCCAAGGAGCACGAGAGCCTGCGCAGCACCTACGAGCGCATGCTCGAGAAGGGCTCCGAGCGCTTCCAGGTCAAACCCTCGGGCCTGCCGGCGATGGAGCATCTGTACGACGAGCTGCCGAATTTCCACGACGCACTCGACGACATCCGGCGTCAGTTGGCGCTGTGCCACGACAGCCGGGACGCGCTGGAAATCACGCCAATGCTGTTGCTCGGCCCGCCCGGCGTCGGCAAGACACACTTTGCGCGCGAAGTGGCACAGCTGCTGGGCACCGGCATGGGCTTCGTCTCGATGAGCTCGCTCACTGCGGGCTGGGTGCTCTCCGGCGCGTCCTCGCAATGGAAGGGCGCGCGCCCGGGCAAGGTGTTCGAGACCCTGGTCGACGGCCAGTACGCCAACCCGGTGATGGTTGTCGACGAGATCGACAAGGCCCGCGGCGAACATGCCTACGACCCGCTGGGCGCGCTGTACAGCTTGCTCGAGCACGACACGGCGCGCAGCTTCATCGACGAGTTCGCCGAAGTCGCGGTGGACGCGAGCCAGGTGATCTGGGTCGCCACCGCGAACGACGAACGGGCGATTCCCGAACCGATCCTGAACCGCGTGAACGTCTACGAGGTGCAGATGCCCGACCGCGATGCGGCGCGCACCATTGCCTTGCGCCTGTACAGCGGCATCCGCGGCCAGCATGACTGGGGCCGCCGCTTTGCGCCCGAGCCCGGCGAAGCCGTGCTCGAACGCCTGGCCGAGATGGCACCGCGCGAGATGCGCCGCGCCTGGATGACGGCTTTCGGCAACGCGCGGCTCGATGGCCGCGATGCGGTGGAGTTGCGCGACCTGCCCGAAGCGCACGGCAAGCGCTCGCCGATCGGCTTCGTGCAGTAGCCCCGACACGCCGGCGCTGGCCGGCGCCCCCGGGTCGCCGCCTATCATGCCGGCCATGCCCGCTTCGCTTGCCGACCGCTTGGTGATCGCCCTCTCGTCGCGGGCCCTGTTCGACTTCGAAGAAGAGAACCGGCTGTTCGAAGCCAGCGACGACCATGCCTACATGCAGCTGCAACTGCAGCGGCTGGACCAGCCGGCGCGGCCGGGCGTGGCCTTCTCGCTGGTGAACAAGCTGCTGGCCTTCAACACCGGCGGGCCGCAGCAGGTGGAAGTGGTGATCCTGTCGCGCAACGACCCGGTGTCGGGGCTGCGTGTGTTCCGCTCCTGCCAGCACTACGGGCTGGCCATCGAGCGCGGCGTGTTCACGCGCGGCGCATCGCCATGGCGTTACCTGCGGCCGCTGGCGGCGCAGCTGTTCCTGTCGGCCAACGAGGCCGATGTGCGCTCGGCGCTGGACGCCGGTGTGCCCGCGGCGCGCGTGCTGCCGCACAGCGCCCGGGCCTCCAGCGCGCACCCGCGCGAGGTGCGCATCGCCTTCGACGGCGACGCGGTGCTGTTCTCCGACGAAGCCGAGCGCGTCTACCAGCGCGACGGGCTCGACGCCTTCCAGCAGCATGAGGTCCGCCAAGCCGGCACGCCACTGGCCGCCGGGCCGTTCAAGCCGCTGCTGCTGGCGCTGCAGCAGCTGCAGCGCGCGGCCGATCCGGCCGGCATGCGCATCCGCACCGCGCTGGTCACCGCGCGCAGCGCGCCGGCGCATGAACGCGCGATCCGCACGCTGATGGACTGGCACATCGAGGTCGACGAGGCGATGTTCCTCGGCGGCCTGCCCAAGGGCGAGTTCCTGCGCGAATTCGAGCCCGACTTCTTCTTCGACGATCAGACCCGACATGTCGACAGCGCCGCCTCGCACGTCCCGGCCGGGCATGTCGCGGCGGGCGTCTCCAACCCTGCCTGAGAATCGCCGTCCCGGCCCCCGCGGCCCGCTCATCCGCCGCACCATGCCCCTCCCGCACGTGCGCCGCGTGCGCACGCTGCCGGTGGCCCTGGCCAGCGGCGGCGCCACCGCACGGCCGTGGCAGCTGGACCTGTCGGATAACATGGCAGAAGCGCGGCTACTGGTGGACTCCGA
>NZ_DATILJ010000257.1:0-47000 GCF_035476535.1 Aquabacterium sp.
TTCTGCGCCGCGGCCGCCACCAGCGCGATCCGCGCAGCCGCGCCGGCGACACGCATCCGGTCGAACAGGTCGGCCACGCTGGAGGAGCCGCCGGTGATCTGCAAGGGGACCAGCTTGGCCATCACGCCCATGGCGCCGCGCATGGCTTCGGCCGCCTGGCCATGGTCCAGGTCAGCGAAGGGGACGTTGTGTTTTATCAGGGCCCGGTTGTAGTAGGCCGCGCCCGGCGGGCCGTGCTCGACGCGGATGCTGTCCCACGCCACATCCAGTTCCTCGGCCACCAGCGCCGCCAGCGTGGTGTGGATGCCTTGGCCCATCTCGGCGCGCGGGGTGATCAGCGTCACGCCCTGGCCATCGATGCGCACGTAGGGCGTGAGTGCGGTGGCACCTTGCGGCAGGTCGCCCAGCAGCGGATTGGGCGCCGCCTGCCTGACCTTGTAGACGCCGAAGGCCACGCCACCGACGACGGCGGCCGAGCCGATCAGGAAGGTGCGGCGAGCGATGGTTGCGAGCTTGCTCATGCCGAGACTCCCCGAATGCGCTTGCCAGCGTCGTGGATGGCCGCACGGATGCGCGGATAGGCACCGCAGCGGCAGAGGTTGCCCGACATGGCTTCATCGATGTCGGCGTCGCTGGGCGCTGGGTTCTTCTGCAGCAGGGCGGCCGCACTCATGATCTGGCCCGACTGGCAGTAGCCGCACTGGGCAACCTGGTGCTCGACCCAGGCCGCCTGCACGGCGTGCAAGCTGGCCGGCGTGCCCAGGCCCTCGACCGTGATGACGGCACCGCTGACGGAGCCCACCGGCGTCACGCACGAGCGCACCGCGGTACCGTCCACATGCACGGTGCACGCGCCGCACTGCGCCATGCCGCAGCCGAACTTGGTGCCAGGCAGGTTCAGTTCATCGCGCAGCACCCACAGCAGGGGCATCTCGGGCTCGACGTCGATTGCGTGGGACTTTCCGTTGACGGTCAGCTTCATGTCGCTTGCTCTGTCGGTGCAAAGACGCCATTGTTTCGACGGAGTCGCCTGCGTGCACGCACCGATGGCGCCATAGTGGGGGCCAAACGCGCCAACGGGCCCCACCTGTGTGGCGCGATCAGCCAATGCCCTGGCGCGATGCGCGAACTAGACTTGACGCATGCAATCCGCGCGTACCGACGACCTGACTGCTCCCAACGATCGCCTTGCCCAGGCCCGTACCTTCTCGGTCTGGCCCGCTTGGAAGGTGCTGCTGCAAGACGCCGGGGTGAACGGCGCCAATGTGCTGCGCCGCGCGAAGTTGCCCGGCGACTTGTTCGCAAGGGACAGTGTCCGGCTCGATTCCGCAAGCTACTTCCGGCTGTGGGAAGCCATCGATGAGGAGGCCGGGCAAGCGGACGGTCCGGCGCCTTTGCGCTTTGCGCTTTGCGCGGAAGATGTCGACCGACTGGTTCAATCCGGAACTCTTTGTCGCCTTGTGCAGCGAAGACATGAACGGTGCGCTGGCCCGCCTCGCCAAATACAAGAGCGGGCCGGTGGCGCTGAAGCTTGAGCACACTGCACGCGGCACCACGGCCGCGCTGGAGTTCCTCGACCGCGGGCTGACTCCGCCGCGCGTGCTCATGGCGTTCAAGCTGGTCTTCTTCGTGCAGCTTGCGCGCCTGGCCACGCGCAGCCCGGTGCACCCGCTGCGCGTAGGGTGGCCTGCACCGGATCTGTCGGCCCGTGATGCGGACGCCTACGCCACCTGGTTTGGCGTCCCGGTGGAAGACTTGGCCGTGCCCACCGTGGTGTTCGCGGCGGAAGACACGCAGCGCCCGTTCCTCACGGCGAACCATGGCATGTGGAAGTTCTTCGAACCGGCCCTGCGCCAGCGCCTGGCCGACCTGGAGAAAAACGCCAGCACCGTCGAACGCCTGCGCAGTGCGCTGCTTGAGGCTTTGCCCGCCGGCGAAGTGTCCATGCCGGCCGTGTGCAAAAAACTCGGCGTCAGCACGCGCACGCTGCAGCGCAGGTTGCAAGAGGAGGGCAGCAGCGTCCAGCAGACGCTCGACACCCTGCGCAATTCATTGGCGCACCACTACCTGCGCCACTCGTCGCTGTCCGGCACGGAGATATCTTTCCTGCTCGGCTTCGAGGGTCCCAACTCCTTCGTGCGGGCGTTCCAGACGTGGACCGGATCGACGCCGCAGGCGGTTCGATTGGCCCACTCGAAAGGCAGTGGCAAGGCTAGCCTTCACATTGCTAGGCTGCTGCCTTGAAGACGCTCTGCAAGGTTTCGCCGGTGGCGATCAGCTTTTCTTCTTGCGACGCAACAGCAAAGAGTTCGCACCTCCAACCCGCACCAGCGGTTGAAGGCGGCGGACTGGTTGATGGCGCGCAGTTGAGCGTGCACATCTTGAACGTCTGCCATGGTGTCGCTCCCTTGCCAATCGAGGCCAGCAAAGGGTCAGGCGTGAAGCGCCGGGTAGTCGGTGTAGCCCTTCTCCCCGGGCGTGTAGAAGGTCTGCGGGTCCACCGCATTCAGCGGCGACCCCTGGCGCAGCCGCTTCACGAGGTCCGGGTTGGCGAGGAACGG
Organism: Aquabacterium sp.; assembly: GCF_035476535.1. Taxonomy (GTDB): domain Bacteria; phylum Pseudomonadota; class Gammaproteobacteria; order Burkholderiales; family Burkholderiaceae_C; genus Pseudaquabacterium. The sequence continues at coordinate 2,562 of NZ_DATILJ010000257.1, forward strand.
TCGGCCCATCGCGATCAGGTCGGCGCGGCCGCTGGTCAGCGCTTGCTCGGCCTGCGCCTTGTCGACGAAGCCGCCGGCCAGGATGAACGGCCCTTCGAACGCAGCGCGCAGACCGGCTTTCAGGCCATCCGGAACGACCGGTGCACCGAGTGCCGAATGGTCCAGCACATGGGCGTACATCAGGCCGAGTGCGGACAGTTCCTTGGCCAGCGCCAGATACTGCTCATCGACTCCAGGGAATGCGCCGGCGCCGTTGAACACGCCATGGGGCGACAGCCGGATGCCGACGCGGTCCGCGCCGATGGCCCGGGCGGCCGCGGCCGCAACCTCCAGAACCAGCCGGTTGCGTCCCTCGGGCGTGCCACCGTAGCCGTCGACGCGGCGATTGATGTTGGCGTTCAGGAACTGTTCCAGCAGATAGCCGTTGGCGGCGTGCAGTTCGACGCCGTCGAAGCCGGCTTCCATGGCCAGGCGGGCCGCCTGCACGTACTCGTCGATGGTGGTCGCGATGTCCGCGACCGTCATGGCGCGCGGCGCCGTGTGCGGCTGGCTGCCTTGCACGTCGGTCCACATCTCGCCCGGGCAGGGCTCCGCCGATGGCCCGAGCACTTCGGCGCCGGCCGGCAGGTTGGCCTGGTGGCTGACGCGGCCGGTGTGCATGAGTTGCACCACGATCCGGCCACCCTTGGCGTGCACGGCATCCGTCACCAGCTTCCAGCCGGAGACATGCTGCGTGTTGAAGAGGCCCGGAATGCGGGCATAGCCCAGGCCGTTGGGTGATGGCGACGTGCCCTCGGTGATGATCAGGCCCGCGCCGGCGCGTTGCGCGTAGTAGGTGGCCATCAGCGCATTGGCGGTGTTGTCGTGGACAGCACGGCTGCGCGTCAACGGCGACATGACGAGGCGGTTGGCCAGCTGAACCTTGCGCAGCGGGAAGGGTTCGAAGAGCATGGGTCGTCCTTGAGGTGGTTGGAGATCGTTGGGAGGCGGCAGGCGGTGCGGGGCCAAGCCTTGGCCTGGCCGCGTAGGTCAGGCCGGCTGCGGCAGGTAGCTGGGCGTGGGCGCGGTCATCCCCTGCTTGACCTGCTGCGTGAACGCATCGGCCAACACTTCGTGCTGACCGGCTTCCAGTCCGTCGAGTGCGCGGCTGACGATGTCCTCGGGGCTCGATTTCGGAACGTCGAAGCCCCTCGTGAGGTCGGTGTCGACGTAGGCCATGTGCAAGCCCAGGACCTGCGTGCGTTGCGCCGCCAACTCGTGGCGCAGGGCATTGGTCAGCGACCACGCGGCGGCCTTGCTGGCCGAGTAGGCGGCCAGTTCGCCGCCGTTCACCCAGGAGGCGACCGACAACACATTGAGCAGGCCACCGCCACCGTTGTCCTTGAGCACGGGGGCGAAGGCCTGGCTCATGCGCAGCATGGCGAAGAAGTTCGTCTCGAACAGGCGCCGCGCAGTGTCTTCGCCGTCGGCCGCCAGAAAGCCGCCCGGCTGCGCGATGCCCGCGTTGTTGATCAGCAGCGTCACATCCGCCGCCTGCTGGACGGCCGCCTGCACCTCGGCCGGCTGGTTCACATCCAGCCGCAGCGCATGCACACCCGCAAGGGTCACGCTGGCAGGGTCTCGCGCACCGGCGTACACCTTGCGAGCGCCGCGGGCCAACAAGGCGCGGCAGAAGGCCAGGCCGATGCCGCGATTGGCGCCGGTGACAAGGACGACGGCGTTTTCGATTTTCATGAGGGTTTCCTTGAAGTGGGGGGCAAGAAGCTCACGGCTGCTGCAAGGGCAGAATCCGCAGGACTGTCGGTCAATGGGGTCTGGGGGCCAGCTGGATGGCAAAGGCCCCCACGCCGCCCGAGCCGGCCTGGATGAAGACACTCTGCCCTCTCTTCAGGGCGGCCACTTCCACCAGCGCCTGCCAAGCCGTCAAGCCCACCAGCGGCAGCGAAGCAGCCTCTGCCATGCTCAGCGCCTTCGGCTTGAGCGCCAGGGAAGACTCCTTGACCGGGATGAACTTGGCAAACGTGCCGATGCGGAAATCATCAGCCCGTGCATAGACCTCATCGCCGACCTTGAACTGCTTCGCCTGGCGGCCCAGCTTCACCACCACGCCGGCCACGTCGTGGCCGAGAACGAGTGGCATGCCATAACGCAGGATGAGCTTGAACTCGCCGTTCCTGATCTTGGCGTCGAGCAGGTTCACGCCAGCAGCGTGCACTTCCACCGGCACCTCGTCATCGCGCAATTCGGGTACGGGTACGTCGGTCAGTTGCAGCGCGCGCTGCTTGCCGTATCGGTCGAGCACGAAGGCTTTCACGTCGGTTCCTCGTTGAACACACGATCCATCGACCTGTGAAGTCCAATTGAAATGATGTTAATCATACGTTTTGGCGAATGCGATGGACGATGGTGTGAGTCAGTCCTGCTGGGGAACGAGGTGGGCCCGTGCGGCCTGGCAGAGGGCGTCCGACAGGCCCGGCTCATCGACGGCGCGGGCCAGCACGACGGCCCCGACCATCGCGGCCACGGTGACGAGCGCGCCACCTATTCCGCACCCGCACGATCCGCGGCTTCGGCCGGCATCGCATCACGTGACGCGAAGTGGGCGTAGAACGCCCCATGGGTGAGGCCGGCCTGCTTCATGATGTCGGCGACACCGGTCCCGTCGTAGCCGCTCTTGCGGATCGCGCGTGCGGCAACCGCCACGATGCGCTCGTGCGACGCCTCTTTGGCAGCGGTTTTGGCGTTGGATTTTTCTTCTCGCATGATGCTCACCATACATCTTCAACGGCAAGACAAACCAGGCCCATCACCGGGTTGTCGACAGCCCCTCGTCACCCCATCGCGTGACGCGAACGGCAAGCGCTGCTGCCAACCCGAACACGGCCATGCCGAGCGCGACCAGCGCGAAGACCGTCCAAGGCTCGGTCGATGTCTGCAGCAGCGTCCAGCCACCGATCGCCACGACCAGCAGGCGCAAGCTGCCGGCCAGCACCAGGCCACCGACCTTTCCCGCGCCCAGCGCCGAGAAGTACAGGCTCAGGCCCAGCCCGAACAAGCCGTACACCGGCCCGGCCCAGTGGAAGTAGAGCCCAGCCGATGCTTGTACCGCGGGGTCGCGCGTGAACAGCCCCACCCACAGACCTGGTGCGATGGCCACGACCCCGCCCAACAGGCCCAACGTGGCGGTGGCCAGCAGCGCCGCGATCCAGGCCACGCGCTTGGCGCGGGCCACCATGCCCGCGCCGATGGCCATGCCCACCAGCGGCACCGACGCCACGCCAATGGCAAAGCTGATCGGGATCAGGAGGAACTCGAGCCGCGCGCCGATGCCGTAGCCCGCCAGTGCCGTCGCACCGAACTGCGCCACCAAGCGTGTCAGGATGAGCACCGTCAACACCGTCTGCAGGGGCGAGATGCAAGCCAGCGCCCCCACCTTCAGGATGTCGGCCAGCAAGCCCCGCTGCAGCGACGTGGCGCGAACCGCCAGGCTGACCTGGGACCGGCCGCTGCGCAGATACCAGAACAGAAAAGCGGCACCGGCCGTGAAGGCGATGACCTGCCCAGCGGCCACGCCGGGCATGCCAAGCCGGGGACACGGCCCCCAGCCCAGGCCCAGCGCCCCGCCGATGACCACCTGTGCCAGCGAGACCAGCAGGAAGGTCGCCGACGGCACCAGCATGTTCCCGGCGCCACGCAGCACCGAGGCGAAGGTGTTCATCAACCAGACGCCGAGGGAGCCGCAGAACGCCACGTTGGAATAGGCGACGGCCTGCGCCAGCGCCTCGCCGCGGCCGCCCAGGCCGCCATAGATCGCCGGCCCCCAGACCAGCATCAGCAGACCGTTCACCCCACCAGCGGCCAGCCCGATCCACAGCGCATGCACCGCCAGGGCGTTGGCACGTTCCAGCGCGCCGGCCCCCAGCGCCCGGCTGATCGCCGCAGCCACGCCGCCGCCCATCGCGCCGCCGGAGAGCATCATCTGCAGCATGACCATCGGGAACACCAGGGCCATGCCGGCCAGCGAGGGCACGCCGAAACTGCCGACATAGGCCGTCTCGGCCACGGTCGCCAGCGCGGTGGCCAGCATCGCAGCCATGTTGGGCAGCGCAAAGCGCAGCAGGGCCGGCAGGATCGGTGCCGTCAGCAGCGATGGCGCTGGGGCTCGACCCGACAACGGCGGCGGTGGAACTGCCGCGGCCCTCATGCGCCATCCGCCAGTGCCTGTGCCTGCACGTGCCGCAGCCGGCAGCCGCTCACCACTTCTCGTTCCACGGCCGCAGCACCACCTCGAAGGCCCAGGTCGACCGATGCTGGCGGTGCAGTTGCAGATACATCTCGGCGATATGGTCCGGGTCGGCCATGTTGTCATCGGTGGTCGTGCCCGCCAGCCGGTGTGCACGGCTGCCGTCTTCCTGACGCCAGCCCACCGCGGCATCGATTGGCACGTTCACCACATGGATGCCCTGTGGCATCAGTTCCCGCGCCATGCTCTGCGCCAGGCCGGTCTTGGCCTGGCAGGCCATCGCGAAGGCAGCGCTGGCCGGGAAGCCCTTCAGCGCCGCACTGGCGTTGGTGAAGACGATCGTGCCCTTCGCGCCGTTGGCATCCGGCGTATTCGCCTGCATCAGCCGCGCAGCCTGCCGGCCGACCAGGAAGGCGCTGAACGCCGCGTTGCGCAGCGTGTCCAGCGCCAGGGCGGGGTCGGCCTCGGCGATGCCCTTGCGGAAAATGCCTGGCACCCGGCCGTCGATGTTGTGCACCACGAGGCGGGGTGCGCCGAGATCGCGCGTCACCTGCGCGAACAGCGACGCCACGCTGGCCGCGTCGGCCGCATCGCAGGCACAGGGCCGCACGCCGTGCGACTGCGCCAGCGACTGCAGCGCCGGCTTGTCGGGGTTGCGGGCCGCGATGGCCACGGCCATGCCGCTTTGCGCGAACAGCCTGGCGCAACTGGCGCTGATGCCGGGGCCGCCGCCGACGATCAGTGCCACCTCGGGCGCTGAAGCCGCAGAGCCTTGCTGGTCGGTCGAAGCCATGTCGCGATTCCCTGCTGTTGCCGTTCGGTTGCCGTGCCGCGGAGGTGGACAGTGCGGCTTCAGGCCGGGTCGGTGCGATTCAGCGCCAGCAGGCGGTCACGCACCGACTTCAGCAACGCGTCTGACTTCTTCTGATCGGTCTGCACCCGTGCCAGCAGCACGGCGCCGACCATCGCGCTCACCGCCAGCATGGCGTCGCCCTCGTCCTGGGTGTGCAGGGACTGGGTGAGTTCCCCGACGAAATCATCGAGGTGCGCCGACATGACGGCCCGCGACGCTTCGTCGGCGCGCGACACATCCGATGCCAGCGCGGCGATCGCACAGCCGCTGGTGCGTGCATCCCGGTGCGCGCGGCTGACGTAGCCCTTCACCCGCGTCTCATAGCTGCGCGGCGCATCACCAGGCTTCATGCTGGCGGTGGCCGTCTTGGCGCCTTCGACCAGCGCCCGCTCCAACGCCTGCGCCAGCAGGTCGGACCGGGATCCGAAGTGGTTGTAGAAGCCGCCATGCGTCAGATCCACGCTGCGCATCAGTTTGCTGACGCTGACTGACTCCAGGCCGGTATCGCGCACGGCATCGGCCGCCTTGCGCAGGATGCGCTCGCGGCTCTGCGCCTTGTCGGCTTGTGAATGTCCCATGGTGGTTTCCCGCGTGTTGACCGTCTGAATTGTAGTCGTCATACTGGACGATGATACTCGTCATCCTGAAGAATGACGATCGTCATCCTCGATCAAGACGTCCAGCCAACGGCATGGACGCCGGCCGCCCGGCACCTGGAGACACCATGGCCCCTGACCCCCAGCACGCGCTCACCCGCATCCACCAGCTCATGGCGCCCTGGGTAGCCGACACGCCCGACGCACCGGCGGTGCGCGATGCCCACCTGTCGCTGAGTTACGTCCAGCTCGATACCGCGGCGCGCACGGCACAGGCGCACCTGGAAGGGCTGGGGCTGCGCCCGGGCGACCGGCTGCTGGTGGTGGGCGAGAACTGCGTGGCGCTGTGCGTGCTGGTGCTGGCCGCCAGCCGCATGGACATCTGGACCGTGGTGGCCAACGCCCGGCTGTCCGACCGCGAGATCGACCTGTTCGTCGACCATGCCCAGCCGCGCCGGGTGCTGTACACGCCGCATGTATCGCCCGAGGCCGCCCGCCACGCCGAGCGCCACGGCGCCCGCAGCCAGCCCTGGCCAGGCCTGGGCGACCTGCCAGTGGGTGCGCTGAACGAGACCACCGTGTCGGAGCCCTGCTTTGCCGACCCGCGCGAGCAGGTGGGCTGCGTGCTCTACACCTCCGGCACCTCGGGCGCCCCCAAGGGCGTGATGCTGACCCACGCCAACATGCTGTTCACCGCCACCAGCGCAGCGCGCATGCGCGGCCTGCACCCCGGCGACCTGAGCTACGGCGTGCTGCCGATGGCCCACATCGTCGGCCTGACGGCGCAGTTCATGGGCAACCTGTGCGGCGGTGCGGCCCTGGCCTTGGCGCCGCGCTTCACACCGGCCGAGACCGCCCGCATGCTGCGCGACGAAGGGGTCACCGTGTTCACCGGCGTGCCCGCGATGATGGCCAAGATGCTGGACTGGTCGCGCGAGACCGGCACGCCGCTGACCGCGCCGCGCCTGCGGCTGATGACGGTGGCCGGCTCGCCGATGACGCCGTCGCTCAAGCAGGAGGCCGAGGCCGCCTTCGGCCTGCCGCTGGACAACGGCTATGGCCTGACCGAATGTGCACCCACGGTCGCGCAGACGCGCACCGGGGAACGGCGCAGCGACTGCGCCGTCGGCCAGCCGATCCCCGGTGTCGAGGTGCGCATCGTCGGCCCCGGGGGTGTGGCCGTGCCGCCTGGCGAGGTGGGCGAGCTCTGGGTGCGCAGCCCGGGGCTGATGAAGGGCTACTACCGCAGCCCGGACCTCACGGCCCAGGTGATCGATGCCGACGGCTGGTTCAACACCGGCGACATGGTGCGCACCGAGCCCGACGGCGCGCTGACCGTCGCCGGTCGCAGCAAGGAACTGATCATCCGCTCGGGCCTGAACGTCTACCCGGTCGAGGTGGAGCAGGCCATCAACGCCCACCCCGAGGTGGTGCAGTCGGCGGTGGTCGGCCGCACGGTCGACAGCAATGAGGAGGTCGTGGCCTTCGTCGAGCGCGCGGCTGGTTCGTCGCTCGACGGCGCCGCGCTGCGTGCCCACCTGCGCGACCATCTGGCGCCCTACAAGATCCCCGGCGAGATCCGTTTCCTGGCCACCCTGCCCGCCGCGCCCACCGGCAAGCTGCTCAAGGGCGTGATGAAGACCATGGCGCAGCAGGCGGTGCCCCCCGGCGCCGACGCGCCCCCACAGTGAAAGCACCCACCATGTCCGACCGAAAAGCCATCCTCGTCATCGGTGCCGGCGACGCCACCGGCGGCGCCATCGCCCGCCGTTTTGCGCGCGAGGGCTACATCGCCTGCGTCACCCGGCGCACCGCCGACAAGCTGCAGCCGCTGGTCGAGCAGATCCGCGCCGACGGCGGCGAGGCCCATGCCTTCGGCAGCGACGCGCGCAAGGAAGAGGCGATGGTGTCGCTGGTCGAGACCATCGAGCGCGACATCGCGCCGATCGAGGTGGCGGTGTTCAACATCGGCGCCAACGTGCGCTTCAGCATCACCGAGACCACCGCCCGCGTCTACCACAAGGTGTGGGAGATGGCCTGCTTCAGCGGCTTCCTGATGGGGCGCGAGACGGCCAAGGTGATGCTGCCGCGCGGCCGCGGCACCATCATCTTCACCGGCGCCACCGCCAGCGTGCGCGGGCGCGAGGGCTTCGCCGCCTTCGCCGGCGCCAAGCACGCGCTGCGGGCGCTGGCGCAGAGCATGGCGCGCGAGCTGTGGCCGAAGAACATCCACGTCGCACACACCGTGATCGACGGTTCGATCGACACCGAGTGGATCCGCACCAACTTCCCCGAGAGCTACGCCAAGAAGGACCGGCAGGGCATCCTCAGCCCCGACAGCATCGCCGAGGCGTATTGGCAGATCCACCGGCAGCCGCGCGACGCCTGGTCGCACGAGACCGAGCTGCGACCGTGGATGGAGAGCTGGTGAGCCGCGCCGGCCCCACCCTTCCCCTGCGCCCTGCCCCCCGCCACCCCACCCGGAGCACCGCGATGCCGCCCGTCCATGTCAAGTTCCTGTTCGACTTCGGCAGCCCCAATGCCTACCTGTGCCACAAGGTGATCCCGGCCATCGAGGCCCGCACTGGCGCCGTGTTCGAGTACGTGCCGATCCTGCTGGGCGGGCTGTTCAAGCTGTCCAACAACCGGTCGCCTGGCGAGGCGTTTGCCGGCATCCCCAACAAGCAGGCCTACGACCGCATGGAGATCACCCGCTTCGTCGCCCGGCACGGCCTGTCGAAGTACCGCTTCAACCCGCACTTCCCGGTCAACACGCTGAAGATCATGCGCGGCGCTTGTGCCGCGCAGAAGTTCGGCTGCCTGCCGGCCTATGTTGATGTGGTGTATGCGGCGATGTGGGAGGACGGCCGGAACATGGACGACCTGCCCACCCTCACCGCCACGCTGGACGCCGGCGGCCTGGACAGCCAGGCGATCCTGGCCCTGTCGCAGGACCCGGAGGTGAAGGCCACGCTGCTGGCCAACACCCAGTCGGCGCACGACCACGGCGCCTTCGGCTCGCCCAGCTTCCTGATCGGCCGCGAGCTGTGGTTCGGCAAGGACCGGCTGGGCGACGTGGAGGAGGCCATCCTCGCCGGGGCGGCGTCATGAGCTCGCCGGGCCGCCCCAAGAGCGAATCCCGGAGTGCGCAGCACGAAGGGTCCCCAGTGAGTGCGGCGGCCCCGCTCACCTGGCACAAGTCGGCCTGCAACCTCTGCTACATCAACTGCGGGGTCGAACTCGGCGTCAGCGGCGACGACGCAGGCCAGCGCATCGTCAAGGTGCGCGGCGACGCCGACAACCCGCGCTCGCAGGGCTACCTGTGCAACAAGGCCCAGGCCATCCCCAGCTACGTGCACCACCGCGACCGCTTGACCACGCCGCTGCGCCGGCGTGCCGACGGCAGCCACGAGGCGATCGACTGGGACACCGCGATCCGCGAGATCGCCGAGCGCCTGGGCGCGGTGGTGTCCCGCCATGGCGGCCAGTGTGTGGCGGCATTCGGCGGTGGTGGCCAGGGCAACCATGCCGGCGGCAGCTTTGCCTTCAGCTTCCTGCGGGCGCTGGGCTCCCGCACGGTGTTCAACGCGCTGTCGCAGGAGAAGACCGGCGACTTCTGGCTGAACGGCCACATCTTCGGCTCGCAGATGTGCCACACCGCCGAGGACATCCACCACTGCGATTTGCTGCTGGTGCTTGGCGCCAACCCGCGGCTGGCGCACGGCTTCACGAACGCGCGCGACCAGCTCAACGGCCTGCGCAAGGACCCGCAGCGCAAGCTGATCGTGGTCGACCCCCGGCGCACCGAGACGGCCGATGCGGCCGACCTGCACATCGCCCTGCGCCCGGGCACCGATGCGTTCCTGCTGGGCGCGCTGCTGGCCGAGCTGATGCGCCGCAATGCCTTCGACGAGGCCTTCCTGGCCGCACATGCGGTGGGCGCGGACGAGGTCAAGGCCGTGCTGGCCGAGGTGCCCGTGGCCGAGTGGCTGGCGGCGGCCGACGTCGGCGCCGACGACTTCGCGCAGTTGGTGCACCTGGTGCTCGACGCCAAGGCCATGGTGGTGCGGGTGGAACTGGGCATCCAGCAGGGGCTGAACTCGACGCTCAACTCCTACCTGGAGAAGTTGCTGTACCTGATGACCGGCCACTTCAGCCGCCCCGGCACGCACGGCCTGCACAGCTGGCTGGCGCCGCTTTGGGGCAACACCCCGGGCGCGCGCCACTTCGCCACCCAGGCCGAGGTGATCTGCGGCCTGCTGTCGCCCAATGTGTTCCCCGATGCGGTGCTCAGCGAGCACCCCGACCGCCTGCGTGTGCTGTGGGTGGACAGCGCCAACCCGGTGAACACCGCCGCCGACACCGCTCGCGTGCTGCAGGCGATGGCCGCGCTGGACCTGATGGTGGTGGTCGACGTGGCCTACACCGAGACCGCTGCACAGGCCGACTACGTGCTGCCGGCCTCGTCCACCTACGAAAAGTGCGAGTTCACCCTCTTCAACTTCGAATTGCCGACCAACTACTTCCACGTCCGCGCGCCGGTGCTGCCGCCGCTGCCGGGCACGCTGCCGGAGCCCGAGATCTACGGCCGGCTGGGCCGCGCGATGGGCCTGATGCCGGACGAGGCGGTGCTGGACGCGCTGCGCGAGGCGGCCCGTGATCCAGCCCGTTTTGGCGCCGCATTCGCCGACGCTGCCGCGGCCGACCGGAACGTCGGCAAGCTGGGCAGCCAGGTGCTGTACGAGACCCTGGGCCGCACGCTGCCCGACGGCACTGCGGCGGCCGCACCGCTGTGGCAGGCCTGCCACCGCCTGGCGCGGACGCGGCCACAGGCGGTGCGCCAGGCGCTGCAGGCCGGTGCCGATGTCGACGCAGCCGATGCGCTGCCCGACGACGGCCCGGCGCTGGGCGAACGGCTGTTCCGCACCGTCGTCGGCGCACGGTCGGGCGCGGCCTTCTCGGTGCACACCTCGTCGTGGGACTTCATCGAGCATGCCGACCGCAAGCTGCACCTGGCCGTGCCGCAGATGCTCGACTGGCTGCGCACACTCGACCCCAAGTCGGCCGGCCCGGATCCGGCATGGCCGTTCGTGCTGTCGGCCGGCCAGCGGCGGCTGAACAACGCCAACCAGATCCTGCGCGACCCCGGCACCCGCACCAGCGACCCCGATGGCGCGCTGTACATCCACCCCGACGATCTGACCGCGCTGGGCGTGGCCGACCGCGGCGCCGTGATGGTGGAAACCGCCCGCGCCCGCATGGTGGTGCGCGCCAAGGCTACCGACTCGATGCGCCGCGGCCATGTCGCCCTGCCCCACGGCTATGGCCAGCGGCATCCGGCGGCCGACGGCATACGGCAGGTGGTCGGCCCGCCGATCAACTGGCTGACCGACGGCGCGGCACGCGACCGCGTGGCCGACACGCCGCACCACAAGCATGTGCCGGTGCGGCTGCATGCAGCGCCGGCCGATGCGGTGCTGAACACGGTGCTGCCGGCACCTGCAGTCGCACATTGATCTCCACCAGCAAAGGAACGCAACATGGGCACTTCCGACACCGGCCGCGTGACGATGGACATCGACGGCCATGTCTGCACGATCACCGTCGACAACACCGCGAAGAAGAACGCCTACACCCCGGCCATGCTCGACCAGGTGGCCGAGTTCATGACCACCTTCGAGGACAACGACGAGCTCTGGGTCGCCATCTTCTGCTCCGCCGGCGAGCACACCACGGCCGGGCTGGACATGCCGCGCTTCTTCGGCCCCACCGCCGAGCCGAACCGCCGCCGGCCGGGTCTGGTCGATCCCTTCGGGCTGGAGCGGCGCTGCACCAAACCAGTCATCGCCGTGGTGCAGGGCATCACCTACACCGTGGGCATCGAGATGGCACTGGCGCAGGACATCGTGATCGCCGCCGACACCGCCCGCTTCCAGCAGCTGGAGTCACGGCGCGGCATCGCGCCACTGGGCGGCGCGCACTTCCGCTACCTGTCGCGCACCGGCTGGGGCAACGCGATGCACCTGCTGTTCACCTGCGAGGAATTCGGCGCCGAGCGCGCGCTGCAGCTGGGCTTCGTGCAGGAGGTGCATCCGTTCGGCCGGCACATGGACCGTGCGCGCGAGCTGGCCGCCACCATCTGCGAATGCGCGCCCATCGGCCTGCGCGCCACCAAGAAGGCCGCCATGGCCTACATCGAAGGTGGGGAGCAGGCCGCGATCGCATGCATCCCCGCGATCAAGGAACAGGTCTTCGCCACCGAAGACTTCAAGGAGGGTATCCAGTCCTTCGTGGATCGGCGCAAGGCCAGGTTCTCTGGCCGCTGAGCGCGAACAGAACCACCAGGCTGCCACTTCAATCCTTGAAGAACTCCGATTCGACGACGACCGTGCCGTCCTTCTGCTTGACCGACTTCAACCCTCCGAAGGCAGCCTCGTGCTGCTGCTGCTGCTGGCCGCGCCCTGGCTGTTCGCCGAGTACTGGCTCGCCCAGCTCACCTTCGTCCTGATCTACGCCATCGTCGGCATGGGGCTGATGCTGCTGGCGGGCTTCACCGGGCTCTTCTCCATCGGCCACGCTGCCTTCCTGGGGAGCTGCTTGCGATTTGCTTTCGGTGGCCCGTAAGCAAAAAAGCACTTACAGCGCGATCGCTGTAAGTGCTTGTTTTTGCTAGCTATTTTGGTGGGCCCTGAGTGACTCGAACACTCGACCAACGGATTAAGAGTCTCGCGATCATCTCAATGAAATCAAGGAGTTAGATCGATATCAGTTCCGCACAATCCGCGAATTCGAGGTGCGGAGCGCCAGGATCTGCGCAGGCCAGAAAATCTTTGCGGAACGGTTTCGAGTGCCCAGGCAACGCGATTCTCGTCGCCCACAAAGTCTACTCGCCACTGGCCCTGAGGCGCCCTCGGAAGTGCCGCGCCAGCAGACTCTTGGCCTCGAGTTGCTGCTGTCCATTGTTGGATCGTCGCCGGCGCCGCAGCGCCAAGCGAAACCCGCGAGCGGGTCGGACAGCGCATGGCGCAGCGCCACGACGATCCGACGATGGCCTGCATCGAGTTCAAGCGCAAACCGTGCTGCTCGGCGATTCGTTCCCACTGATCAGCGCGCTTGGGCATCTCTTCGGCCAAGTGCATCGGCCGGGATTCGCCCACCGGCATCCCGAAGAATGCTGCAATGGCCGGCCACATGTCGCGCCAGACGATCGCATCTCCGATCTGATTCGTGGAAAGAGCAAACTTTTTTGCGATCGATGCGCTGGCGAACATGGCAGCAACATCGGGGTTGATGGTCGAGCTGAAGGTGAAGAAGCCCCCAGTCGCCAGGAAGCGCCGGCCACGAAGACGCGATCACCAGTCGCGCCAGACGAGACGGCAAATTCGATCTCGCCGACGGCCGCCTAAACAAGTTTTGCCTGCCCACAGGTTGCACACGACGACCTACGCATCACCAAGGAATGAACCCACCTGGTACTTCGCGAGCGCGGTTCTTCGACGGAGGTGCGTCACCGCAACAGGATGTGCTCGTCCTGACGCGCGCCACCGGATAGCCATCGACGCCACCTCCGCGAGCGCCTGGGCTATCTCGATGCGAGCCACGTCGCCAGGCTCATGCCCATCACGTTCGGGTAGTCCTTTCGCGGCGCTCGCCGCCTGGCCCTTCCCTCGCAATCGGGCGCTGCCCCTGCGCCAACGGCCAGGGCTCCAGGCTTGATGTCCATGACTTCACCGCTCCCCTCCACCAACGAGGTAGGCGAGTGCTGCGGAGGTTGCTCGGCCTGCGCGTTCCCGACACCCAGGGCGCCGATGATGATGAGCGCAGCAGCTTTCAGCATGATGTGTCTATGGCCAGTCCCGCGCTTCAAGCCGCGCGCTTGCCGACGATGACGACGGTCTGCACGGCCACATTCGAAGTTTCGGCTTGCTGCGCTTGGATATCGTAGCCGTGGGCCAGGCCCGTCATCGAGCTCAGCACGGCCAGCGTGACCGCTGTGGCGACGCCGAACGAAGCGACTTGCTGGCGAACGGTGATCAGGCTGAAACGGGTCATGGTGGGCTCCTGTGGCATGCGTTGTTCGATGAAGGCACTGTAGGGATGGGCGCCCCCTGCAGCCACCCCCGTGCGACGAACGCGCAGCACGTTCCGATGAGCTGCATTTGCGAGCGATCGACGCCCCTGCCTTCGCGGACCGAGACGGTCATTCGGGGCCGCGTCGACTCAACTCGACAGTTTCAGGCCGGCGATCCCGATCATGATCAGCCCCAGGCATGCAAGGCGGACGGCTGCCGCCGAATCGCCCATCAGCACGATGCCGAGGATGACCGTCCCGAGCGTACCGATGCCCGTCCAGACCGCGTAGGCGGTGCCGACCGGCAGATGCCTCATCGCCAGGCCAAGCAAGGCGATGCTCATCACCATGGCGGCGACGGTCAGCGCGGTTGGCACGGGCTTCGTGAAGCCCTCGGTGTACTTGAGCCCGATGGCCCAGCCGATTTCGAACAGTCCTGCGAAGATGATGAGCGTCCAAGGCATGCATCGAACTCTACCGATGCGACCTGTCGACAGCGACTGTGGTTCGGCAACCACCCATGCCATGCGAGGACGATCTATCCGTCAAACTGCGCGAAGGAGGGTTCGGTAGATGTGCGTTCCGGGGCGGCAAGCGGCCGTAACCTGCATCAGCCTGATCCACTCCGCCGTCGTGTCGCCGCCTTGATCCTGCCCAAGTGCACCGGCGTGATGCCCAGGTAGGACGCGATGATCTCCTGCGACAGCAGGGATTCGAGCGAGCCGAAGCGTTCACGGAACCAGGCATAGCGGCGATCCGCCTTGAGCATCAGCAAGGCGTACTCCCGCTCCGACTTCTGCCGGTACAGGCCTTCGAGCAACGACACGAAGAAGGAGGCCCACTGCGGCCGCGTCACGGCCTGTTCGCGCAGCCAGGCGTAGGGCATGGACACGACGCTGCTCGGCAGGATCTCCTCGATCGACGTGCGCGAAGGACCGCCGCGGACCAGGTCTTCCAGCGATCCGAACACATCGCCCGGTCGCGCCAACCACTTGGCCTTGCGCGCGCCATCAGCTGCCTCGTAGAACTCGCCGATCACGCCCCCCAGGACCAGCCCGGCGTGCAGCGCCTGCTCGCCCGCGGCCAGCAGAGACGCGCCCTTGTCCAGCACACGCTCGCGCGCGATCTCGCCCATCGCGCTTCGTGCCTGCTCGGACACGAGCCCGTGCGCGAGGGTCAACTGGTCGAGTTGGTGGCGGCCAAGGGGTGACAGCGGCATGGGCGGCACAACAAATGTTGGAGACGCAAGGGTAGCGCCTGCCTAGAGTGCGACTCACCGATCCCTTCCTCGAGCACCATGACCGGCGCGGACCCGCGTGATCCGACGGTCCGCTTGTCGACGACGAACGCCGAACAGGACATCCACACCGACGGAGCGGACGTGATCGGCCTGCTGTGCCTGCATGCTGCGAAGTCCGGTGGTCAAAGCCGCATCGTCAGCTCGGTCAGCGTCTTCGACACGATGCACCAGGCCCGACCCGACCTGGCACGGCTGCTGTTCGAGCCTTGGCACTTCCACTTGAAGGGCGAGCACGCACCAGGCGCGCAGCCGTACTTCTCGCTGCCGATCGTGAGGCGCGTCGGTGGCCAGCTATCGACCTTCTTCATCGGCTGGTACATCCGCGATGCGACCGGCCTGCCCGCTGTGCCGCCACTCACGCAGGCCCGGCAGGACGCATTGAGCCTGTACGAGGCGATCGCCAACGATCCCGCGCTGTACCTGGACATGGACTTCCGGCGCCGCGACATTCAGTGGCTGAAGAACTCGGTGATCTTGCACAAACGCATGTCCTACGAAGACCACGACGAACCCGTGCGCAAGCGTCACCTCTGGCGCCTGTGGCTGGCCTCGCCTGACTTCGAGGACGGCATCGTGGCCCTGCGTCGGGGACACGCTGCCGCCGCGCAAGCCTCAGCGGCGCCACGAGACGCTGACCATGCTTGACAGCATCGTGATCGGCGGCGGCCAAGCGGGACTGGCCACCGGCTGGCATCTGCGCAACGCCGGGCTCACCTTCACGATCCTCGAGGCCTGCGACGGCGTCGGCGGGTCCTGGCCGCACTACTACGACAGCCTTCGGCTGTTCTCGCCCGTTGCCTATTCCAGCCTGCCCGGCCTGCCGCTTCCCGGCAGTCCGGACGCCTACCCGTTGCGGGATGACGTCGTTCGCTATCTGCAGGCCTATGCGCAGCGGTGGGACCTGCCGGTAAGAACACGGAACCGTGTCCTGCGCGTGAGTCGATCGGGCGCCGCCTTCGAGGTCGAGATTCAAGGCGGCGAGCGCTTGGCGACGCGGAGCGTGATCGCGGCCACGGGTTCGTTCTCGCGCCCACACCGACCGGATCTCTCGGGACTCGACGGCTTCAAGGGCCAGGTGCTCCACAGTGCGAACTACCGATCAGCGGCAAGCGTCGAAGGACGCCGTGTCGTCGTGGTAGGCGGGGCGAACTCCGCCGTGCAGATCGCCGTCGAGCTCAGCGAGCACAAGCGCGTGAGCCTGGCGACACGACGACCCATCAGGTTTGTCCCTCAGCGCGTGCTCGGGCGTGATTTCCACTTCTGGCTTCGCTGGTCGGGCCTGGACCGCACGCGCTGGCTCAGCGACGAAAGCACGCCGGTGCTCGACGATGGTCGCTGTCGCCAAGCCGTCCGCGCCGGCCGGCCGGACAGGCGGCGGATGTTCAAGCGGGCCACACCTGACGGCGTGACATGGTCGGACGGCAAGGAGGAGCGCATCGATGCGATCGTGCTCGCGACCGGATACCGGCCGAACCTGGACTTCCTGGCGCCGCTGGTTCCGATCGATCAGCACCGGCGCGTCCGACAGCGAGCGGGGATCGCGGACACAGAGGGCCTCTATTACGTCGGCCTGCCTCGGCAACGCAACTTCGCCTCAGCCACGCTGCGCGGCGTCGGCCCCGACGCTGGCCACGTTGTGAACCATCTGCTGCGCTGGCTGAGCGACGGGCGACACTGACTTGCATATATTCTGTATTTCTATTAAAGTGGAAATATGGAAGATGATCAAGTAGTCAAGGCGCTGACCGCGTTGGCGCAACCAGTCCGATTGAAGGTGTTCCGGGCGCTCGTTGTCAGCGGGCAGACTGGTCTGACACCCGGAACCATGGCCGAGGCGCTGAACGTCCCGCCCAACACGCTGTCGTTCCACCTGAAGGAGCTGACGCATGCCGGCCTGGTGACGCAAGAGCGCGCCAGCCGGCACATCATCTACCGCGCCGCGTACGGGCAGATGAACGCGCTGCTCGCCTACCTCACCGAAAACTGCTGCCAGGGTGTCGAGTGCCTCGACGCGACGGCAGCGTCCTGCAAGTGCTGAAGGAGAACCCCTTGAAGAGATTCCATGTCCACGCCCACGTCGACGACCTGCAGGCGAGCATCGCGTTCTACTCGAAGATGTTTGCCGCGGAGCCGACCCGCGTCGAAGGCGACTACGCCAAGTGGATGCTCGAAGACCCCCGCCTCAACTTCGCGATCTCAACGCGAGGCGGCAAGTCTGGGGTTGACCACCTGGGCATCCAGACCGACACGGAAGAGGAACTCGTCGAGCTCAAGGCCCGTGCCGAGGCGGCCGACATGACGCTGCAGGACGTGGGCGAGACCACCTGCTGCTACGCCCGCAGCGACAAGTACTGGCTCACCGACCCGCAAGGCATCGCCTGGGAGCAGTTCCATACCTTGGGCAGCATTCCTGTCTTCAGCGAGAAGACTCCCGAGGTCGCTCCGGCACAGCCAAGCGCCTGCTGCGCGGGTGCTGCGCCGCGGGGCAAACCGGTCGGCATCGCGATCGCCGCGGCGCCTGGTTCGTCCTGCTGCTGAGGAGTTGCCATGTCCGACAGACCCTACAACGTGCTGTTCATCTGCACGGGCAACTCCGCGCGCTCCATCCTCGCCGAAGGCCTGCTGAACGAGCTTGGCAAAGGTCGGTTCCAAGCGTTTTCAGCCGGCAGTCACCCGAAGGGCGCGGTGCATCCGCTGGCACTTCGCGAACTGGAAATCCTGCGCATCCCGACCGACGGATTCCGCAGCAAGAGCTGGGAGGAGTTCGCTACTCCGGAGGCCCCGGAGATGGACTTCGTCTTCACGGTCTGTGACCAGGCCGCCGGCGAAATGTGCCCCGTCTGGCCCGGCCAACCGATGACCGCGCACTGGGGCCTGCATGACCCCGCCGCCGTCGAAGGCGACGAAGCAGTGAAGCAAAAGGCCTTTCGTGACGCCGCCATCACGATGAAGCGGCGACTCGAGCTGATGATGGCACTGCCATTGAAGAGCCTGGACTCGTTGGCCATCCATCGAGAAGTCAAGGACATCGGGAAGCGTTGAAGCCATGACGACGAACGTGCTTTGCCGCCACATAGCAGCGCCCTGAGCCCTCTCAGCCATGCCCACCGTCACCATCTTCCACAACCCGTCCTGCGGCACCTCGCGCAATACCTTGGCCATGATTCGTGCCAGCGGCGAAGAGCCTGTGGTCATCGAGCACCTCAAGACGCCGCCATCCGAGGCGCGCCTGCGCGAACTCATTGCCGCAATGGGCATGCCGGTCCGGGCCCTGCCGCGAGAGAAGGGCACGCCCTACGCTGAACTGCAACTTGCCGACCCCCAGGGGACCGAGGCGCAGTTGCTCGACTTCATGCACGCGCATCCCCTCCTCGGGCGACCGGCGTAGAGCGTCTCCACCGCGCAGTTCTCGGGGCCACGGCCCCTTCTTCTTAGGCGTCTAGTTGCTGTTGACAACCATATCGAAGGAGCTTAAGGTGCAAGCACTTAGTTGCTATCGACAACCACATGAGCGAAGCGAAGATTCTGTCAGGCAGCCTGCTGCGCGAAGTGGCGCGGCTGTACACGCGCGCGCAGCGCGTCGTCGCCGACTGCTGCCGCACGACCAACACCCAGTGTCACCTGTTGACCGAGTTGGCACGCAGCGGGCCGTTGCCGCTGTCCGAACTCGGCACCCGCGTCTGCCTGGAAAAGAGCTGGGTGTCACGTGCGGTCGACGCGATGGTCGAACGTGGCGTGGTGACCAAGGAACCCAACCCGGTCGACGCAAGGAGCTGGCTCGTCACGCTCACCGACGAAGGCATTCGCACCGTCGAAGAGCTCAACCAGACACTGGACTCGCATGCCGAGCAGTTGCTGGGCTCGCTCAGCCAACGTGAGCGCTCGGCCGTCGAGCACTCGCTCCTGTTGTTGATGAAGGCGTTGCGCGACGACACGGCAGCCAATTGCTGCCTGCCAGCGCCGGAACGAAAGGAACCCAGATCATGCAAACCCTGAACATCTCGCTGCGGCCCGCTGGCCAGAACGACTGGCCCGCCGTGGCTTCCCTGCTCGAAGCGAACAAGCTGCCATTGGACGGCGCGCGCGAACACCTGTCGACTTACCTGCTGGCGACCCGCAACGGCAAAGTCATCGGCAGCGCCGGGGCGGAGGTCTACGGCAGCGTCGCGCTGCTGCGCTCGGTGGCCGTGGCGCCCGGCCTGCATCGCCAAGGCATCGGGCGCGCGCTCGTTTCGCGCCTGATCGAGGAGGCCACCCGGCGGCAGATCGCCACCCTCCACCTGTTGAGTGTGACGGCGCCGGAGTATTTCGCGCAGTTCGGCTTCAAGCGCGGTCCGATCGACCGGGCGCCACAAGCGCTGAAGGCCTCGGCGGAATTCCAGGGCACCTGCCCCGCCTGCGCGGCCTTCATGTCGCTCACACTGGCCAAGACATTACCAGCACGCACCGACCTGCCGGTCGCGGTCATCGGCGCCGGACCGGTCGGCCTGGCCGCTGCGGCGCGGCTGATCGAGCGTGGCATCAAGCCCATCGTGCTGGAGGCGGGATCCGGGGTCGGCGCGAACCTGGTCGACTATGGCCACGTCCGGCTGTTCTCGCCCTGGCAGTACAACATCGACCACGCGATGGCAGCGCAGCTGGCGCCAACGGGGTGGCTGGCGCCGCCCGCCGAGGAATTGCCCTTGGCCGGCGAGGTCGTCGAGCGTGTGTTGAAACCTTTTGCGGCCTTGCCCGCCGTATCCCGTGCGCTGCGACTGAACACCCGCGTCATGGCGATCAGCCGCGAAGGTTTCGACAAGGTCAAGACCGTCGGCCGCGAATCGTCGGCGTTCGTGATCCGCGCGATGCAGGACGGCCAGCCGATCGAGCTGCGGGCCCGTGCCGTGATCGACGCCAGCGGCACCTGGGGCACGCCCAATCCGCTGGGCGCGAACGGGCTGCCGGCCGCCGGCGAACGTGAGAACGCCGAGGCCATCGTCTACGGCATTCCCGATGTCCTGGGCGCCGGGCGCGCGCGCTACGCCGGCAAGCGCACCTTGGTGGTCGGCGCCGGACACTCGGCTGCCAACGCGCTGTTGGCCCTGGCCGAACTCGCCGAAAGCGAACCGGGCACGCGCCTGGCCTGGTCGGTGCGGTCACCCGCGCTGGCACGCGTGTTCGGCGGCGGCGACGCCGATGCCTTGCCCGCCCGGGGCCAGCTCGGCGCCTCGCTGAAGGCGCTGCGCGACAGCGGTCAGCTGGAGTTCGTCAGCGGGCTGCGCATCAGTGCCATCCGGCGGGTCGGCGACACGCTCACGGTGGAAGGCCTGGGGCCGGACCAGCAGCCGCTGCAACTGCACGGCATTCACCAGATCATTTGCGCCACCGGTCAGCGCCCGGACCTGGCTGTGACCAGTGAACTGCGACTGAAGCTGGACCCCTGGCTCGAATCGACCGAAGCACTGGGCCCGTTGATCGACCCGAATCTGCACAGCTGCGGCACGGTGCGACCCCACGGCCACCGTGAGCTGTCGCACCCGGACCAAGGCTTCTACACGCTGGGCGTCAAGAGCTATGGCCGCGCGCCCACATTCTTGATGGCCACCGGCTTCGAGCAAGCACGCTCGGTGGTGGCGGCCCTTGCCGGCGACCTGGAAGCCGCCGATCGGGTGGAACTGGATCTGCCGGAGACCGGTGTCTGCAGTGCGGGGCCGGACGACAGCGTCGGTGAGTCGGGCGCCTGCTGCGGTCCGGCGGTATCGGCTACCGCCGAAGTCGCGCGCGCAAGCGAATCGGCCGCCGTCGCCGTGTCGGCATTGCCGACGCGTGCCGCTGGCGGCTGCGGCTCGAAGTCGTGCGGCGCCCCCGTGGCCCCTGCTGCAGCGGTAGCGCTTGCCGCCGAAGCCCCTGTGGCGCGCCAAGCCGTTTCGCGCTGCTGCGGTTGAAGGGTCTCGTCGTGACACCACCGGGCCAGGTCCGCACCATCACGACGCTGGGCACGGCGCAGACGCTGTCCTGGGCGTCGTCCTACTACCTGCCCGCGATGTTGGCCACCCCGATGGCACGCGATCTCGGCGTGACGCCGCCAACGGTGTTCGCGGCGTTCTCCGTCGCCTTGGTGGTCTCGGCGCTGGTGGGTCCCTGGGCTGGTCGCGCTGGGCCTGGCCCAGGGGCCGTGGTCGTTGTTTGCGGCCTGGGTGCTGATCGGTCTGGCGATGGGCAGCGGCCTCTACGAAGCTGCCTTCGCGACGCTGGTGGGGCTGTATGGCCAGGCCTCGCGAAGCCCCATCACCGGCATCACGCTGATTGCGGGCTTCGCCAGCACGGTCGGTTGGCCCCTGTCGACCTTGCTGGAGCAGCAGTTCGGTTGGCGCGGTGCCTGCTTCGGCTGGGCCGCGCTGCACCTGGTGCTGGGGCTGCCGCTCAACGCCTTGTTACCACGAGCCGAGAGGTCGCTGGCCACAGGCGGCAGCGATGCCGGCGAGCCCGGTGCTGTTTGCTCCAAGGAAACAGACATGAGCCGACTACGTAGGTAGGCCATCGCATGCGTGCTGCCGTAGTCGTTCCACACCTCGACCACATCACCGGGGCTAACGCCCAATTGGCGCGCATCGTCCGGGTTGATCTCCAGATAGGCCATCGGGTAGCGGTCTCGCACGAAGCTGTTGTACTGATCGTGATACGCCGCCTGCCAGACTTCGTTGGCTGGCCCGGCATTGAGCCAGTACTTGTGCTTGGCCTTCTGGTCGGCCACCGGCTTGGGTAGGCCGCTCCACGGCACCGCCTTGAACTCGGCCCGGCCGTCCTTGGTGTCGAACTTGTAGTCGGCATAGACCATCTCGGTGCCGACGAGTTTGTCGCCCTTGACTTCCTTGATCGGCAGCTGAACGCCGTTGGCGGCATCGGTGCTCGCGACATCAAACGCGTCTTCTTTGCCCACGGCCACCGGAGTGTGCCGGAAGCAGTTGCCGCCCGGCTGGCGAATGCCGGCTCAATCGACGGCCATGTCTCGGACACCATGCGCCAGCAAGGCATGAGCGCAACATCGCGGACCGAGGTGATCTGGAAGTCCCCGCCACACGGATTCCCGATGTCAATGGTGTCGACTGTGCGACGAAGGCTCCTGGCCGTACCCTCTTGCAACGTTGTAAGCCGCGACCTGCTCGGCAGACAGGAGTTGCCTCGCCTTCACGTGGGCCACCAGGTGAACAGCACGAAGCTGGCCTTGGAGTGCAGCAATGCGTGACGTCGCCTCTGTGATGCTCAACTCGTCGGCACTGCCCAACCTGAACGAGCGGTCGAGCTCGGCTTCGGCAGCAATCAGCTGAGTACCAAGCCTTTGGGCCGAGGCCTTCATCTCCGACATGACGCGCTCCAGCGCTGCCTGCTGCTCCGGCGACACCTTGAGTTGCCCAGCCAGTTGCAGCACGTGCAATGGCCCAGGCACACCGTTAAGCTCCGCTGGAAGCGATGCTCCCATGCCGCGCCCCTCCCGCAGGTCGGCGAGCTGTTCGTCGGAGAAGGCCTTGATGTCCCGGCCTTGCATGCTTGAGTAGGCGCTGCCCAGGCTGGGTTGAGTGTGTTGGGCGAATACACCGCTGCTGAAGGTCAATGCCATTGCGAAGATGACTCGGCGCATCGCATTCTCACTTTGTCGATTGAATGGCGGTGACGACGAACGCACCGTCCACCTTCTCCGCCGCGAACTTGACCTTGTCGCCGACCTTCAGAGCATCGAGCATCTTCGGGTCGGCGACCTTGAACACCATCGTCATCGCGGGCATGTCGAGCTTTTGCAGTGGACCGTGCCGCAAGGTGACCTTGGCCTGCTCCTTGTCGACCTTGCGGACCTCCCCGTCGTTCTGGGGTGACGCGGAACCGGCCGGGTGATGCGCCGAGTGGTCAGTGCCCGTCGCCGGAGCGGTCTGCGCCTGCGCGCCGAGTGCGGCGGCGACGAGAGCGATGAACAGAGTGTGAGTGGCCTTCATACGGGGCTCCTTGGATGTAGGGTGACGTTGAACAACGTCTGGGTGGTCGGGCGCTTGGAGTGCAAAGGGCCTCTTCATTTCACCGAGACCTTCCCGACCATTCCGGCTTCGAAGTGACCCGGGATGAGGCATGCGAACTGGAACTCTCCAGCCTTGGTGAACTGCCAGACGATTTCGCCGCTCTTGCCCGGCTTCACGTGGGCCATGTGAGGCTCGTCATGCTCCATGGCAGGGAACTTCTTCATCAGGTCAGCGTGCTTCTTCAGCTCGTCAGCAGTGCCGAGCACCAACTCGTGAAGCACCTGACCCTTGTTCGTCGCCACCAGCTTCACGGTCTCGCCACGCCTGACGCGGATGTCAGCCGGCGTGAACCGCATCGTGTCGGCCATGTCGAGTCGGATGGTGCGGGTCGCTTTCGCCGGGTCGCCTTCGCGGCCGAAGGCGGTCTCCTCGACCTTGCTGGCGTTGTACTTCTTGGGTTTGGCCGCATGGCCCTCCTTCTCGTGGGCGTGCACGCCGGCAGCGGCGAGAAGTGTGGCAACGGTCAGGACTACAGTTATGGTGTTCATGGATGTCGCTCCGTCACTGGTTCGAGTGGTGGCCGCCCGTGGACTTGCGGACGTTGAGGGTCTTGCTGTCCGCAGGAGGTGATGCCCGCGCACGCGGCGCCTGTTGCAGTTCGCCCTGGTACTCGTAGGCAACCGTGCCTCGCGGGTGCTTGTACCAACCCGGGTCTTTGTAGTCGCCGGGCCTGAGGTCGTCTCGCACCTTGACGACGCTGAACATGCCGCCCATCTCGAGCGGCCCGAAGGGTCCGGTGCCGGTCATCATCGGCAGCGTGTTGTCGGGCAGCGGCATCTCCATCGAGCCCATGTCGGCCGTACCCTTGTCGCCCATGCCCATGTAGTCCGGCACCAGCTTCGTGATGCGCTCAGCGACCCCACGGTGGTCGACGCCAATCATGTTCGGCAGCCCGTGCCCCATTGCATTCATCGTATGGTGCGACTTGTGGCAGTGAATCGCCCAGTCGCCCGCCACTGCGTCGAACTCGAAGGCACGCATCTGGCCCACCGCGACGTCGGTCGTGACTTCGGGCCAGCGTGCGGCCGGAGGCACCCAGCCGCCATCGGTGCAGGTGACGACGAAATGCGGACCGTGCATGTGGATGGGGTGGTTCGTCATCGTCAGGTTGCCGACGCGGACACGCACCTTTTCGCCGGTCCTTGCGACGAGCGGGTCGATGCCGGGGAAGACACGGCTGTTCCACGTCCACAAGTTGAAGTCCGTCATCTCGGCTGGACGCGGCGTTGCGCTGCCGGGCTCGATGTCATACGACGCGAGCAGGAAGACGAAGTCGCGGTCCACCCGCATCTGGCGGGGGTCCTTGGGGTGGATGATGAACATGCCCATCATGCCCATCGCCATCTGCGTCATCTCGTCGGCATGCGGGTGATACATGTGCGTGCCCGAACGCAGCAAGGTGAACTCGTAGACGAAGGTCTTGCCGGGTTGGATGTGCGGCTGGCTCATCCCACCCACGCCGTCCATGCCCGAAGGCAGCAGGATGGCATGCCAGTGCACCGTTGTGTGCTCGGGCAGCTTGTTGGTGACGAAGATGCGCACACGGTCGCCTTCCACCGCTTCGATGGTCGGACCCGGGCTTGAGCCGTTGTAGCCCCAGAGGTTGGCCTTCATACCAGGGGCGAACTCGCGCACCACTGGTTCGGCGACCAGGTGGAACTCCTTGACGCCGTTGTTCATACGCCAAGGCAGGGTCCAGCCGTTGAGCGTCGCCACCGGGTTGTAGGCGCGACCGGTCGTCGGCACGAGCGGCGGCTGCATTGCCGGTGAGGTCTGGATGACGGCCTCGGGCAACGAGGCGGCGCCGGCCCGGCTGACCGCCGTGGCGCCTAGGTGACGCAACGCAGGTGCTGGAGCCTTGGCATCAGCGGGGTCGGCGCGGCCCGTCTGGGAAAGCGCGAGCAACGGCAGGCAGAGCGCCGCAGCGGGCGCAAACCTGGCAAGGTGGAAGTTCATCGTTCCGAACCATGTGAGTCATCGGCTCGGCATAGCCGGCCAGGAGACGCCCGCTCCATCCAACAAGCGGACGCGCGAGCCCCGTCAGGCCTTCAGCGGAGGCCTCGATGGGTCAGATGGTTCGGGGTGGGCGCTCCTGGCCATCCGAGACGAAGCTCGGCGCAGGAGTCGCAAGGACGGCGAACTTGACGTCCGCCAGAGCAAGTGGTTCCGGCAGCTTTGGGGCCTCGCTCGCCATTGGGGTGAGAGAGCAAAAGGCCGAACACATGTTGCACTTGTCCGATGCCTTGCTGTCCTGCCCATCGTGATGATGGCCAGCACCGGATTGTTCAGCGTGGTGGCCGGCATGGTCGTGGTGGGCCGTGCCGCGGTCCATCGCCTCGCCAACCAGCGCGTGCTCATGCATGCGAAGCTCGCTCGACGTGCCGGCGCTGCCGGCCGGGCACAGCATGGCCGCGGCCACCGCACCCCGAATCGGGAGCAGGACCACCAACACCAGCAGCAACCAGGTACGAACCGACTTCACGATGAACAGACTAGCACTCCAGGGCAATGAGAACCATACTAAACCTTGCCACTGTGACAAGGTCAAGCGGGTACGACCTCTGGTCAGTGCGCCCATCCGACCGATAAAGTGACCGCATGAAGTTGTTGACCCCTTGCCTTGCTTTGGCCCTCATCGCCCTCTCAGAGCCGGCCACAGCCCAGTTGGTTCCGGTGGAGTGGGACGCTGCGGGCCGGTTCGGCAAGGAGCTTCCGATTCAGCCCGGCAAATTCATCGAGGTCTGCGAGAAGCTGCCGAAAGGCGCCAAGGTCGCCTGGTCCTTCGAAGCGGCCACGCGCGTGGACTTCAACATCCATTACCACGAAGGCAAAGAGGTTCGGTTCCCTGCGAAGAAGGACCAGATTGCCAAGGACGCGGGGACTCTGGTCGCCAAGGTGGAGCAGGACTACTGCTGGATGTGGAAGAACAAGGGCGCCGACAAGGCGACCTTGCGCTTCAAGCTGGCCAAAGGCTAGCTTGGCTTGCGGGCAGAACGGCCGGGGCGCAGACCGGCTGTCTTGGCGTGTTCGTGCATGACCGTTGCCGCTGGCGCGATATCCTGAGCCAGCGAATCGATGATGGGGCAATCGGGACGCTCGTCTCCATGACAGCAGTGCACCAGATGCTCCAGCGTGGCTTTCATTGACTGCAGCTCCTTGAGCTTATCGTCGAGCTCCTCGATGTGAGCCTGCGCAAGCGCCCGCACCTGTCGGCTCGGCCGCTTGCGGTTCTGCCACAGGCCGAGCAGCTCGCGAATCTGTTCGATGGAGAAGCCCAGGTCGCGCGACTGACGGACGAAACGCAGCGTGCTGACCTCTTTGTCGGTGTACTGTCGATAGCCCGACTCGGTGCGCACCGCCTCCGGAAACAGGCCAACGCTCTCGTAGTGGCGAATCATCTTCGCCGATACGCCGGAGGCCGTTGCGGCCTCGCCGATGTTCATGCTCATGCAGGTGCTCCTCAGGCGGTCACGGTGCGCTGTTGCTTCGCCGGCGCTTCAGTCTCGTGTGCGCTGGCAACTCCCCGCCATCGGCGCAACGTCAGCGCGTTGAGCACGACGCTGACGCTGCTGAAGGCCATGGCGGGCCCGGCAACGACAGGGTTCAGCATGCCCAATGCCGCGAGCGGGATGCCCAGCACCACAGGCACAAAGACTGCACTCACGCGGTCGACGATGCGCTGGATGGGCGCCTTCGCGACCTGAGCCGATTCGACCATCCGGATGATGCGAGCCAGCGTCGTCTCGGCGCCGATGGCCGTCGTGCGCACCGTCAGCGCGCCTTCGGCATTGATGGCGCCGCCGGTCACCTTGTCGCCGACGCTCTTGGCCACCGGCAGACTCTCGCCAGTGATGAGTGATTCGTCGATGTGGCTGCGACCTTCGACGATGTCGGCACCGTCGACAGTGCCTGGATGCTGGCCTTCTCGGTCGCCAGGTTGACCGTGGCGGCGGAGACCCCGGGAACCTTTGGCAGCGCCTTCTCGACGCGAGCCACGCACGAGGCGCAGGTCATGCCCGTGACCTGAAGTTTGATTCCGGCGGGGACGGCGGTACTCATGGATGTCTCGGGAGCTTGTTCGACGTTCGCTCATCGTCAAGGTTCCAACGCTGGTAATGTCAACAGTCTCCAACGAATCCGCCTTCTGCCATTGCGGATTTGTCCAATGGCTGCTTGACCTTCCCACAGTGGGAGCGTGGACAGTCGATGCTTCAACAACCCACTGGAGCAAGCAATGATTGCCATTGAAGTCAAAGACATGACCTGCGGCCACTGCGTCAGCACCATCACCAAGGCGCTGAAGGCGACCGACAAGGACGCCAAGATCCACATCGACTTGGCAAGGCACCGCGTCCAAATCGAATCTGCCACTGCAGATGCCGAAGAGCTGGCCGATGCCATCAAGGAGGCAGGCTACACGCCGGTCGCGGTGCAAGGGGTCACTCAGCCCGTTGCGGTCAAGCCGGCGGGTTCCTGCTGCGGCTGCCGCTAGAAGCGCACGCGCCGGGAGTGGCCGCTCTTCGGGGCCTTCGCTTCCTTCTGTGGCCGCTTGACGCGAAGACGCGGGAGCCGCACGGTCGCGGCAGTGCTCAAGGAGACACGCATGCTGCGCGAGGCACAACGGCGCCTCCCCAGACCGCGCCGAGCTGGGTCAAGTGGCTACGAGGTCTCGCAGGAAGAAGGTCGCCAACGTCAACCTGCGCGGCTGGTGTGCCATTCCGAAGGGCAAGCGGACGCGTGCTCACGCCGAACTCCTTGTGCCTTGGCGCTTGCAGGGCAACTCTGGGCTTTGCGTCGCACGCTCGTTTGACGCGCATCAAGCCATCGGGTTGGCGTTGCTGCGACGCTTGCGGCAACGCAGGAGCATCACGATGCACTCGACCCACTCCGCGCCCCACCATGACACCCCGGCCGTTCTGGCGGCCGGCCGCCGATGTTCGCAACCCGCCGCAAGTAGGCGGCACACCCACTCCTCGACTACCTATCCGGAGAACTGAATGAACTTCGCGCAAGCCCTTGCCGCCGGCATCATGGCCTTCGCCGCGGCGACCGCTCTCGCCCAGCCTGCACCGGCTACACCTGCGGCCAGCATGCCGATGATGGATTGCCAGAAGATGGCCAAGCACGACCACGGTGCAGAGAAGGGGACACCGACCCCGAAGTCGACCGCCTGCGTCAATGCGACAGCCGCCTCATCGGCAAGGAGGAAGGCCCCTGCGCACGACCACGGAAAATACACAAGCAGCAGTGAGTCGTGAACAGCGACGGGGCACGACGGTCCGCGAAGGTAGCTGAGTTCGCGTCAGGATTCGGCGCCATCGTCCTTGGCGCTGGCCTTGCACTCGTTGCGCCAGCCTGGTTACGCGACCACTCGCTACCGCTCCTGGCCGTCGGGGCGGTCGTTCATGGCGTTGGCATGACCTTGAAGGCTCGGCTCGAGAAGCGGGACGGCCCACCCCTGTGGTGGGAACAGGCATTGTTCTGGGGATGCTGGGCCTGCTTGGCCGCGCTCAGCCTATGGATAGCTGTCGTGTCAGCGGCACGCTAGTGCGCCCCTTGACTTTCCCAATGTGGGAAGGTCAAAACTACAAACAAGAACAGGAGCGCGCCATGCCAAACAGCAAGGATACGACCCATGACCACCCGCATCACCCGTCAGCCAGCGCACCTGCGGCGTCATCCCAGGCCGGGCGCGAACACCACCGCGTTCACGGCCAGCACGTGATGCCCGATGGCACCGTCATGAGCGGAGTTCATCACGACCACTCCGGTCACGCTCATTCAGTCCAATCGCCGGCCGCTCCCCCGCTGAGGCCCAAGGGTGACCCGAGTCAACTCGAGTACACCTGCCCAATGCACCCGCAGGTCCGCCAGACGGGCACCGGGAACTGCCCCATCTGCGGGATGGCGCTTGAACCCGTCCTGGCGACTGCCGAACCAGGAGAAAGCCCGGAGATCCGGGACATGACGAAGCGATTCTGGATAGGCGCCTTGCTGACACTGCCCGTCTTCGCTCTGGAAATGGGCGGTCACCTGACGAATCTGAATCACCTGCTCGGACAGCAGCCGTCGAACTGGATTCAACTGGTCTTGGGCACGCCTGTTGTGCTGTGGGCCGGCTGGCCGTTCTTCGTGCGAGCGGCGGCTTCGGTGAAGAACCGCAGCCTGAACATGTTCACGCTCGTCGCGCTGGGCACGGGTACTGCCTGGCTCTACAGCGTCGTCGGCACCGGCGCGCCGGAGCTGTTCCCCGTGAACCTGCGCATGGACGATGGCGCCGTGGCCATCTACTTCGAGGCCGCCGCAGTCATCACTGTGCTTGTTCTGCTCGGCCAGGTGCTCGAGTTGCGTGCGCGAGAGAAGACCTCTGGCGCCATCAAGGCGCTGTTGGGACTGGCACCGAAGACCGCCGTGAAGGTCAAAGCCGACGGTACGGATGAGACGGTTCAGGTCGACGCCATCCAGGTTGGCGACCAGCTGCGTGTGCGACCCGGGGAGAAGGTGCCTGTAGACGGCGAGCTGACCGAAGGCAAGGGCAACGTCGACGAGTCGATGGTGACGGGAGAGCCGATTCCAGTGGCCAAGACCATCGGCTCGAAGGTCACCGCCGGAACACTGAACCAGACTGGCGGCTTCGTGATGCGTGCCGAGAAGGTGGGGGCAGACACCTTGCTCTCGCAAATCGTTCACATGGTCGCAGCCGCCCAGCGCAGCCGGGCACCGATTCAGCGCATGGCCGACCAGGTCGCCGGCTGGTTCGTGCCGGTCGTCATCCTCGTCGCGGCGCTGACCTTTGTCGCCTGGCTGGTATGGGGGCCAACGCCTGCCTTCAGCTACGCGCTCATCACGGCGGTGACAGTGCTCATCATCGCCTGCCCTTGTGCACTGGGGCTTGCGACGCCGATGTCCATCATGGTGGGCGTTGGCAAGGGTGCGCAGCATGGCGTTCTCATCCGGGACGCCGAGGCGCTCGAGCGCATGGAGAAGGTCGACACCCTGGTGCTGGACAAGACGGGCACATTGACGGAAGGCCGCCCCAAAGTGGTCCATGTCGAACCTGCGAATGGCTTCTCGATGGACGATGTGCTTCAGAAGCTCGCCAGCGTTGAGCGAGCGAGCGAACATCCCCTTGCGTTGGCCATCGTCAACGACGCCCTCAAGCGCAAGCTCGCCCTGTCGCAAGTGACGGACTTCGACTCGCCCGTCGGTAAAGGCGTGTTGGGGATTGTCGACGGCGCAGCCATTGTCTCGGGCAGCCCCAAGTTTCTTGCTGAGCACGGCATCAAGGTCGAAGAGCTCGAGCAGGCCGCTGAGGAGCAGCGCTCGAAGGCAGCGACGGTCATCTTCGTCGGCGTGGCCGGCACGCTCGCTGGCTTTGTCGCCATCGCAGACCCCATCAAGGCGACGACCCGACAGGCGCTTCAGACGCTCAAGGCCGCAGGGGTTCGCATCGTGATGCTCACCGGCGATGGCAAGACGACGGCCGAGGCGGTGGGCCGCCAGTTGGACATTGACGAGGTGGTCGCAGAAGTCTTTCCGGAGGACAAGGCGGCTGTGGTCAAACGGTTGCGCGAAGAAGGGCATGTCGTGGCCATGGGAGGCGACGGAGTCAATGACGCGCCGGCCCTGAGTGCAGCCGACGTCGGCATTGCGATGGGGACTGGCACCGATGTGGCTATCGAGAGCGCCGGCATCACGCTGCTCAAGGGAGACTTGATGGGCATCGTGCGAGCGCGGACGCTGTCTCGGGCGACGATGCGCAACATCCGGCAGAACCTGGTGCTGAGCTTTGCGTACAACGTGGCCGGCATCCCGCTTGCGGCGGGCGTTCTCTATCCCGCTTTCGGACTGCTGCTGTCGCCCGTTGTAGCGGCAGCCGCGATGGCGCTTTCATCGGTCAGCGTCATCGCCAACGCTCTGCGGCTGCGGACGGCGAAGGTGGAATGACGCGGTCCTGCGTCCGTATGCATTCGCCAGCCCAGGCGACCGGAGTGCGGCCGGGCCTCGGGCCAGTTCACGGCTCACGCGCAGGCTCAGTCCGAGTTTCCGGCGGCAGGTTGGGTCGAAGCGCTTGCTATACCTGACGAATGGCCGTTGGCCCGATACCGAACATGCGTTTGTGCGTACGCGTCAAGTGCGATGAGTCAGCAAATCCCGCCTCGTGCGCGGCGTCCGTCCACGACGCCCCCGCCATGGCGGTATCACATCGCGCCATTGCCGTCGGCCAGTGTGCTGAAGGTGGGAGATCGCGTTCAGGTCAACACTCGCGATTGCCTGGCACCACCGGCGCCGAGGTAGCCAGCGAGCAGCAGATGGCGTTCAGTCGATGACCACGGCGGTCACGTACATCTGGACGCCCACCCACGCGAGTACCAAGCCACCGATCGCGACGACCAGGGCGACCCGCCAGCGACGTGGGCGCCGTTGCGTGTTCAAGCGCAGTGGGACGGTCATCCTTCCCTCATCAACGGAAGCTGACGCCTGCTGTAGGCGCCTTCTGGCTCCGGGAATCAAGCCGTGATCCGCGCGCGCGGGATGGACTCCGATCCGTCCAAACGCCGGTCTTGGGATCGCCACAGCGCGGCCAAGTGAGTCGGAGCTCTCCTCCGGATGTTGAACTAGCTATTTCATAGAATAGAGCATATATTTCGCTCCATGTGGGCCGTCCTGATCCTTGCGCTGCCGACGCAGCCGAACGCCGTTCGCCTGCGCATCTGGCGCGCGCTCAAGACCTTGGGATGCGCCTCGCTGCGCGACGGCGCCTACCTGCTGCCCGAAGCGCAAGCGGCCTTGTTCGAGCCGCTCGCGGCGGAGGCACGCGAGCACGGCGGCAGCGCGACCGTGCTCGACCTCGCTCCGCGCACCGACACGCAGCGCATTGAGCTGCTGGCCCTGTTCGACCGCAGCGAGGCCTATGTGCAGTGGCGCGGTGAGGTCGACGCCGTCGCGGCGGCTCTGCCGACACTGGAAGAGACCGAAGCGCGGCGCCGCGCCCGCAGCGTCGCCGAGTCGCTGCAGGCGCTGCGTCGCATCGACTACTACCCCGGCGCGGCGGCCGAGCAGGCGGAGGGCCACCTGGCCGGCCTGCGCAAGGCGGTCGACGCGCGCTTCTCCAAGGGCGAACCCATCGCGCAGCAGCCGCACGGCATTGCGCGCCTGGATGTCCGCAAACACCAGGGCAAGCGCTGGGCGACGCGCGCGCGGCCCTGGGTCGACCGGCTCGCCTGCGCCTGGCTGATCCGCCGCTTCGTCGACCCGGAGGCCGAGTTCGTCTGGCTCGCCGACCCGGCACGCGCGCCGCGCGGCGTGCTCGGCTTCGACTACGACGGCGCGCGCTTCACCCACGTCGGTGCGCGCGTCAGCTTCGAGGTGATCGCCGCGAGCTTCGGCCTCGATGCCGATCCGAAGCTGCAGCGCATCGCGCAGGTCGTGCACTACCTCGACATCGGCGGCATCCCGGTGCCCGAAGCCGCGGGCCTCGAAGCGGTGCTCGCCGGGCTGCGCGAAGTGCATGCCGACGATGACCGATTGACCGACGCCGCGGCCGCGGTGTTCGATGCCCTCTACGCCACGCCGGCAATCCCGCGGACCGACTGAATGACCACCACCAGCACCCCCACCACCACGACGCTGGCGGATGCGCCCCAAAGCGCCGCACCGCCTTCGCCGGTGAGCTTCGCCGAGGCCTTCCGCTTCTGGCTCAAGCTCGGCTTCATCAGTTTCGGCGGACCCGCCGGGCAGATCGCGATCATGCACACCGAACTGGTCGAGCGCCGCCGCTGGATCAGCGAGAACCGCTTCCTGCACGCGCTCAACTACTGCATGCTGCTGCCCGGCCCGGAGGCGCAGCAGCTCGCCACCTACATCGGCTGGCTCATGCACCGCACCTGGGGCGGCATCGTCGCCGGCGCGCTGTTCGTCCTGCCCTCGCTGTTCATCCTGATCGCGCTGAGCTGGATCTACCTGCGCTTCGGCGATGTGCCGGTGGTGGCGGGCATCTTCTACGGCATCAAGCCGGCGGTGACGGCGCTGGTGCTGCATGCCGCGCACCGCATCGGCACGCGCGCGCTGAAGAACCTATGGATGTGGGGCATCGCGGCCGCCTCGTTCGTCGCGATCTTCGCGTTCGATGCACCGTTCCCGGCCATCGTGCTGGCGGCCGCGCTGATCGGCCACTTCGGCGCGCAGCGCTGGCCGCAAGTGTTCGCGCTGGGCGGCGGCCACGGCAGCGCCAAGGCCGGCTACGGGCCGGCGCTGATCGACGACCACACGCCGACGCCGGTGCATGCCCGCTTCTCGCGCACTCACCTGGCGCGCGTGCTCGGGGCTGGGCTGGGACTGTGGGGGCTGGCGATGCTCGGGCTCATCGCAGTGCAGGGCTGGCAGGCGACGTTGACGCAGATGGGCTGGTTCTTCACCAAGGCCGCGCTGATGACCTTCGGCGGCGCCTATGCCGTGCTGCCCTACGTCTACCAGGGAGCGGTGGACCAGCACCAGTGGCTGAGCGGCCCGCAGATGATCGACGGGCTCGCGCTCGGCGAGACGACGCCCGGCCCGTTGATCATGGTCGTCGCGTTCGTCGGCTTCGTCGGCGGCTGGCTCAAGCAGGTGGCCGGACCCGACGCGCTCTTCCTCGGCGGCGCGCTCGCCGCCGCGGTGGTCACCTTCTTCACCTTCCTGCCGTCCTTCGTCTTCATCCTCGCCGGCGGCCCGGCGGTGGAGGCCACGCACGGCAAGCTCGGTTTCACGGCGCCGCTGTCGGCGATCACCGCCGCGGTGGTCGGCGTGATCGTCAACCTGGCGATGTTCTTCGCGTGGCACGTGTTGTGGCCGCGCGGTTTCTCGGGCCCGTTCGACGCCGCTTCCGCGGCGATCGCGATCGCCGCCGCCTTCGCGCTGTTCCGCTTCAAGCTCGGCGTGCTGCCGCTGCTGGGCGGTAGCGCGGCGATTGGCCTGGCCGTCACTCTTGTTCGTTGACCACCCTGGAGCCTCTACATGGACGCCCGCATCCTGCCCCTTCCGTTCGACCCTGCCGCGCTGCGCGGCCTGTCCGAGAAGCTGATCGCCAGCCACCACCAGAACAACTACGGCGGCGCCGTGAAGCGCCTGAACGCCATCCGCGCGCAGCTGGCGACCACGTCCTTCGGCGCTGCGCCGGGCTTCCAGCTCAACGGGCTGAAGCGCGAGGAGCTGATCGCCACCAACTCGATGCTGCTGCACGAGCTGTACTTCGCCAGCCTCGGCGGCGACGGCGTCACGATGGAGCCGGCGGCCCAGCTGATGCTGGACGCCAACTTCGGCAGCGTCGATCGCTGGCGCGCGGAGTTCAGCGCCATGGGCAAGGCACTCGGCGGCGGCTCGGGCTGGGTGCTGCTGGCCTTCCAGCCGCGCGAAGGCACGCTGGTCAACCAGTGGGCCTCGGACCACACGCAGGTGCTGGCCGGTGGCGTGCCGATCCTGGCACTGGACATGTACGAGCATGCCTACCACCTGGACCACGGCGCGGCAGCGGGCGCCTACGTCGAGGCCTTCATGGCGAACATAGCCTGGGCCGCCGTGTACCAGCGCTACCAGGCCGCCGTGCACGCCGCGAGCGAGCCCTTCGCGGCCGGCGCCGACGACGTGGCGCAGGCCATGGTGCTGGACGTGCGGCGCGCCGGCGTCTTCGCCAACGCGCCGACGATGATCCCCGGCGCGCGCTGGTGCGATCCGGCCGCGGTGGCAGACTGGGCGCGCGAGCTGCCCGAGGATCGCCCGGTGGTCGTCTACTGCGTCTACGGGCACGAAGTCGGCCGTTCGACGGCGATGCGGCTGCGTGCGGCCGGGGTGAATGCACGTTACCTGGGCGGCGGCATCGATGGCTGGAAGGCCGCCGGCAGGCCGCTGATGGACAAACCCGCAGGGTGATGACCATGGACGCACGACGCTTGCCCACAGTCGCCCTGCTGTACCCCGGAGACCGTGCGGCGCGCGACCGCGCCGATCCGACCGAGAGCCGTTTCGCGGCCCTCTTCACCGCTTTCGCCGCCGCGGGGGTTCACGCGGTGCCGGCGGTGTACCACGACGACTTCGCCGACGAGGTGGCCGCGCAGCTGCGCGGCGTGGATGGGGTCCAGGTCTGGTGCAACCCGATCGAAGGCGGCCGGCCGCGCCATCGGCTCGATGCGCTGCTGCGCGAGGCCGCACAGGCGGGGGTCTTCGTCAGCACGCACCCCGACACGATCCTGCGCCTTGGCACCAAGGACGTGCTGGTCGATACGCGGGACCTGCCGTTCGGCAGTGACGTGCACCGTGTCAACAGCCTGGACCAGCTGGAACTCGAACTCCCGGAGCGGCTGCGCGACGGCGCTCGGGTGTTGAAGCAGCACCGCGGCCACAGCGGCAACGGGGTCTGGCGCGTCGAACAGGCTCATCCGGACGCAGGCACCGCAGTGCTGCGCGTGCGCCACGCACAGCGCGGAAGCGACGAAGAGTTGATCGACCTGCCGACGCTGCTGCGGCGCATGGCGCCGTATTTCGAGCCTGTCGCCGGCGGTCACATGATCGACCAGGCCTGGCAGCCGCGGCTGGCCGAAGGCATGGTGCGCGCCTACCTGGTGGGCGACCGCGTCGCGGGCTTCGGGCACCAGGCGGTCAATGCGCTGTACCCGGCTGCGCCGGGTCAGCCAGCGCCGCCCACCGGGCCGCGCCTGTACCACGGGCCGGATCTGCCCGAGTTCCAGCTCCTGAGGCACATGCTCGAATCGCAATGGATCGAGCTGCTTCGCGAGCGCGTCGGCGTTGCGCGTGAGCGGCTGCCGCTGCTGTGGGACTGCGACTTCATGTTCGGCGAGCGCGACGCCGGTGGCTCGGAGCGCTACGTGCTGTGCGAGATCAACGTCAGCAGCGTGTCGCCGTTCCCGCCTTCGGCGATACCGGTGCTGGTCGACGCGGTCAAGGCGCAGCTGGCCGCCGCGCGCGCGTGACGCGATGAAGCGCCCGATCGTCGCCGTGCTGCTGGCGCTGCACGTGTCGCTCGCCTGGGCGCTGGAGGTGCATTTCCAGCCAGTCGCCGACAACGTGCATGCCTCGGCAACGCGCACTTCGCATCGCGCGGCGCCGAGCTGATCGCGCACCGCGCAGCTCGGGCCGACATGCGTTCGCGCGGTGGCGATCAGCTTGCCGCCCTCAAGGCCTTGCACGGTCCGCTGGCCGAGGGCACTGAACCGATGCTGCGGGCGCGTCTGGTCGTGGCGCCTGAATTGATCGGCGGCAACGCAAGCCGCAAGTACCTCGAGGTCGAGCGCGAATAGCGCCCATGTGCAGCCCACGTCACCGGAGGTTCCATGAAGCAGACCATCGTCGCACTCGCGGCGCTGACGCTGTCGGCCGGTGCAAGAGCGCAAGGATCAGGCTTCGAAGACGAGGCGCTAGGCGCCGCGCCCGCTGGATGGACCTGTGGCGTCACCGGCAGAGGTAGCCCGCACCGGATCGTTGCCGAGGACACCGGCACTCCGGTCAAGGTCCTCCTGCAGAGCGGGCGCGGCCCGTTCCCCTGGTGCGTGAAGACGGGGACTGCCCTGTCCGACGGGTTCGTCGAGGTGAAGTTCAGGCCGATCGCCGGACGCGAGGACCAGGCCGGTGGCGTGGTCTGGCGCTTCAGGTCGTGCACGTGGTCGTGGTGAAGGGCCCGACGCCGTCACCAGCGCGCTGCAGCAGCGGCGTGCTGACGCCGAACAACGCCGCGGCGAACAGCGCGAGCAGGCCGCCGCGCAGCGCCGGGTAGGCCGCGGCCAGGGTTCGGGGTGAATCGCTGGCCACGTCGATCACGGGTTACTTCACCGTGAAGCGCACCGTGATCGCTTTCTGCTTCGGCGTTGTCAGCGAAGCCACCACCTTGGCCCCCTTGCCGAGCTTGACCCCCTTGGCTTCGAGTTTGTCGGCCGCGACGGCGATCGGCGCCTCGGACTTCTCGCTGCCGTTGAGCACCGTCAGCTTGCCGGTGAATCCGGTAGGCGCCATCGGCTTGCCGTGGTCCTCGACGTAGATCACCGCGCCGTCGGCGGTGCCGACCAGTTCGAACGAGAGATCACTCGCGGTCTGCACGACGCCGCCGTGCTTCGGCACAGCACCGCCGTGGGCGAGCACACCACCGGCGCCCAGCGTGGACAAGCCGATCAGCGCGGCGGCGAGCAGGGTCTTCATGGACTTCATGGCTTCAATCTCCTTCGGGGGCGGCGCACTCGACAGGCGGCGCCGCTGGGCCTGTAGCAGGGTCATGCCTCAGAACGCCTCGCGCGGCTCGGTCGCCGACGGGGAGTGCGCCACATCGGTGAGCAGGCGTTCGGTGGCGCGCCGTCCGAAGAGCGCAAACAGCACCGGCGTCAGCAAGGTGTCCAGCACGGTCGAGCTGATCAGCCCGCCGAAGATCACCACCGCCACCGGGTGCAGGATCTCCTTGCCCGGCGCGTCCGCGGCCAACAGCAGCGGCGTCAGCGCGAAGGCGGCCACCAGCGCCGTCATCAGCACCGGCGTCAATCGCTCGAGCGAACCGCGCACGATCATCGCCTGGCCGAAGGTCTCGCCCTCGAAGCGACACAGGTTGATGTAGTGGCTGATCTTCAGGATGCCGTTGCGCGTCGCGATGCCGGCCAGCGTGATGAAGCCGACCATCGAGGCCACCGACAACTGCACGCCGGCGAGCCACATCGCCGCCACCGAGCCGATCAGCGCCAGCG
Organism: Aquabacterium sp.; assembly: GCF_035476535.1. GTDB lineage: Bacteria > Pseudomonadota > Gammaproteobacteria > Burkholderiales > Burkholderiaceae_C > Pseudaquabacterium. The sequence goes on from NZ_DATILJ010000257.1 coordinate 40,390, forward strand.
GGATGTTGGCCATCACGATGCCGGCCAGCACAGCCGACTGGTAGCGCGAGTACAGCACCAGGAACATCATCGCCAGCGACACCGCCGACAGCCCGACGATCAGCCGCGTGGCCTGCTCCTGGGCCTGGAACTGGCCTTCCAGGCTGACGAAGGTACCGGCGGGCAGCTGCTGCTTGGCGATGACGCCACGGATCGCGGCAATCACCGCGCCGAAGTCGCGCCCGTCGGTGTTGGCGTAGACGACGATGCGGCGTCGGCCGTTCTCACGCCCGATCTGGTTCGGGCCGTCGGTCTCCTCGACGGTCGCGATGGACGACACGGGCAGCCGCCCGGCCGGCGTGTCGATCAGCGTGCGCGCAATGTCCTGCGGACCGCGCTTGTCGTCGGGCAGGCGCAGCACCAGCTCGTAGCGTCGCGGGCCGTCGACGATCTGGGCGCCGTGCGCGCCGTCGGTCAACGCCTGCAGCATGCGGATCGCTTCGCCCGGTGCCAGTCCAGCCTGCGCCGCGCGGCGCTGATCCAGCCGGACGCTCACCTGGGGGATCAGCACCTGCTTCTCCACCGTCAGGTCGACCAGTCCCGGCACGCCGGCGAGCTGCGCGCGCAGGCCTTCTGCCAGGCCGCGCAGCGCGTCGATGTCGTCGCCGTAGATCTTCAGCGCGATCTGCGCACGCACGCCCGACAGCAGGTGATCCAGCCGGTGCGAGATGGGCTGGCCGATCGCGACCTGCGCCGGCAGCACGGCCAGGCGCTGGCGGATGTCGGCCATCACCGCCTCGCGGTCACGCGCCGAGTGCTTCAGGTCGACGTCGATCTCGGCCGAGTGCACACCCTCGGCATGTTCGTCCAGTTCGGCGCGGCCGGTCCTGCGGCCGACCTGCAGCACTTCGGGCACCTCGCGGATCAGGCCTTCGGCGACGGCGCCGACGCGGTTGGCCTCGGCCAGCGAAGTGCCCGGGTTCAGCATCAGCGACAGCACCAGCGAGCCTTCGTTGAAGGGCGGCAGGAAGAGCCGCGGCATGAACGGCACGCTGGCCGCCGCGGCGGCGACGGCCAATGCCGCGACGGCCACCATCGCCTTCGCGCGCGGGAACGACCAGGCCAGCAGCCGCTCGTCCTGGCGCTTCAACCACGTCACCAGCGCGCTGTCACCGTGCTCCAGCCGTTTCATCGTCGGCAGCAGGTAGGCGCACAGCGCCGGCGTCACCGTCATCGACACGGCCATCGACGCCAGGATCGAGACGATGTAGGCGATGCCCAGCGGCGTGAAGAGCCGCCCCTCGATGCCCGGCAGGGCGAACAGCGGCACGAACACCAGCACGACGATCACGGTCGCATAGAGGATGCCGGACCGCACCTCCACGCTCGCGCGCTGCACCACCTCCAGCACCGGCAGCGGCTGCGCCGCGCCGCGGTTCTGGCGCAGCCGGCGCACGATGTTCTCGACGCCGACGACCGCATCGTCGACCAGCTCGCCGATGGCGATCGCCAGGCCGCCCAGCGTCATCACGTTGATCGACTGGCCGAGCAGCTGGAACACCAGCGCCGTGATCGCCAACGACAGCGGGATCGCCAGCAGCGAGATCAGCGTCGTGCGTGCCGAGAGCAGGAACGCGAACAGCACGATCGCCACCATCACCGCGCCATCGCGCAGCGCCTCGGCGACGTTGCCGATCGACGCGCGGATGAAGTCGGCCTGGCGGAACAGCACCTTCGGCGCCGTGACGCCGGCGGGCAGGCCTTGCTTGAGCTCGTCGAGCGCACGCTCGATCGCGGCGCTGAGCTTCACGGTGTCGGCCGCGGGCTGCTTTTGCACGCTGACGATGACAGCAGGCGCGCCGTTGTAGCCGGCATCGCCGCGCTTCAAGCCGGGCGCGAAGCCGACCGTCGCCACCTGCTCCAGCAGCACCGCGCGACCGTCCTTCCAGGCGACCGCGATGCCAGCCAGATCCTCGATGCGGGTACTTCTGCCGAGATGGCGGATCAGCACTTCACGCGCGTTGAGGTCGATGAAGCCGCCACCGGCGTTCGACGCGTACCCGCGCAGCGCCTGCTCGATCTGCGTCAGCGTGACGCCGAACTGCGCCATGCGCGCGGTGTCGGGTGCTACACGCAATGTGCGCACCTCGCCGCCGATCGGGATCACCTGCGCGACACCGGGAATCGACAGCAGTCGTGGCCGCAGCACGAAGTCGGCGTACTCGCGCGCCTTCATGCGTGCGGCGGTGTCGCTTGCGGCTGCCAGCGGCAGCGCGATCAGCATCAGCTCGCCCATGATCGACGACACCGGACCCATCACCGGCGTGATGTCGCCGGGTAGCTGCTCGCGCACCAGCGCCAGCCGCTCGGCGACGAGCTGGCGGTTGCGGTAGATGTCGGTGCCCCAGTCGAACTCGGCATAGACGATGGCCAAGCCCACGCCCGAGGTCGAGCGCACGCGGGTGACCCCGGGCATGCCGTTGAGCGCGGTTTCCACCGGCAGCGTGACGAGCTGCTCGACCTCCTCGGGCGCCATGCCGCCGGCCTCGGCCAGCACGGTGACCAGCGGCTTGTTGAGGTCCGGGAACACGTCGACCGGCGTGCGCCAGGCGGTCAGCGCGCCGTAAGCCATCAGCAGCGCGGCCACGGCGAGCACGAAGAGCCGGTTGTGCAGGCTGTAGCGGACGATCCAGTTGAACATGGACGCCTTCCGTTTCAGCGAATCTGCGCGATCAGCGGCGCGCCTTGCACGACGACGCGGTTGTCGGCGCCCAGGCCCCGGGTGACGACGACGGTCGCCGCATCGAGCGGCCGCACCTGCACCGGTTGCGGGATGTAGCGCTCGGCGCCGGACTTGATCCAGACGATGGGCTCGTTGGCCGGGCTGCGCACGACCGACTCCGCCGGCAGCACGAAGCCCTTGATGCGCTGCTGCAGCGTCGCGACGACTGTGACCGGCTGGCCGACGGCCAGCGGCAGGCCGCGGCCTCCCGGGCTGGCACTGCTGACGGCAAAGGTGAGCGGCAGAACGCCGTCGCGCAGAATGCGCGCAGCGCCGAGCAGGCGCAGCTTCACGTCCGGCAGCGTGGCCAGGTGCGCACCAGCGATGCGGGCCGCCAGCCCGGCGTCGGCCGTCGTTGCCTCGACCAGCAGGCGTGCCGGGTCGATGACCTCGAACAGCAGTTCGCGGGTCTCCACGACCTGGCCGACGGCCAGATCAGCACGCGCTATGACGCCGGACACCGGGGCGACGAGCGTTTCGCGCGCATCGAGGCTCGCGCCGATGCTGCGTTCACGCTGCGCGAGGCTGCCCGCGTCGGACTGCGCGGCCTCGATGTCCTTGCGCGGCACCGTGCCATCGAGTCTTTCCAGGCGCTTGACGCGGCTTTCGGCCAGTTCACGCTGGGAACGGATCTCCGCCAGCAGCGCCTGCTGGTTCCCCTGCGCATAGGGCTCGGCATGGTGACGCACGTAAGCCAGGACCTCACCTTTGCGCACCGGCTGTCCGGCGACGGGCAGACCGCGCGGTCCGGGCTCGATGCGACCGCCGTGCAGGGCTTGTACGCGGCCGCTCGCATTGGGATCCATCACGATGCGGCCCGGCAGCTCGACTGTGGCGGCTGCTTCGGATTCGGAGACGAGTTGCGTGCGGATGCCCATACGGCGTTGCGCAGACTTCGGCACGTTGACACTGCCGTCGGGCAGGCGCGCGAGTCCGCTGGTGTTGACGGCACCGGCTGGTGCGTCGAGGTGCTCACCCCCCGGGCCGTGCGCACCGGGTGCGGCCAGTGCGGAGGTCATCAACACCGCGATGGAGAGCACCAGGGCCAGGGCCGCCGTGTGCGAGGAGCGTGGACGCGCAGCGGCATCGTTCGATCGACTCATCGGAACTCTCCTGCGATCGATGAGGCTTTTCGGCGCCGCTGGCGCCACAGCACGGCAGCTGCGGCCCCGCCGGCGACGAGCACGCCGGCGCCGATCCACAGTGAGCGTTCGAAGGCATGGTCGTGGTCGGCACCGGGGCCATGGCCGTGCGCCTCGGCTGGCGTCGCTCCGACGACGAGCGTGCCGTTGAGCAAGTCCGCGTCCGTCCCCGCCTGCACGGTGATCACGAGGGCGTGTTCGCCAGGCGTCGACAGGCGCTTCAGCAGCGCCGCATCGTCGACCGCATAGTCGCCGTGGTCCTCGTGAAACTTGGCCTTGGCCTTGAGGCCACCGGACTCGACCTCGACGATCGCCTTCAGCACGGGCTCGTTGGTGGCGTAGCGGTCGATCAGGATCGATAACTCGCTGCCGCCAAGCCGGGCCACCATCTCGAACAGGTCGGTTTGGGCTTCAAGGCGTGGTGCCACCGTGCCGGCCGAACTTGCCCCCGTGGCGTCGAGGTGCTCGCCGTTGGGGCCATGAGCACCGGGTCCGGCCTGCGCCATGCCGCAGGCGAGCAGGACGAGGCCGGCGACGCGCGCACGCGGACCAAGGAACGCTGCAAGAAGTCTGGCATTCACGGGAGCTCTCCCAAGGCTTGTTGAAGGCGCGCGTGAGCGCGACCGAGTGCGGCTTGCTGGCGCGTGACCGCGGCGTCGGCACGCGCTGCGAGGGCCATCGCGCGCAGCAGCTCGGGCAGCGGCGTTTCTCCGGCGCGGAAGGAGCGCTGTAACAACGCGGCGCGCTCACGCAGCAGGCCTGCGCGGTCGGTGTCGGCGCGGTGCTGCTGCGCGGCTGCGGCGATCCCTGCGCGTGCAGTTGCCTGGTCCACGTCGAGTCGATCGCGCAGGCGTTGCTCGGCGACCTGCGCCACGTCCAGCTCGGCCAGCGCGGCGGCCTCCAGCGGAGCATTGCGCTCGTGGGCGCCCAGCGGCAGCCGCAGCCCCAGGGCCATGCTGTTCTGTGCGCGCTCGGCGCGTCCGCCAATGTCCTGCCGCCAGCCGATCGACAGCTCGGGTGGATCGCGGCGCGACGCGCGGAGCTGCTCAAGTCGGCGGTGGGCGTGGTCGACGGCCAGTGCGGCGAGCTGCAGCTCGGGGTGTGGTCGCGGCCCCTCAGCTCGAATTTCCCCGGACGGCGGTGCCAGCAGTTCGGCAGCGGGCGGGGGTTCGGTGAGCCCTGTGAGGACCCGCCACTGCCCGAGCGCTGCCTGCAGTGCTTGCTCGCTTTCGGCCAGCTGGGCCTGCGCCTCCAACTGCTCGGCGCGGGCGGCCAGCGCATCCGATCGGGCCAGGTCACCGGCACGCACGCGTCGCTCGACGTCGTCGGCCAGTTGTCGCAGGCCGTCGGTCTGGGTCCGCGCATGGCGGGCATCGACCTGCAGCGTGAGAAGGCCCCACGCCGCCTCACGGACCTCGGCCGCGACGCGCCAGCGCGCGACTTCCAGCGATGCCTGTGCGCGTGTCAGGGCCAGATCCGCAGCGGCACCGTGCGCGGCGCGCTGCCCCGGCAGCCAGAGCGGCAAGGCGACGCCCACCTCGGTTTCACGGCGACCGGCGTTTGATAACCAGCGGTCGTCGCGGTGGTTGAGCTCGAGCACCGGCGGCGCGGCCAGCCAGCGCCTGGCCGAAACCTGCTCGGCAGCGGCCCTCAGGCGTTCGCCTTCGACTTCCCGCGCTGCCACCGCGCGCTGCCAGGCCGCCTGGAACGCGGGCGCCAGCGCGCTGCGCGCCGTGGACAGTTTCGTACCTGGCGGTACTTCTTGGGCCGCGGCGACGGCCCCGCCGAGGGCCATCAGGCCCACGGCAAGAGTGAGGAAGGGTTTCACGATGATCCTGACCGGATGACCCATGGGACCCGCAAGCGCAGGCCCGCGGCCGCAGCTCTTTGCGCGGCAGGGACGGTTCGGTGGTTGGCTTCCGACGCGCTTGTGTCGACGACTAAGGTCGGCGCGGCGTCGGGTCGGCGGTCAGGCTGTCGCCCGGGGTGGCCTCAAGGGGCCTTCGAGGAAGGGCGCGGTCACCTCGCAGCTACCTGTGGCTGGTGGGGATTCCGACGCCACGGGCGTGAGGGTCAAGGTCAACGTCGAATGCAACGCCGGCGACGACCCCACGTGATCGGCCATCACATGCAGTGTGGACTCGGTCGACTCGTCGACGTGCCAGGACCCGTCGCCGTGGTGATGATGGCCCTCGTCCTGCCAATGCAGCGATGCATGCTCCAGGCTGGCCAACACCTCCGGAAGGACCCCGGCCGGCGCGAAGGCAGCGGACTGCCATACCAGGGCAATCATGGCCAGAAGCGCGACGAGGCGGCGATGCATCCGACGATTCTAGTCGGACGGCCGACGACGACGGACTGCGCCTTCGAATCAAGCGGTCGCCACGGCCAACCCAGTGCGCGCGATTGGCGCGTCGGAGGTCGTCGCGTCGTCGCCCTCCTTGTTCGGACCGGAAGTGGACAGCAAACCGACAACGGACGGCCCCCATGAGGCCGCGCTTACTGCCGGCAAGCCCGCCTTGGTCAGTTGGCTTACCGTTCCGCAAACAAGTTAGCAGGCGCTTCGTCAGACTCGCTAGTGCGGCCTGCGTTTGCCATGATTGTGTTTTGCGAAACAGTCCGTTGATTGTTAGTGACTGTTATCGCAAAAACGCTGGTATTTGGTGGGCCCTGAGTGACTCGAACACTCGACCAACGGATTAAGAGTC
>NZ_DATILJ010000258.1:0-44209 GCF_035476535.1 Aquabacterium sp.
CTCGCCTGAACAAGACCATCCCGGCCTTCGCCCCTGGCGACACCGTGATCGTCAATGTCAACGTCGTGGAAGGCACCCGCAAGCGCGTGCAGGCCTACGAAGGCGTGGTGATCGCCAAGCGCAACCGGGGGCTGAATTCCAGCTTCATCGTGCGCAAGATCTCCAGCGGTGAAGGCGTCGAGCGCACCTTCCAGCTGTACAGCCCGCTGATCGCGTCGATCGACGTGAAGCGCCGCGGCGATGTGCGCCGCGCCAAGCTGTACTACCTGCGTGAGCGCTCCGGCAAGTCGGCGCGCATCAAGGAGAAGCTCGCCTGACCGCAGGTCAGGCCGGCGCCGTGAGGCGCTCGTTGTGCGCAGCGCGACGAAGAGCGAACGCGGCGCATGCCGCAAAAGCTCGCCTGACCACCTGATCTGCGCTTCGGCGCAGTTCACAAGGGCCGCCACCGTGCGGCCTTTTTTGCGTCTGCGATTTTCTGCACACGCTATCCTGAGCCATGTCCACGCCGACCGTCCCGCCCCGCATCACCAACCCGCTGAGCATTCCCGTCATCGGCATCGATGACCATCTGCCAGCGGTGCAGCACAACGCGCTGACACCGGCTGCGCTGCGCCGGCGCTTCGAAGCGCCGCCTTCCTGGACCCCGGAGACGCAGGGCGACGGCAAGGCCTTCTTCGAGCGTGAGTTGTCCCATGCCTCGGTGCTGGTGCCGCTGGTGATGCGCGATACGGGCCTGCAGGTGCTGCTGACGCGCCGAACCGATCACCTGCGTGACCATGCCGGACAGATCAGTTTTCCCGGTGGTCGCGCCGAAGATCACGATGCCGATGCGGTGGCCACGGCCCTGCGTGAAACCGAAGAAGAGGTGGGCCTGGCGCGCGAGCATGTCGATGTCATCGGCGCGCTGCCGCACTACACCACGGTCACGAGTTATGTCGTGACGCCGGTGGTCGCGTTGGTACGCCCCGGCTTCAGCCTGGCGCTGGACAGCTTCGAGGTCGCCGAAGCCTTTGAAGTGCCGCTGCAGTTCCTGATGACGCCGGCACACCACCGTCGCCACCTCTTCGAGTACGACGGCCAGTCGCGCCAGTTTCTGTCGATGCCCTGGACCGGCCTCGGCGCCGACGGCCAGCAGCGCGACTATTTCATCTGGGGTGCCACCGCGGCGATGCTGCGCAACTTCTACCGCTTCCTTGCGGCATGACGCGGCCCGCCCACCGCGGGTGCCCTGGGTATGATGCGCGGCGATGAGTTTCTTCGCCGTCCTGTTTGCCCTGGTGATCGAGCAGCTGAAACCGCTGCCGCGCGACAACTGGGTGCATCACGCGCTGGTGTCCTGGGTCGGCTGGACCGGCCGTAACTTCGACGCCGGCCGCGAACACCATGCCTGGGTGGTGTGGTGCGTGTCGGTGCTGACGCCCGGGCTGGTGATCGCCGGCCTGTACTTCGGGATCTGGCGCTACAGCGCGCTGCTGGCGGTGCTGTTCGATGTGGTGGTGCTGTACCTCACGCTGGGCTTTCGCCAGTTCAGCCACTACTTCACCGACATCCGCGATGCACTGGACCGTGGCGACGAATTCGAAGCGCGCCGCCTGCTGGCCGAGTGGCGGCACCTCGACGCCAGCGAACTGCCGCGCACGGAGCTGATGCGCCATGTCATCGAACACGCGCTGCTGGCCGCACACCGCCATGTCTTCGGCGTGTTTTTCTGGTTTGTGCTGCTGTCGTCGCTGGGCCTCGGGCCGCTCGGGGCCGTGCTGTACCGCATGGCCGAATTCGCCAGCCGCTACTGGACCTTTCCCAGCAAGGCGCTGGGCGCGCCGGCCAACGAGCGCCTGATGCGCGTCTCGCAGCTGATGTTCTCGCTGATCGACCACATCCCGGCGCGGCTGACGGCCTTCGGCTTCGCGGTGGTCGGCAACTTCGAAGAGTCGATCAACAGCTGGCGTCGCGACGCGGCGCTGTGGCGGCATGCCAATGAAGGCGTGATCCTGGCGGCCGCTGCGGGTGCGGTGGGCGTGCAGCTGGGCGGCGATGCGGCGCCGGGTGTCACGCCGGACCGTTCACGCACCTTCGAAGCCGGCCCGACCGACACGCCGGGCGCCGAGGGCTCCACCGCCGGGCTGCCGCCGCAGATGGGTCACCTGCGCAGCGTCGTCGGCCTGGTCTGGCGATCGGTGGTGTTGTGGATGCTGCTGGTTGCCTTGCTGACGCTGGCCAACCTCATCGGCTGAGGTTCACCACCGCGTCGCCGACAACTCGGCATGCAGTTCCTGGTAGATGCGGTAGCGCGAGGCATTGATGTCGCCGCGCTCCAGCGCGTCGCGCACGCCGCAGCCCGGCTCGTGCAGGTGGGTGCAGTTGTAGAAGCGGCAGTGGTCGGCATGCAGGCGCAAGTCGGGCATCCACTGCGGCAGGTCGGCGGCGCTCACCTGTCGCAGGCCGAATTCCTGAAAACCGGGGGAGTCGATCAGCGCACTGCGGCGCTGTTCGTCCAGCCAGTACCAGGTGGTGGTGGTGGTGGTGTGGCGGCCGGCGTTCAGGGCCAATGAAATCTCGCCCACCTGCGCGGCAGCGGCCGGCACCAGCAGGTTGATCATCGTGCTCTTGCCCATGCCGCTGGGCCCTAACACCAATGTGGCACGGCCACCGAGGAGCGGCGTCAACAGCGCGGTGGCTTCGGCACCCCGTGCCTTCAAAGACAGCTCGTGCACGGCCACGCCCATTGCACGATAGGGTGCCAGGCGCTGGCGCGCGGCCTCGGCCTGCGGCAGATCGATCTTGTTGAGCACGATGATTGCCGGGATGCCGGCCTGGTCGGCGGCGATCAGCGCGCGCGCCAACTGCGTCTCGGCATACATCGGTTCGGCGGCGACGAGGATCAGCAGCTGGTCGAGATTGGCCGCGAAAGACTTGCTGCGCCACTCGTCCTGGCGGAACAGCAGGTTGCGCCGCTCGGCAATGCGCTCGATCACCCCTTCGTCGCCGGTGAGTTGCCAATGCACGCGGTCGCCGACCACGCAGTCGCTCTTCTTGCCCCGCGGATGGCAGCGGATGCGCTGGCCATCGTCCGCTTCGACCATGAAGTGCCGGCCGTGCGCGCCGACCACCAGGCCGTTGCCGGCAGCTTCCGTCATGCGCTGCGCTTCGGCAGCAAGGCGTCGACCTTGGCCGCGCAGATGAAATCGTTGATCGAGATGCCGCCCACCGAATGCGTGTTGAAGCGCACGCTGCAGTGGCCATAACTCAGCGCCAGGTCCGGGTGATGGTCCTCGGCATTGGCGATCCAGGCCAGGGCGTTGACAAAGCCGACGGTGTGATGGAAATCCGGGAAGTCGAAGCGCTTCTCGAGCGCCCCGCTCACCAGTTGCCAGCCCGATACCCGCGCCAGGTGGGTCGTGATCTCATCGGCCGTCATGGCCGGGTGGCCCTCCAGCGCTTGGCAATGGCGTTGGGCAAGTTCAGCAGGCATGGCAGGGCTCATCGGGGCTGCAGAGACAGGGCCGCCAGCCGTTCGCTGGCCGGCGGATGGGAGTAGTAGAAGCGCACGTACAAGGGGTCTGGCGTCAGCGTCGAGGCATTGTCTTCGTGCAGCTTGATCAGCGCACTGGCCAGCTGCTTGCCATCGGCCTGCGCGCAGGCATAGGCATCGGCCTGGAACTCATGCTTGCGCGACAGCCGCGCCATCAGCGGCGAGGCGAAGAAGCCGAACACCGGCACCACCATCAGGAACAGCAGCAGCGCCAGCGCGTTGTTGGGCGTGCCGATGTTGGGCTGCACGCCCAGCCCCATGTAGAAGCTGCCCTGACCGGCCAGCCAGCCCAGCAGCGCCAGGGCCGCCAGGCTCATCAGCTGCATCATCACGATGCGCTGGGTCACATGCTTGTGCTTGAAGTGGCCGAGTTCATGCGCCAGCACGGCCTCCACTTCGCCGGGGGCCAGCTTGGCCAGCAGCGTGTCGAAGAACACCACGCGCTTGGCCGCGCCCACGCCGGTGAAGTAGGCATTGCCATGGGCCGAGCGCCGGCTGCCGTCCATCACGAACAAGCCCTTGGCGGTGAAGCCGCAGCGCTTCATCAGGCCCTGTACACGTTCGGCCAGCGAGGCATCGGCCAGCGGTTCGAACTTGTTGAACAGCGGTGCAATCACCGTCGGGTACAGCACCATGACGGCCAGGTTGAAGACCGCCCAGGCGCCCCAGGCCCACAACCACCACCAGGCGCCGGTGGCCTGCATGATCCACAGGATCAAGGCGGCCAGCGGCAGGCCGATCACCGCGCCGACCAGCAAGCCCTTGAGCAAATCGATCAGGTACAGCTTGGCCGTCATGCGGTTGAAGCCGAACTGCTGCTCGATGCGGAAGGTGCTCCACAACTCGAAGGGCAGGTCGAGCAGCGCGCCGATCAGTGAGAACGAAGCGAGCAGGGCGAGCTGGTAGGCCATGTCGCCATAGCGTGCCTGCACGCTCTGCAACAGCAGCAGGTTCAGCTGATCCAGGCCGCCCAGCAGCGTCCAGCCCAGCAGCACGCAACTGCTGAAGGCCATGCTGAGGATGCCGAAGCGGCCCTTGGCCAGCGTGTAGTCGGCCGCGCGCTGGTGCGCGGCGAGCGAGACGCTGCCGGCAAAGGCCGCTGGCACGGCATGGCGGTGCGACGCCACGTGGCGCATCTGCCGCGAGGCCAGCCACAGCTTGACGGCCAGCGAGGCCACCAGCGCGGCGGCGAACAAAAGGGTGAGCAGGTACGACGACATGGGGCGAAAGTGTATGCCTGCGAGAATGCGGCGATGAGCCTCACCGAGCAAACCCCCATCCCCACCTTGGCGGCGAGCGACCAGAACCTGATCTGGATCGACCTCGAAATGACCGGCCTGTACCCCGCCACCGACCGCATCATCGAGATTGCCGTGGTGGTCACCGACCCGCAGTTGATGCTGCGCGTCGAGGGTCCGGTGTTCGCCGTGCACCAGAGCGACGCCACCCTGGACGCGATGGACGCCTGGAACAAGGGCACGCATGGCCGCAGCGGGCTGGTCGATCGCGTGAAGGCCTCGACCGTCGACGAAGCGTCGGCCGAGGCCCAGGTGATCGCCTGGCTGAAGCAGTACGTGCCGGCCGGCAAGAGCCCGATGTGCGGCAACTCCATCTGCCAGGACCGCCGCTTCCTCGCGAACTACATGCCCACGCTGGAAGCGTTCTTCCACTACCGCAACCTGGATGTCAGCACGCTGAAGGAGCTGGCCAAGCGCTGGAAGCCCAGCGCGCTGGAAGGCTTCAAGAAAGCCCAGGCGCACACCGCGCTGGCCGACATCCACGAGTCTATTGACGAGCTCGATCACTACCGGCGCCACTTCCTGGCGCTGTGACACCTGGCGCTGTGACGGCGCGTGCCGCCGGCGTGCGTCGCAAGGCGCGCCAGGCGGTGAGCAGCGCACGCGTCTCGTCGTCCGGCCGCGCCGGCAGCTTGCGGTATTCCGAGCAATCGCTCTTGCGCGCCATCAGGTGGTGGTTGATCAGTTCGCGCCGAAGCGTGACATGGTCACCGAACACGTTGGCCGATTTCAGCACCTCGTTGACCTCGCGCTCGGTGTAGAGGCGCCGGCCATCGAAGCGCGACCACAGCACCCACATCGCCAGCTTCTGCACGCTGAACTTGTTCGGCCAGCGCAGCAGGCGGCCGCGTGAATCGAACTGCATCAGCGCTTTGCGGGCGTTGTCCGACAAGGGCAGCGGCGGTGGCCTGTCCTCGGCGGCCAGCGGGGACTCCGGCAGCGTGGGCGGCCGCGCGACCTGCAGGCTCTGCAGATTGCGGTGGCCCAGGGCCCGCGCGATCAGGTTCAGCAACTCCACGTGCCCGGGCGGCGCGATGCCGGTGGCATGGCGGGACTGCAGGGATTGACCCAGCGCGCGCGCAAACAGCGACGCGTCGGGCACGACAAAAGACAGCGGCAAACGGCTCATGGCCAGTCCTCCACGTGTGCATCGCATCCCGTTGCCGGGCGCTGGTGGTTGCCGGCTTCCAGCCAGACGCACACGAGGGTGACGCGCAGCGGAGGGGGGTGGCTCGCGAAGGCATGGTGACCATGGCTGCGAGGGCAGGTTTAGCTCGCGACGGGTGTCGCGCGGCAACGCCTGGGTGAACTGCCGACCGGGCCGCGATTCTACGGGGCCCCGCGTCCCGCGTGCAAACCCGGGCGCAGCGCGGGGATCGTTCGCGTAACCTCGTTGGCATGTCGGTGCATCCTGCTCCTCCGGTCTCGCAGATCAGCCTCTACCAGGACTGGCTACGCAGCGAGCGAGGCCTGGTGTTCGACGATTACCACGCGCTGTGGCGCTGGTCGGTCACCGAGCTGCCGGCCTTCTGGCAAAGCATCTGGGACCAGCAAGACCTGCAGTCGCCGACGCCGCACAGCGCGGTGCTGGCCGATGCCCGCATGCCCGGTGCACGCTGGTTTCCGGGCGCACAGCTGAACTACGCGCAGCGCGTGCTGCGCCATGTCGCGCAGGCCGATGCGGCCGGCGTGCCGGCGATCATCAGCGAGAACGAGCTGGGCGAGCTGCAGCAGCTGTCCTGGCCGGAGTTGCAGCGCCAGGTGGCCTCGTTCGCGCTGACGCTGCGCGGGCTCGGTGTGCAGCGTGGCGACCGCATCGCGGCCTACCTGCCGAACATCCCGCAGACGGTGGTGGCCTTCCTGGCCTGCTGCAGCATCGGCGCGATCTGGAGCGTGTGTGCACCGGACATGGGCCACCCCGCGGTGGCCGACCGCTTCAAGCAGATAACGCCGCGCGTCTTGATCGCCGCCGATGGCGTGCACTACGCCGGCCGCGCCCAGGACCGCAGCGCAGCGGTGCAGGCCCTGCGCACCGCGCTGCCCAGCGTGCAGCAGCTGGTGCTGCTGCGCACGCCGTTCGCGGCATCGACCATCGAGGCCGAGCTGTCGTTCGACGACGCGGTGGCGCGCGACGACGCCGCCACCCGCGGCTTCACGCCCGAGTGGCTGCCCTTCGACCACCCGCTGTGGATCGTCTACTCCAGCGGCACCACCGGCCTGCCCAAGCCCATCCTGCACAGCCATGGCGGCGTGATGCTGGTGCAGGCAGCCCACGGCCTGCACCATGACATGGGCGCCAGCTACAGCAGCAACAACCTCGGCGAACGATTCCACTGGTACAGCTCCACCGGCTGGGTGATGTGGAACGGGCAGGTGGCCGGCCTGCTCGGCGGCACGACGATCTGCCTGTACGACGGCAGCCCCAGCGGTACGAAAGAGTCACCCGACTGGGGCGTGTTGTGGCGCTTTGCCGTCCGCCATCGCATCACCGTGTTCGGCGCCGGTGCGGCCTTTTACGCCGGCTGCATGAAGGCCGGCCTGCAACTGGCCGGCAGCGGCGATCTGTCCGGGCTGCGTGCGTTGGGGGCCACCGGGTCACCCTTGTCGGAAGAGGTGCAGCGCTGGGGCAGCGCGCAGCTCGCCCAGGCCGGCCGGCCCGAGATCTGGTGGAACAACATCTCCGGCGGCACCGATTTCTGTGCCGCGGTGATCGGCGGCCACCGTGACCTTTCGCAGCAGCCCGGGCGCCTGCAGTGCCGCTGGCTGGGCTGCGCGGTCGAAGCCTGGAACGAGGCCGGCCAGCCGGTGATCGACGAGGTCGGCGAACTGGTGATCACCCAGCCGCTGCCGTCGATGCCGCTGGGCTTCTGGGGGGACGCACAGCATGCGCGTTACCTGTCCAGCTACTTCGATGTCTACCCCGGCGTCTGGCGCCATGGCGACTGGCTGTCGATCGGCCAGGACGGCAGCTGCGTGATCTACGGCCGCAGCGACGCCACGATCAACCGCCATGGCCTGCGCATGGGCACCAGCGAGATCTATGCCGCGGTGGAAGCGCTGCCCGAGGTGCTGGACTCGCTGGTCATCGACCTCGAGTGCCTGGGGCGCGACAGCTGGATGGCGCTGTTCGTCGTGCTGCGCGAAGGCCTGGTGCTGGACGCCGCGCTGAGCGCGCGCATCCAGGGGGCGATCAAGAGCGCGCTGTCACCGCGCTTCGTGCCCGACGCCATCCAGCAGGCGCCGGAGATCCCGCGCACGCTGTCGGGCAAGAAGCAGGAAGTGCCGATCAAGAAGCTCTTTCTCGGCCAGCCGCTGGACAAGGTGGTCAACCGCGACGCGATGGCCAATGCAGCCTGCCTGGGCTGGTACCAGCAGCAGGCGGCGCAGCACCTGGCGCGTTGATCAGGCCTGCAGCAGGTCGACCTCGAAGACCAGCGTGGCGTTCGGCGGAATCACGCCGCCGGCGCCGCGGGCGCCGTAGCCCAGCTCGGCCGGGATCAGCAGCACGCGCGTGCCGCCCACTTTCATGCCTTGCACGCCTTCGTCCCAGCCGCGGATCACCATGCCGGCGCCGAGGTTGAAGCGGAAGGGGTCGCCGCGGTCCTTGCTGGAGTCGAACTTCTTGCCGCGGCCGTCGGCCTGCGTCGGGTCGTGCAGCCAGCCGGTGTAGTGCACGCTGACCGGCACGCCGGCCACGGCCTCGTTGCCGGTGCCCGGCGTGGTGTCGTCGTACTGGAGTCCGGAGTCGGTGGTGATCATGATGAAGCTCGCGCGGGGGCGAAAAGGGTGAGTCAAGGGGCCAGGGTGCGCATCATGCCACCCAGCGCGCGGCCCAGGCCTGCACCGCGGCGTTGAGCCATTCGCCGACGCTGGTGGCCTCGATCACCGGCAGCGCCAGCGTGGTGGCAGCGAACTGCAGCGCGGCCAGCGGCTGGCTGGCGTCGAAGGCCACTGCGCCGTTCTGCTTGCTGAGCTTGTGGCCGTCGGCGCCCAAGACCAAGGGGCAGTGCAAGTAGCTTGGCGTCGGCAGGCCCAGCAGATGCTGCAGGTGGATCTGGCGCGCGGTGTTGTCGGCCAGGTCTTCGCCGCGCACGATGTCGGTGATGCCTTGTGCGGCGTCGTCCACCACCACGGCCAGCTGGTAGGCCCACAGGCCATCGGCGCGGTGCAGTACGAAGTCGCCCACCTCGCGGGCCACGTTCTGGTGCTGCGCGCCGAGCCGGCGGTCCTGCCAGCTCACCACCGCTTCGGTGCCGCCGCACAGTGTCAGCACGCGTGTCGCACGGGCCGATTTGCCGAACAGCCCGGCGCGGCAGGTGCCGGGGTAGACGCGCTCTTCGAAGCGTTCATGCAGGATGCCGGCGGCGATCAGCGCCTCTTCGATCTCGCGCCGCGTGCAGCCGCAGGGGTAGGTCAGGCCCAGGGTCTGCAGCGTGTACAGCGCGGCCTGGTAGGCGCTGCCGCGGCGGGATTGGTAGATCGGCTCCTCGTCGGGCAACAGGCCGCAGATGGCCAGCTGGCCGAGGATCACCTGGTCCGCGCCGGCCAGGCAGCGCGGTGTATCCACGTCCTCGATGCGCACCAGCCAGCGCCCGTCGTGGGCCCGCGCATCCAGCCAGCTGGCCAGTGCCGCCACCAGCGATCCGACGTGCAGCGCGCCGGTGGGCGAAGGCGCAAAGCGGCCGACGTAGGTGCCGCTGCTGCTGCTCATCAGTCGACGGCCGGCAGGCCGATGTGGCGTTCGAGCAGCGCGCGGCGCGTGGCCGGGCTCTTCAGCTGCTCCAGGAACCATTGCAGCGCCAGGCCCTGCGGTGCCCGCCGCGGCTGCGGCGCCGCGGCGCTGCGCCAGGCGTAGCCGAAGCGCACCGGTGACGTGCGGCGGGCCACCGCCTTGGTCACCAGCCGGCCGGCACGCAGGTGCTCGCGCACCAGCGGTTCGGGCACGAAGCCGCAGGCCAGGCAGCGCAGCTGGGCCTCGATCTTGGCCTGCATCGAGGCGACGGTCAGCACGTCCTGGCCCGGCAGCAGGTTCACCGTCATCGGCGACAGGCGCTGCGCGGAATCGGCCACCGCCACGGCGCGGTGCGACAGCATCACCTCGTCGCTGATCGGCTCCTGCCAGGCGGCCAGCGGGTGGTGCGGTGCCACGACAAACAGGAAGTCGATCTCGCCCAGCGGCTGGACCTCGATGCCGACCTGCGGCGGCGCGTTCATCGACACGCCGATCGCCAGGTCGGCCTGGCCGGTGAGCAGCGCTTCCCACAGCCCGGCCATCACCTCGGTGCGCAGCCGCAGCCGCGTGCCCGCGGCCTGCGGGCCGTCCACATGCAGCGCGTAGAAGCTCTCGATCAGCTCGAACATCGTCAGCCGCGAGATCACGCCGTCGACGGCGATCGTCAGCGTCGATTCCCAGCCGGTGGAGACGCGCTTGACGCGGTTGGCCACCGCATCCATCTCGGCCAGCAGGCGGCGGCCTTCTTCCAGCAGCTCCTGGCCGGCGGCGGTGAGCTGGGCCTGGCGCGAGCGGCGGTCGAACAGCAGCACATCCAGCGCGTCCTCGAGCTGGCGCACGCTGTAGGTCAGCGCCGAGGGCACGCGGCCCAGTTCGCGCGCCGCCGCGGCAAAACTGCCGCTGCGGGCGATGGTGTCCATCATCTGCAGGGCTTCGGGGGTCAGGGCGTTGCGGCGGGGTGTGGACATCGGCCCTCAAGGAAATGTGGCTTTGCAACTTTCCTTGCTCCCCTTGGGGGACGGCCGGCCCTGGCCGGCCTTGGGGCACTCAGAAAAGCGCGCGCATGCGCAGGGCTTCATCTTATTTGAACGCGCAGTTCAAGCGCTGTGGGCTGCCCGGCCGCGGTGCTGGTGCCACCATCAGTCCATCACCTGGAGATACCGCACCATGATCTCGCTGCGCCGTTCGCAAGACCGCGGCCATGCCGACCACGGCTGGCTCAACAGCTATCACAGCTTCTCGTTCGCCGACTACCACGACCCCGCGCACATGGGCTTTGGCAACCTGCGCGTGATCAACGAAGACCGCATCGCGCCGGGCACCGGTTTCGGCACCCATGGCCATCGCGACATGGAAATCGTCAGCTATGTGCTCGAAGGCGCGCTGGCCCACCGCGACAACATCGGCAATGGGGCGGCCATCGTGCCTGGCGAAGTGCAGCGCATGAGCGCGGGCACCGGCGTGCGCCACAGCGAGTTCAACCATGCGCAGGACGCCACCACGCATTTCCTGCAGATCTGGCTGCTGCCGCACACCGCCGGCATCCCGCCCGGCTACGAGCAGAAGGCTTTCAGCGAGGCCGACAAGCGCGGCCGGCTGTGCCTGGTGGCCTCGCGCGATGGGCGCGAGGGTTCGGTGACGATCCATGCCGATGCGGCGATCCGCGCCGGCCTGTTCGATGGCGATGAAGCGGCCGAACTGGCGCTGGACCCGCAGCGCCTGGCCTATGTTTTCGTGGCCCGGGGGGCGATCGATGTCAACGGCCAGACGCTCGGCACCGGCGACGCCGCCGCGCTGCGCGGCGAAACGGTGCTGACCTTGCGCCAGGGCCGCGAGGCCGAGGTGCTGGTGTTCGACCTGGCGCCCTGAATCGCCGGGCCCGAAGCTTCCCCAGTGAGCGCCGCACGCGGGCCGCTACAGTGCGGCCCATGGACGTGCTGTTCAAGCTGTTGACCTTTCTGCCCTGGCCCGATTGGCTGGCGATGGCCCTGTTCTTCGGTGGCTGGGTGACCTATGCCCGCCTGGCCAAGCAGCGTGCCGACGTGCAGCCTTCGGTGCTGGCCACCACCAATCGCTGGCGCTGGCACTGGATGCTGCAGGCCACGCGGCGCGAGAACCGCATCGTCGATTCGGCCATCGTGCAGAACCTCTCGGCCAGCCCGCAGTTCTTCGCCTCGACCAGCATCCTGGTCATCGGCGGCCTGCTGGCCGTGCTGGGCACCACCGAGAAAACCGCCGAACTGCTGCGTGACCTGCCGCTGGCCGCGCGCACCAGTGTGCTGGTGTTCGACCTGAAGCTGGTGCTGCTGACGGCCATCTTCGTCTACAGCTTCTTCCGCTTCACCTGGAGCCTGCGGCAGTACACCTTCTGCGCGATCCTGGTCGGCGCGATGCCGGAGGCCGCCCGCATCGAAGAATCGTCGCGCCAGGCCTTTGCCGACCGTGCCGGCCGCGTGATGGGCCTGGCTGCCGAGACCTTCAATGATGGCCTGCGCGGCTACTACCTGGCGTTCGCGGTGGTGGCCTGGTTCTTCTCGGCCTGGGCCTTCATGATCGCCACGCTGGCCGTGCTGTGGGTCTTGTACCAGCGCGAGTTCCGCTCCGAGGTCTTGGTGGCCTTGCGAGACGGCTTGCAGTAGGCGCCCGCTACTGGGCCAGGCCGAGGAAGGTCTTCACCGGCTTCACCGTCTGCTGCGGGTCTTCTTCCTGCGGCACGTGGCCGAGGCTTTCGAAAGTTATCAGCTGGCTGCCGGCGATGTCGGCCTTGAAGCGCTCGGCGGCCGCGAGCGGGATCAAGCGGTCGCGGCCGCCCCAGAGAATCAGCGTCGGCAGCTTCAGCGTGGCGATGCGTGCGGCGTCGGCGCCCGGGCGCATCTGCTGCAGCCGATCGACCAGCGCGCGGCGGTTGCCTTCGCGCAAGCTCAGATCGAAGTAGCGGTCGACCAGGGCCTCGGTCACGCGCGCGGGGTCGCCATACACCTCGCGCACGCTGGCCACCACCAGCGGTCGCGGCAGCAGGTGCTCACCGAGCCGGTTCAGCCCCGGTACCTGCGCGATGCGCCAGGCCACCGGCACCGACAGCGGCTCGACCGCATAGCCCGCCGCATCCACCAGCACCAGCTTGTCGACACGCTGCGGCGCCATCGCGGCGACATGCCAGGCCACTTCACCGCCGAGCGAATTGCCGCCGACCACGAAGCGCTGCACCTTCAGCGTGTCCAGCAGGTCGAGCACGAAGCGGGCGTAGTTGTCGCCCCGGTAGGGCTGGCCGGCGTAGGCGCCGGTGAAGGGTCCGGTCAGGCCGAAGGCCGGCAGGTCGAAGCTGATCACGCGGCGCTGGCCGCGCAGCGCACGCGCCCAACCCTCCCAGGTGTGCAGGCTGGCGCCGGTGCCGTGGATCAGCACGATCGGCGTGCTGTCGCTGCGCGGGCCCTCGTCGCGGTAATGCACCAACTGGCCCTGGAGGTCCAGGAAGTCCGAGGGCGGTGGCGCCCAGCGCTGCACCAGCGTGGACACCGCGCGGTCCGGTGCACGCATCAGCGGCAGCGCCAGTGCCGTCAGCATCAACAGCACGCCGAAGATGCGCAACAGCGTGGTGCCCATGCTCAGCTGCTCAGCTCGGTGTCCAGCGCGATGCGCTCGTCGAACACGAAACAGCGGCCATGCCAGCCGGGCGCCCGGCCCTGGGTGTCTTCGAAGTATTTCAGGATGCCGCCTTCGAGCTGGTAGCTGTGCGGCAGGCCCAACGCCTGCATCACCAGCGCGGCTTTCTCGCAGCGGATGCCGCCGGTGCAGTAGCTGACGACGGTGTGCGAGGCCAGCGCGTCGCGGTGCGCCGCGAGCGCTGCGGGGAAGTCGCTGAACTTGTGCAGGCGCCAGTCGATCGCGTTGTCGAAAGCGCCTTCGTCGACCTCGAAACCATTGCGTGTGTCCAGCATCAGCAGCGGCCGGCCTTGGTCGTCATGGCCCTGGCTCAGCCAGCGGGCCAGCGTGGTGGGCGCCACCGCGGGCGCACGGCCGGCGGCGGGTTGCACCGCCGGCATGTTCATGCGGATGATCTCCGGCTTGATCTTGACCTTCAGGCGCTTGAAGGGCTGTGCCTCGCTCCAGCTTTCCTTGGCGGGAAGGCCCTCGAAGCGGGCATCGGCGCGCAGCAGGGCCAGCCAGCCGCGGATGCCTTCGGCGCTGCCGGCCAGCACGAGGTTGATGCCTTCTTCGGCCAGCAGCACGGTGCCGAGGAGCGCGCGCGCGCGGGCCGCCTCGAACAGGCGCTCGCGCAGCACAGGCAGGTCCTGCAGCGGCACGAAGCGGTAGGTGGAGATGTTGAGGAGAGGGCCGGTGCTCACGGCCGGGATTCTAGGAAATGGCGAGCCCGGCAGCCGGCCCACGCGCCCAAAGGGTGCGGGACCGGCCGCCGTGGCCGCAGCTCAGCGTTGCTCGCGTTCGGCCGGCGCCGGGCGGCTGGCCGCCGCCTTGACCAGCCTGTCGAGCTGGCGGCCCACCAGGTCGGTCAGGCTGCTGCGGCTGCCGGTCAGCGTCGGCTGGGTGGCCTTGATGGCAGCCTTGCCGGCCGTGTCGACGGCTGTTGCGGGGGCCGACTCACCGATCTGCCCGCCGGCCTGCGGCAAGCCGGGCGCCTGGCCGGTCTTCACCAGCGTGCCGCTCACCGTGCCGTCGGGGCTGTACACCATGTCGGCGCCGCAGTCGGCGACTGTCGATGTGGCCGGGCAGTACTCGTAGGTGCCGCCGAGCGTGCCGTTGCTGAGGTTGAACTGGAAGATGTCGGTGCTGTTGTTGCCGAACACGATCACGCACAGGTACGCGTAGTTCAAGGTCGGGGTCGCGGTGCAGGACATGGCCTCCCCCGAGTCGGTGAAGTCCACCAGATAGCCGTCCACGATGTCGCTCGCCGAGAAGCTGGTCGATTCGACATAGGTGATCGTGCTGCCGGTGAAGTGGTAGCTCAGCGTCATGCGGCCATACAGCGCCGACAGGCCCGAGGCACCGGAGGTCGTGGCAGTGATCGTCACTGTCGCCGGAGCGCTGTTGGACTTGCCGTCGCGCACCGTCAGCTGCGCCACGTAGCTGCCCGGCTGATCGGCCACGAAGCTCGGCCGCGCGCTCGTCGCGCTGCGCAGCGAAGCGGCACTGCCTGCCGGCCGCGAGGCCAGCGTCCATGCATAGCTCAAAGCATCCCCGTTGGCGTCGAAACTGGCGCTACCGTCCAAAGTCACCGTCGATCCGGTCCCCACCGTCTGCGCCGCGCCGGCATTCGCCACCGGCGCGGCATTGGCTGTGGCCGCGGTGATCGTCACGCGGCTGGCTGCGCTGTTGACCTTGCCGTCGTTGACGATCAGCGCGACGACGTAGTTGCCGGACACGTCGGCGAAGAAGCTGGGCCGCGACGAGTTCGGATCGATCAGCACGGCCAGGCTGCCGGCCGGTCTGCTGGTGAAGGTCCAGCTGTAGAACAGCGGGTCGAGGTCGGCGTCGCTGCTGGCCGTGCCGTTCAATGTCACCGTGGCGCCGGTGCCGACCTGCTGCGCCGTCCCGGCGTTGGCCACCGGCGCCGAGTTGACCCCTGAGGCGGTGATGGTCACCGTGGCGGCGTAGCTGCTGGTCTGGCCGTCGCTGACGACCAGCGTTGCGACGTACTGCCCCGGCCTGTCGGCCAGAAAGCTCGGCTGCACGGTGCTGGCGCCGGACAGCAGCGCCAGGCTGCCGGCGGGCCGCGCCGACAAGGTCCATGTGTAGGCCAGCAGGTCGCCGTTCGCGTCCGAACTGGCGCTGCCATCGAGCATGACCCTCGTGCCGGCCACCACATGCTGGGCGGGCCCGGCTTGCGCCACGGGTGCCGTGTTGGCGGGCATGAAGTCGGAGACCATGCCGACCCGGGCCGGCACCGCGCCGAAGGGGCCGCCGAGCACATAGACGGCGCCGGCATTGACGCCGATCATCACGCCGGTCGCGAAGTACGAGCGGTAGTACCAGGGCCCTTCCTTCAGCGTGGCCGCGGGGCCTGGAAAGTACTGTGGCAACAGTTGCTCGGCGTAGTTGAAGAAGGCCTCGGCCGTGGCCAGCGCGGGGCTGGCATCTGCGGGGGTGACCGCAACGCCCAGGCGCCGGCGTTTCAGATCGGCCAGGCCCGCGGGCGCGGCCTCGGAGACGGCCGCGGGCTGGCCGTGGCCTGCAGCGTCCGGCTCGTCGCTGGCGCCGGAGCCGCCGCAGCCGGCCAGCGCGCCGAGCAGCGCCGATGAAATCGTGAGCGCCCGAAGGGCGCGATGGCAAGCTGAACGCATCGTCCACTGCATGGTGTTCCCCCTCTTCGTTGATCGCGAGCAGATGCTGTCAGAGCCGCGGCCGGCACGCGTCCTCAGCTTCGAGGACGTGGCGCGACGGCCTCCCGACGGCCTCCCACTTGCGAGGGATGCGCGGGATCAACGGGGTGGCGAGGGATCAACGCGGCGCGACACTGACTGGGCGCGGCGCCGGGCGGCCGAGGGCGGGACTCAGGACGTCGGCTTGGACGCCGGCCGCGTCGGCACCGTGGCATTGCACAGGCCGATGTGGCCGCTGCGGTGTACGAACCACGGCTCGCGCCGGTTGCGGCGTGCTTCCAGCAAGGCGCGCCAGGTGGCGGTGTCGGTGCGCAGCACTTCCAGTGCCGGCCGCTGCTCCGGCGGCAATTCGTCGAGCACCCGCACGCTGCGGATCGCATGGCGCTGTTCGGGCTGGTCGTAGAAGCCCATGTTGTTGCCGCCGCGGGGCAGCGCCGAGAGCTTGTCGATACCGCTGAGTACGCGGCCGACCACGGTGATGTTGCGGTCCAGGCCACGCGGCGAATGGCCGATCACCGCATACAGCTCGGTGCCGTTGCTGCTGTCGGCCGGGTTGTCGCGGCCCGCGCCGACCATGCCATAGCAGTGCGCAAGCCAGGCGCGCTGACGGCGCGGATCGGCGGCCACCGGGAAGCCATCGACCCAGCCGGTGACCGGCGCCCAGCCATCGGCATCAGCCAAGGGCGTCAGCGGCAGGCCGCGCAGCGGCACGTCGAACTCGGCCGGCAGCTTGCGTTCGGCCTTGCCCAGCGGGCGGGCCTTCTCCGCGGCCTCGGCATCCGGGTCGCCCCACTGCGCGACGTAGTTGTCCTGCACCCGCAGCACGGCCAGGCCGTCGAAATAGCGTTCACGGGTCAGCGTGAGGATGTTGGCCACGTGCCGGGGTGCAAAGCGCGGTGCCAGCTCGATCAGCACCGGCCCGCTGGCCAGTTCCATCAGCAGCGTGTGGCTGGCGTCCAGCGCGCGCCAGTCTCCCGCGCTGCTGGCCTGCAGCACTTCGGCGGTGGTGGGCGGCGCGGGAGCCGAAGCGGGCCTGGCCGGGGCCCTGGCCTTGGCGGCGTAGCTGAGCGGTGCTGCGGCCAGGCACAGCGCGGCGAGCAGGGCAAGAGTAATCGGTGGCATGGTGGGCAGTGACCGGGATGCGAGCTTCGCCGCAGCCTATCAGCACGGCGCAAAGCCCACGCCGACCCCTCCCTACAATGCCGGTATGGCCTTCGTTCACCTGCGCACTCACTCTGAATACTCTGTTGTCGACGGCACTTTGCGCATCGACGATGCTGCCGCCGCCGCGCGCGCGGATGGCCAGGTGGCGCTGGCGATCACCGACTTGTCGAACCTGTTCGGCGCGGTGAAGTTCTACAAGGCCTGCCGCGGCAAGGGCGTCAAGCCGATCATCGGCGCCGATGTGTATGTCGAGCCCGATCCGGCGATGGGCGGCGGCGACAAGCAGCCCAGCCGGCTGCTGCTGCTGGTGCAGGACCGCCAGGGTTACCTGAACCTGAGCGAGATGCTGGCGCGCAGCTGGGTGCGCAATGCGCAGCGTGCGCAGGCCTGGGTCAAATGGGAATGGTTGTCCGAGCTGGGCGGCGGGCTGATCGCCTTGTCCGGCGCGGACCAGGGCGCTGTTGGCATGGCGCTGCTGGCCGGCGATGCGGCGCGGGCCACGGCCGCGGCGCAACGGCTTGCGGCGCTGTTCCCGCAGCGCTTCTACATCGAGTTGCAGCGCGCCGGGCTGCCGACGCATGAAGCGCATGTGCGCAGCGCCGTGCCGCTGGCCTCCGAGCTCGGCCTGCCGGTGGTGGCCACGCATCCGGTGCAGTTCGTCGTGTCCGAAGACTTCGACGCGCATGAGGCGCGCGTGTGCATCGCCGAGGGCGAGACGCTGGCCAACCCCAAGCGCATCAAGCGCTTTTCGCGCGAGCAGTACTTCAAGTCGCAGGCCCAGCTGGAGGCGCTGTTTGCCGATGTGCCATCGGCGGTTGCCAACACGGTGCAGATCGCACGGCGCTGCAACCTGACGCTGGCGATGGGCAAGAACTACCTGCCCGACTTCCCGACGCCGCTGCTGGCCGACGGCAGGCCGATGCCGATGGACGACTACTTCCGCCAGGCCAGCATCGAAGGCCTGGAAGAACGCCTGGCCGTGCTGTTCCCCGACCCGGCGAAGCGGGACGCACAACGTGCACGTTATGCCGAGCGCCTGGAGTTCGAGATCGTCACGATCCTGAAGATGGGCTTCCCGGGCTACTTTTTGATCGTGTCGGACTTCATCAACTGGGCCAAGAAGAACGGCTGTCCTGTCGGCCCGGGGCGCGGCTCCGGTGCAGGCTCATTGGTGGCCTATGCGCTGAAGATCACCGACCTGGATCCGCTGCACTACAACCTGCTGTTCGAGCGCTTCCTGAACCCCGAGCGCGTCTCGATGCCCGACTTCGACATCGACTTCTGCCAGGGCAACCGCGACCGGGTGATCGACTACGTCAAGGACAAATACGGCCGCGAGGCGGTGAGCCAGATCGCCACCTTCGGCACGATGGCGGCCAAGGCCGCGCTGCGCGACGTCGGCCGCGTGCTGGGCATGGGCTACGGCCATGTCGATTCGATTGCCAAGCTGATCCCGGCGCCGCCCGGCAAGACGGTGACCCTGGCCAAGGTGCCGGCCGAGCCCGACCCCGGCATCATCTACGCCCGCAAGGAAGCGCCGGAGCTGGAACAGCGCGAAGCCGCCGAAGAAGAGGTGGCCGAACTGCTGAGCCTGGCCACGCGGGTCGAAGGCATCGTGCGCAACATCGGCATGCATGCCGGCGGCGTGCTGATCGCGCCGGGCAAGATCACCGACTTCTGCCCGCTGTACCAGCAGCCCGGCAGCGACTCGGCGGTGAGCCAGTACGACAAGGACGACGTCGAGGCGATCGGCCTGGTGAAGTTCGACTTCCTGGGCCTGGCCACGCTGACGATCCTGGAGCTTGCCAAGGACTTCATCGTCGCGCGCCACCCGGAGCGCAAGGACTTTTCCTTCGAGACGATCCCGCTCGACGACCCGCGCGTCTACAAGCTGTTCTCCGAAGGCCTGACCGAGAGCGTGTTCCAGTTCGAATCGCGCGGCATGCAGGGCATGCTGCGCGATGCCAAGCCCAGCCGGCTGGAAGACCTGATCGCGCTGAACGCGCTGTACCGGCCGGGCCCGATGGACCTGATCCCCAGCTTCGTCGCGCGCAAACACGGCAAGGAGGAGGTGGTCTACCCGCATCCGCTGCTGGCCACCGTGCTCAGCGAGACCTACGGCATCATGGTCTACCAGGAGCAGGTGATGCAGGCCGCGCAGGTGCTGGGCGGCTACTCGCTCGGCGGCGCCGATTTGTTGCGCCGTGCGATGGGCAAGAAGAAGGCCGAGGAGATGGCCCAGCACCGCGAGATCTTTCGCACCGGTGCGGCCGACAAGAACATCTCCGCGCAGACCGCGGACGAAGTCTTCGACCTGATGGAAAAGTTCGCGGGCTACGGCTTCAACAAGAGCCATGCTGCCGCGTACTCCTTGCTGGCGTATCACACGGCCTGGCTGAAGGTGCATTTCACGGCCGAGTTCTATGCCGCGAACATGACCATCGAAATGGACGACACCGACAAGCTGAAGGTGTTGTTGAACGATGCCAAGCTGTTCAATGTCGCGTTCGAACCGCCGGACGTGAATCGCGGCATCTACCGCTTCGAGCCGGTCACCAGCAAGCTGGTGCGTTATGGCCTGGGCGCCATCAAGGGCACGGGGCAGGGCGCGATCGAGGCCATCGTCGAGGCGCGCAACGAGGGTGGGCTGTTCCGCAGCTTCTTCGATTTCTGTGCGCGCGTCGATCGCAAGCGCATCAACAAGCGGGTGATGGAGGCGCTGATCAAGGCCGGCGCTTTCGATGCGCTGCATGCCGATCGTGCCAGCTTGATCGCCAGTGTCGGCCTGGGCTTCGACTTTGCTGATACGCAGGTCGTGAATGCCTCTCAGGGCGGGCTGTTCGACGACCTGGGCGACGCGCATGGCTCGTCGACCCAGGAGCCCGCGCTGATCCCGGCCGATGCCTGGAGCATCCGCGAGCGGCTGCTGCTGGAGAAATCGGCGATCGGCTTCTACCTGTCGGGCCACCTGTTCGAGCAGAGCGAGCCGGAGGTGCGCCGCTTCTGCAAGCGCCGCATCGCCGACCTGGTGGACAGCCGCGAGCCGCAGCTGCTGGCCGGCATGGTCAGCGACCTGCGCTTCGTCAACGGCCAGCGCGGCCGCGTCGGCATCTTCAAGCTCGACGACAAGAGCGAGACCATCGAGGCGGTGGTCAACGACGAGCTGATCGAGGCCAACAAGGAGCTGCTGAAGGAAGACGAGCTGCTGATCGTGCAGGGCAAGGTGCAGCCCGACCGCTTCTCGGGCGGCCTGCGGCTGAACATCACGGCGGTGTGGGATCTGGCCTCGGCCCGTGCGCGCTTCGGCCGCTACATGCAGGTGGCGATCAACGGCGTGCTCGATGGCGAGGTGCGGCCGGTGGCCGAGCTGGTGCAGCTGTGGCCGGCCAAGCGGGTGCAGACCGAGCAGGGGGAGCTGACCCAAGGTCTGGCGGTTCGGCTGCAGATCCGCCGGCCCACTGCGCTGGCCGAGCTTGACCTGGGCGACGCCGGCCGCTTCTGGCCTTGCGACGAGGCGCTGGCGCGCTGGCGCACGCTGGCTTCGGAGGGCCACGCGGCCATCGTCTACGAAGCCTGACGGGCGCTGGGTGGTTTCATGCCTTTACCGATTATCCGGGCCGGCCTCGACAACGTCGACGCGGGCTGCTACGTTGGAAAAGCATCAAAGCAACAGGAGTGGTCCATGAAGCAAGTCCTTGCCGCTTCACTGGCATCGTTGGCACTCATCGGCGCAGCCGGGTCGGCAGGCGCCACCGATGTCGGCGTGTCGATCGGCATCAGCCAGCCCGGCGTCTACGGCCGCATCGACATCGGCCGCTTCCCACAGCCGGTGGTGGTCGTGCCGCAGCCGGTGTGGGTGGCCCAGCCGCGCGTGGTGGTGACCCGGCCCGAGCCGGTCTACCTGTGGGTGCCGCCCGGCCATCGCAAGCACTGGCACAAGCACTGCGCGCGTTATGGCGCCTGTGGCGCGCCGGTGTACTTCGTCGATGACCGCTGGTACCACCAGCATGTGGCGCCGCCGCCGCATGCGAAGGAAAAGCACAAGCACAAGCACAAGCACAAGGACCATCGCGACTAGCGAGGTCCCCGCCGCCCGGCCTGCGCCGGTGGCCTGAGGCTGGCGGCGCCGCTGCGGGAATTCCAGGGGCGCGCCCGGTAGCGGGGCACCACAGAATGCCCGCATGTACGAAACCCCGCTCACGGGACTGGTGCTGACCGGCGGCGGTGCGCGGGCGGCGTACCAGGTGGGCGTGCTCGCCGCCATCGCGCGCTTGCGCCGGGAATCCGGCACCGACCTGCGGCGCAACCCCTTCGGCGTGATCTGCGGCACCTCGGCCGGTGCCATCAATGCCGCGGCCTTGGCCTGCCAGGCCGACCGCTTCGACGCCGCAGTGGAAGTGTTGTCGCGCGTGTGGCGCGAGTTCCGCGCCGAGCAGGTGTACCGCGCCGATTCATTGGGTGTGATCCGCAGCGGCGCGCAGTGGCTGACGATGCTGTCGATCGGCTGGGTGCTGGCGCGCTGGCGACGCGCGCGGCCGCGTTCGATGCTGAACAACGAACCGCTGGCCGAGCTGCTGGGCCGTGCCGTGCAGTTCGACCGCCTGCCTTCGCTGCTGGGCGCACGCCACCTGCAGGCGCTGGCGATCACCGCGTCCAGCTACAGCAGTGGCGAGCATGTCACCTTCTACCAATCGGCCGCCGAGCAGCCGCCCTGGACGCGCACGCAGCGCGTGGCCGTGCCGACGCAGCTGGCCGTGCCGCATCTGCTGGCCTCGTCGGCGATTCCGTTCGTCTTTCCGGCCACCGAACTGGAGCGCGGCGGCCAGCGCGAATGGTTCGGCGATGGTTCCATGCGCCAGACCGCGCCGATCTCGCCGGCCATCCACCTCGGCGCGCAGCGGCTGGTGATCATCGGCGCGGGCCGCATGCACGAGCCGCCGGGCCGGCAGGTGAAGAACACCGGCTACCCCACGCTGGCGCAGATTGCCGGCCATGCGCTGTCGGGCATCTTTCTCGATGCGCTGATGCTGGATGTCGAGCGCATGGAGCGCATCAACCGCACGCTGGCGCTGCTGCCCGAATCCGCGCGCCGGCAGACGCCGCTGCAGCCGATCCAGGCGCTGGTGATCGCGCCGTCGCAGCGGCTGGATGACATCGCCGCGCGCCACCAGGCGCATCTGCCGGCGCCTGTGCGGGCGCTGTTGCGCGGCGTCGGCGTCAGCGGCTCGGGTCAGGACGCACGCGGTGCGGCGCTGGCGAGTTACCTGCTGTTCGAGGCCTCGTACACACAGGAGCTGATGACGCTGGGCGCCGCCGATGTGCAGGCGCGGCGCGACGAAGTGCGCGGCTTCTTCGGCTGGCAGGGCACGCGCGCGCCGCATGAGACTGTTCCACAAGCCCAGGCCGCCGGCCTGTCCTAGCCCCTGTTGGGAGCGGCCTCACGGGCAGTGGCCTGGCCGCCGCCGCGTTCACCCGCGCCAGCGCGCCCAGGCCAGGCGTGCACGCAGCCGCCAGGTGCGGCGGTCGGACATGCCCAACCGGCGGCGAGCCGCGACGATCAAGGCCGCCGCGTCGAGCTGGCCGCGGTGGATCAGGCGTGCGCAGAGGTCGTGCCCGTCCAGGCCCTGCAGCATCGCGTCCGGCAGCGTGGCCAGCAGGCGCTGCAACTCCGGCAAGGGCATCACGCGATCGAAGTTGAACAGACCGTGGAAGCCGAAGGTCGGTCCGCTGGGCTCAGTCCTCTCGAACGCAAAGTGAGCGGCCATGGCGCGCGGCGCGAAGCGCAGGCCATATTGTTGTTCCAGCCTGTCGCGGTGTACCTGGCAGATGCACAGGTCTTCGGGATGCGAGGGCGGCAGCGCCGGATCCTGCAGCGCCTGCAGCAGCCGCAGCGAGCGCAGTGAAAAACCACCGTTGCCGACCGCGCGCTCACCCGCCACGTCGTGCCAGGGGGCACCGATGTAGTCGTAGTGCAGAAAGGCTGGGTCCCAGGCGCCGGGGCTGGTCACATAACCGTCCCATTGCACGACCAGCAGGTGCGAACTGTGCAGGTAGGGCAGCAGGCCGCGCAGCATGAACTCGGAGTAGGCGGCCACCGAGGCTATGCGCAGCGGCACCAGCTCGATGCCTGGCGGCGCTTCGCTCACCAGCGCGGTGTCGGTGAACAGCAGCACGCGGGCGAATCGAATCCCGGCCATGCAGCGCTGCAGCGCGGCCAGCGCCAGCGCCGGCTCACGGGTGTCGACGCAGCACAGCGTCAGCTCGGGCAGGTCCAGCATGGCCGCGGATTCTTCAGCCCGGGGTCAGCAGAGACAGGTACAGCGCGATGTGCTGCTCCGCGCAGCGCTGCCAGCTGAACTGCTGCGCATGGGCCTTGACCGCCTCGGCGCTGCCGGGTGCTTCATGGGCCGCCAGTCCGTTCTCGACCACGCGGCGCATCGCCGGGCCTTCGAAGCTGACGAAGTAGTGCGCGACTTCGCCGCCGACCTCGGGTAGCGAGGTGCGCCGCGACAGGAACACCGGCTTGCCGAAGTGCATGGCCTCGATCGGCGGCAGGCCGAAGCCTTCGGCCAGCGAGGGGAAGACGAAGCCGCGGCACTGCGCATACAGCCAGGCCTTTTCGGCTTCGTCGATGTCCAGCCGCATCTGCACATTGGTGAGGTCACGCTCGGCCAGCATCTGCTTCACGGCGCTGGTGTAGGGGCTGCTGGCGCCGGCCAGCACCAGGTCTTGCTCGGGCCAGGCGGCGGCCAGGTCCAGCAGCGCGACGATGTTCTTGGTCGGTGCCATGCGGCTGACGTGCAGCAGGAAGGCCTGCCCCGCCAGCTCTGCCACCGGTGTTTGCGCGGCGGCGCTGAGGTCGGTGGCGCCGTTGTGGATCACGCGCGGCGCAGCCGGCAGCGGGCTCAGCTCGGTCTCGATGTCGCGCGCCACGTAGTGCGTGATCGCGACAGTGGCATCGGCACGCTGCAGCCGGCGGCGCGTGCGCTCGCGGTAGCGCTCGATCTTGGTCGCGCCCTTGGTGTGCAGGAAGTTCAGGTCGTGCACGGTCTCCACCAGGCGCTGCGTGCCCAGCGGCGCGCGCAGCCGGTTGTGCTGGTGCAGCGTGTGCCACAGCGCGAAGCGCGAAGTGCGCAGGTGCAGCCAGCGCTGCAGCGTGTGGGTGTCCAGGTAGCCGACGTCCGGGCCGAAGATGCCGTGGAACTCGCGCGGCAGGTGAAAGTGCAGCGCCAGGCCGTGGGCCTGGCGCAGCGCGCCGGCTTGTGCGGCCAGCGCCAGGCCGAGCTGGCGCGAGAACTCGCCGAGGCCGTCGTGCCAATGGCGAATGCGACCGAGGCCGATGCCGACGTGGCGAATGGGCTCGCGTTGTCGGGGTGGATGGCCGCTCATCTTGTGAGCTTGGCTTCGACACGAGCCATCACCTCGTCCACCGCCGGCCAGTCCGGCCAGCGCCGCACGACCTCGACGGCCGGACCCCAGGGCGCCCATTGTTCGGGCTTGGTCGGCCCCAGCACGCTGAGCACCGGCGCGCCCACCGCGGCGGCCAGGTGGGCCGGGCCGGTGTCGTTGGAGACCACCAGCGCGGCACGCCGCAGCAGCCCGCCGTAGGCCCCGAGGTTCACGCCGGCCAGCAGCTTCACGCCCGGATGCTGCTCGGTGATGATGGCCTCTTCGCCGGGTCCCGGGCAGGACACGACGTCCCGCCCGCAGCGCAGCAGCGCCTGCGTGAACTCGGAAAACGCCGGCCAGGTCTTCTGCTGGGCTTCGAACAGGCCACCGGCGAACGGGCAGATGACGACAAAATCCTGACGCACACCA
This sequence comes from Aquabacterium sp., assembly GCF_035476535.1. Classification (GTDB taxonomy): domain Bacteria; phylum Pseudomonadota; class Gammaproteobacteria; order Burkholderiales; family Burkholderiaceae_C; genus Pseudaquabacterium. The sequence goes on from NZ_DATILJ010000258.1 coordinate 24,883, forward strand.
TGAGCGGCCAGGACCTCGTCGGCGCGCTGCTGGTCGGCGGCGTGCGTGGCCAGTGCGATGCTGGGCGGCGGGGGCAGTGGCTCGATCCGCAGGAAGCGGCAGGCCAACTCCCAGTAGCTGATCAGCGCATGGCCGCCGTAGGTGATGGGCTCGCTGCGCTTGAGCAACAGGCCACGCGCTTCCTGTGCGTAGCCGACCGCTTTCAGGCCGGCCAGCCGCATTTCCAGCGCACTGGAGAACGAGGTCGGCAGCACCATCGCGTTGTCACGCCGGTCGAAGCCGGAGTCCAGGCGGCAGGCTTCGGCGCGCAAGTGGCGCAGCTGGGCTACCCGCTCACGCAGCCGGCTGTTGGCGCCCGGCCGGGCATGCACCGGCCAGCCCTGGCCGTTCAGCAATGAAGCGGCCCAGCGCGCGCCCACCAACTGTGGCGCATAGCCATGGTCCTGCAGCAGCTGCAGCGCCGGCACGCCGAGGATCACGTCGCCCACCCAGTTGCGCAAGCGGACGATCAACGGGCGGGAAGTCATGCGGAGCAGAGGGTCGACGACAGAGGGTGACGACGCGCACAACGTCGATAATTCGGCTTTTGCATTCTGCCATCCGACCATGCCCCACCCCTTGCTGAGCGCCGCCGACGTGATCACGCTGCACGATGGCCTGCTTGCCGCTGCCGACTGGCCGGCGCAGCAGCCCGCGCCGCGTGACGAGGGGGTCTGGCGCTGGGCGCAGACCAATCACCTGTTCAATTGCCGGCTGTGGGCGGAAGAAGACCTGGCGCGGCGCACGCGGGTCAGCGATGCCGAGATCGCCGCGAACAAGCGCGCGATCGACGGCTTCAACCAGGCCCGCAACGACGCCACCGAGCGTATCGACGAGTTGCTGCTGGTGGCGCTGGGCCTGGTCGACGCCGCGTCGGCACGCACCGACACCCCCGTGTCCACCGTGCCGCACGGGGCGCGGCTGAACAGCGAAACCGCCGGCAGCATGATCGACCGGATGTCGATCATGGCGCTGAAGGTCAACGCGATGCGCGCGCAGACCGAGCGCGAGGATGTCGACAGTGAGCACATCGCCGCCAGCCACGTGAAGCTGGCCCGTCTGAAGCAGCAGCGGGCCGACCTCGGGTCTTGTCTCGATGCGCTGCTGGCCGATGCGCAGGCCGGGCGGGCCTACTTCAAGGTCTACCGTCAGTTCAAGATGTACAACGATGCACGCTTCAATCCGGCGCTGGTTGCCGAAGCCAAGTCGAACCACTGAGTGAAGCTGCTCATCGTCAAGACCTCGTCGATGGGCGACGTGGTGCATGCCTTGCCGGCGATCGACGACATCCGGCGGCTGCGCCCCGGCATCACGATCGACTGGCTGGTCGAAGCGCCGTTCGCGGCGATTCCCCGCCTGCACCCCGCCGTGAGCCGCGTGCTGCCGCTGGCCTGGCGCAAATGGCGCAAGACGCTGTGGCGCAGCGAGACGCGTGCGGCGCTGGCCACGCTGCGCGCCGAGTTGCGCCGCGAGACCTACGACCTGGTGCTGGACCTGCAGGGGCTGCTGAAAAGCGCGATGTGGGGCCTGCAGGCGCGCGGACCGCTGGTGGGCTATGACCGCGCCAGCATCCGCGAGCCGATGGCCGCGCTGTGCTACCAGCGCACGGCCGCCGTCTCGCCGACGCTGCACGCGGTGGAGCGCTGCCGGCGCCTGGCCGCGGCGCACCTCGGCTACCCGATGCCCACCGAAGCACCGGTCTTCGGCATCACGCCGCCGCTGGGCAGCTGGCGCGCGCCGGTGCTGAGCGCGGCGCTGATCCCTTGCGCCAGCCGGCCCGAGAAGCTGTGGCCCGAAGAACACTGGATCGCGCTGGGCCAGCGCCTGCAGCAGGCGCGGTTGAAGCCGGTGCTGATCTGGGGCAGCGACGAAGAACGCCAGCGTGCCGAACGCATTGCCGCCGGCTGCGACGGGCTGGTGCCACCGTTCCTGTCCGTCGCCGATACTGCCGCGGTACTGGGTCAGGTGCGGCAGATCGTCGGGCTGGACACCGGCTTCTCGCACCTCGGCGCGGCCTTCGGCGCACCGACCATCGGCATCTACTGCGACCATGAACCCGGACTGGCCGGCATCACCGGCCCGGGCCGGGTGGCCAGCCTGGGCGGCAAGGGGCAGGTGCCGACGCTGGACGAGGTGCTGGCGCAACTTGAGCGGCACCTGGGTCGTTGACCTCGTGGGTCAGAGTTCCTCTATGCGTTGGGGCGGGAAGCTGTCCCAGCTGAGACAGCCCGGGCATTGCCAGAAGTGGCGCTGGGCTTCGAAGCCGCAGGCGGCGCAGCGGTAGCGCTGCAGCGGCCTCGCGGCGCGGGCGACGGCATCCCGCACGCTCTGGCGAGCGAACTCGGGCCAGCTGGCGCGCGGCGTGTCCAGCAACTCCAGGGCCGCCGACAAGCTGGGCTGGCTGCGCAGCAACTCCAGCAGGCGCGGCGAGGCGCCGGGTGTCGTGCCCTCCAGCGTGGCCAACGCGCGCAGCAGGTCGATCGACGGCAGCCGTTCATACAGCGGCGCCAGCACCTGGGCGGCTGCCTCGGCCTGGCCGGCGGCCTGGGCAAACGCGACGAACTCGTGGGCGACGCGGGCAAACGACTCCGGCGCACGCTGGCGCAATTCGGCCCAGGCGGCGAGCGCGGCCGCGGTGGCGCCCTGGCGTGTCAGCCGCTGCGCGCGCTGCAGCAGCGGGCGTGCTGCATGCGGTGCCACGTCGATGGCCTTGGCCAGCGCACTGTCGGCCGCTGCCGCGTCGCCACGATCGTCGGCCTCCAGCGCCAGTTCGCAGTGGTAGTGCGCGATGCGCGTCGCGAATGAGCCGGTGCCGCTCTTTTCCAGGTGGGCGGCCACTTCGGCGGCGGATCGCCAATCGCGCGAGCGTTCGTACAGGCCCAGCCGCGCCAGCCGCGCTTCGGTATCGAAGGGCGTGCCTTCCAGCGCGCGGAAGGCTTCGTCGGCGCGGTCGAACAGCCCCGCCTTCATGAAGTCCTGGGCCAGCGCGTGCTGGGCGCGCTCGCGCTCGGCGCGGGGCAGGTCGGCGCGCTGCAGCAGGTGCTGGTGCACACGCACCGCACGCTCGAACTCGCCGCGCCGGCGGAACAGGTTGCCGAGCGCGAAGTGCAGTTCGCTGGTGTCGGGGTCGGCCTGCACCGCTTCGATGAAGGCATCGATGGCCTTGTCGGGCTGTTCGTTCAGCAGCAGGTTCAGGCCCTTGAAGTAGGCCTTGGGTGCTTCCCGGTCGGTGCGCTTCCATTGCCGCAGGTCGAAGCGCGAGGCGACCCAGCCCAGCGCAAACGCCACCGGCAGGCCGATCAGCAGCCATTGCCAGTCGAATTCAGTCACAAGCCTTCCCGCGGCGGGTGTTCAGGGCCGAACTCGCTGGGCGCGGCAGTGATCGGATCGAGCACCGGCTTGGGCGGTGGCGGCGGCGGCGGCGCGTTGCGCCGGGCCACGCGGCGGTGCTTCCACCAGGCCGGCACCATCGCCAGCACGCCGAGTGCGGCGCCGCCGGCAAAGGCCACGAGCACGATGATGACCATCGGCGCGCGCCATTGCGCGCCGAAGAACCAGTGCACGACGGCCTGTTGTTCGTTGTTCAGCGCAAACGCGAACAGCGTGAAGAAGATGAAGGCCCGCAGAGCCCAGACGAAGAAGCGCATCGCGGCGCCATTCTAAGGAGTGCCCCAAGGCCGGCTTCGCCGGCCGTCCCCCGAGGGGATCTGAGTAGCCCTGCAGAGCCGGGTCTACTCAGCGCGACGGCCATGAAAAAGGGCCCCGGAGGGCCCCATTGACTGCGGGATGGCGCCACGGCGCCACAGTGACGCGTGCGGGTGCCGATGCCTAACGCCCGATCGGCTCGTCATCAAGCACCGGCAGCCGGTCGTCCACCGATTCACGCAGGGCCTTGCCCGGCTTGAAGTGCGGCACCAGCTTCTCGGGGATCGTCACCTTCTCGCCACTGCGGGGATTGCGCCCCACGCGCGGCGGCCGGCGGTTGATCGAGAAGCTGCCGAAACCGCGGATCTCGATGCGGTGGCCACGCGCCAGGGCGTCGCTCATCGCATCGAGGATCGTTTTCACGGCGAATTCCGTGTCGCGCTGCGTCAGCTGGCCGAATCGTTCGGCCAGCTTGGCCACGAGATCTGAACGCGTCATGTCGGTATCGGCAGTCCTGGCTTCTTATTCCCGGTTGTCCAGCTTGGCGCGCAGCAGGGCGCCCAGGCTGGTGGTGCCGGCGGTCTCGCGCTCGTTGCTCTGCGACAGGCGCTGCATGGCTTCCTGCTGGTCGACGGCGTCCTTGGCCTTGATCGACAGCTGGATCGAACGCGCCTTGCGGTCGACGTTGACGATCATCACCGTGACGTCTTCGCCTTCCTTCAGCACGTTGCGTGCGTCTTCGACGCGGTCGCGGCTGATTTCGCTGGCACGCAGGTAGCCGGTGACATCGTCAGCCAGCTGGATCTCGGCGCCACGCGGATCGACCGTCTTGACCTTGCCGTTGACCAGCGCGCCACGGTCGTTGACCGAGGTGTAGTTGGCAAACGGGTCGCCGTCGAGCTGCTTGATACCCAGCGAGATGCGCTCGCGCTCGACATCGATGCCCAGCACCAGGGCTTCGACTTCCTGGCCCTTCTTGTAGTTGCGCACGGCGGCTTCGCCGGTTTCGTGCCACGACAGGTCGGACAGGTGCACCAAGCCATCGATGCCCTGGGCCAGGCCGACGAACACGCCGAAGTCGGTGATCGACTTGATCGGGCCCTTGACCTTGTCGCCGCGGTGCACGTTCGAGCTGAACTCTTCCCACGGATTGGCCTTGCACTGCTTCATGCCCAGGCTGATGCGGCGCTTGTCTTCGTCGATCTCGAGCACCATGACTTCGACCTCGTCGCCCAGCGTGACGATCTTGCTGGGGGCGACGTTCTTGTTGGTCCAGTCCATTTCCGAGACGTGCACCAGGCCTTCGATGCCGGGTTCGATCTCGACGAACGCGCCGTAGTCGGCGATGTTGGTGACCTTGCCGAACAGGCGGGTCGACGACGGGTAGCGGCGCGACACGCCATGCCACGGGTCATCGCCCAGCTGCTTGATGCCGAGGGAGACGCGGTTCTTCTCGGCGTCGAACTTCAGCACCTTGGCCGACAGTTCCTGGCCGACGGTGACCACTTCGCTCGGGTGACGCACACGGCGCCAGGCCATGTCGGTGATGTGCAGCAGGCCGTCGATGCCGCCGAGGTCGACGAACGCACCGTATTCGGTGATGTTCTTGACCACGCCGTGCACGATGGCGCCTTCTTGCAGCGTCTCGAGCAGCTTGGCGCGTTCTTCGCCCATCGAAGCTTCGACGACCGCGCGGCGCGACAACACGACGTTGTTGCGCTTGCGGTCGAGCTTGATGACCTTGAACTCCATGGTCTTGCCTTCGTACGGCGTCAGGTCCTTGACCGGGCGCGTATCGATCAGCGAGCCGGGCAGGAAGGCGCGGATGCCGTTGACGAGGACCGTCAGGCCGCCCTTGACCTTGCCGGAGACGGTGCCGGAGACGAAGTCACCCGATTCCAGCGCGGTTTCCAGCGACAGCCACGAGGCCAGGCGCTTGGCCTTGTCGCGCGACAGGATGGTGTCGCCGTAGCCGTTTTCGATGGCGTCGATGGCCACCGAGACAAAGTCGCCGACCTGGACTTCAACTTCGCCCTGGTCGTTCTTGAATTCTTCGATCGGAACGTAAGCCTCGCTCTTGAGGCCGGCGTTCACCACCACGTGGCTGTGTTCGATGCGCACGACTTCGGCGGAGATGACCTCGCCGGCGCGCATGTCGCTCTTTTGCAGCGACTCTTCGAACAAGGCGGCAAAGCTTTCCATGCCGGACGGGGTGGCAGTTTGGGTTTGGGACATGTGGGATTCCTTGGTGCCGGCGGAAACCAAGTTTGAGAAGCCGGCGAGTGAATGCAACGGGGGTTGCGGGTGAGTTGACGAAATCGCCGTGCTCGGGACGGTCTGACGACCAGGCGGGAAGCGCGGCGGGCTGGACTGGGAACGACCCGCTTTCAGGCGGCTGGTTCCTTGAGTCACTCTAGCAAATTGCGCTGGGCCCACCACTGGAGGACTTGATCCACCGACTCATCGATGCTCAGGCCCGAGTTGTCGAGCAACAACGCGTCTTCGGCTGGCTGCAAGGGCGCAACGAGGCGACTTTTGTCGCGCGCGTCGCGTGCTTCCAGATCGGCACGAAGGTCGGCGATATTAGCCGGAATCCCCTTTGAAATCAATTGCTTATGCCGGCGTTCGGCACGCATCGCGGGGCTCGCGGTGAGGAACACCTTGAGCGCGGCGGCGGGGAAGATCACCGTGCCCATGTCGCGCCCGTCGGCCACCAGGCCGGGCAGGCGGCGGAACGACAGTTGCAGCGCGTTCAGCGCGGCGCGCACGCCCGGCAGCGCGGCGATGCGGGAGGCCATCGCACCGACCGGCTCCATGCGCAGCTCGGCGGCGACATCCTCGTCGCCGAGCAGCACGCGCTCGCCATCGAAGCGCAGCGTCAGGCTGGCGGCCAGCCGCGACAGCGCGGCTTCGTCGTCGCCGGCCACGCCGCGGCGCTGGGCGGCCAGCGCGGTGGCGCGGTACAGCAACCCCGAATCCAGTTGGTGCCAGCCCAGCCGCGCCGCGACGCTGGCGGCCAGCGTGCCCTTGCCAGACGCGGTGGGCCCGTCGATCGTGATCACCGGGATGTCCTGGCTTTCGGCGCGGGTGACGCTGAACAGCGCCTCGAAGTAGTCCGGGAAGGTCTTCGCGACGCACTTCGGGTCGAGGATGCGCACCGGCAGCCGCGCCGGGTTGAACGCCGCCAGCGACAGGCACATCGCGATGCGATGGTCGTCGTAGGTGTGGATGGCCGCGTGCTGCCAGTCGGCCAGCGCGGCCGGCGGTGTGACTTCGATGAAATCGGCACCTTCGATGACGGTGGCGCCGAGCTTGCGCAACTCGGCGGCCATCGCGGCGATGCGGTCGGTTTCCTTCACGCGCCAACTGGCGATGTTGCTCAGCCGCGTCGTGCCCTCGGCATACAGCGCCATCACCGCCAGCGTCATGGCCGCATCGGGGATGTGGTTGCAATCGAGCGTGATGGCACGCAGTGGCCAGGCGCCGCGGCGGATGGTCAGCCGGCCGGGGCTGCCTTCGATCAGCGCGCCCATGGCCTGGGCGGCTTCGGCAAAACGGATGTCGCCCTGGATCGAATCGGGGCCGACACCCTCGATGCGCACCGGTGCTTCGCTGGCCGCGATGGCGCCGAGCGCGATGAAGTACGAGGCCGACGAGGCATCGGCCTCGACATGGATGTTGCCGGGCGAGCGGTAGACGCTGCCCTGGGGGATGGTGAAGCGTTCGAAGCCTTCGCGCTGCACCGGGATGCCGAAGCGCTGCAGCAGGTTCAGCGTGATCTCGACATAGGGCTTGGAGATCAGCTCGCCATCGACCGCGATGACCACCGGCGCCGCAGCGCTGGCCAGCGGCAAGGCCAGCAGCAAGGCGGTGAGGAACTGGCTGGAGACGTCGCCGCGCACACGGATCTCGCGGCCGGTGTGCAACGTGCCACCGGCCGTGCCGTTCAAGCGCAGCGGCGGGTAGCCCTCGGCGCCGAGGTAGTCGATGCCGCAGCCGAGCTGGCGCAGCGCATCGACCAGGTCGCCGATCGGCCGCTCGTGCATGCGCGGCACGCCGGAGAGCTCGAACCGGCCGCCTTGCAGCGCGACGAGCACGGCCAGCGCGGCGGCCAGCGGGCGCATCGCGGTGCCGGCATTGCCGAGGAACAGCGCCGCGTCGTGCACGGCCAGGCGACCGCCGATGCCGGTGACGCGCAGGCTGCCGCCGGGGCCGTCCTGCAGCGTGCAGCCCAGTGCGCGCAACGCCGCCAGCATCACCCGCGTGTCGTCGGAGTCCAGCAGGTCGTGCACGAGGGTCTGGCCCTCGGCCAGCCCGGCCAGCAGCAACACGCGGTTGGAAATGCTCTTCGAGCCGGGCAGGCGCACCGCGCCGGCAGCGATGCGCAGCGGAGGCAGATCAAGAAAGGGGATGTCGTACATGGAGCAGGTTCAAACCAGGGCCGGCGGCGGCTTGCCGCGGACTACTTGCCAGGGGTGCCGCGCGAGCTGCCGATCTGCCAGTTGCTGCGGCCCTCGGCCGCACCGCGGATCAGGTCTTCCAGCGCCTGCGGGTTGCCAGCGCGGATGACGTGTTCGATCGCATCGAGTGAATGGCGGAAGCGCTGGGCCTGCTTCATCACCTCTTCGCGGTTGGCCAGCAGGATGTCTCGCCACACCGCCGGATCGCTGGCCGCGATGCGCGTGAAATCACGGAACCCCGGGCCGGCCAGCGACAGGAAATCGCGCCCGGCGGGCTGGTTCATGATCGCGCTGAAGTAGGCGAAGGCCAGCAGGTGCGGCAGGTGGCTGACGGCGGCGAAGGCGGAGTCGTGGTTCTCCGGCGTCATCTTCAGCACCTGCGAGCCGATGGCCGACCAGACGTCGGTGGCCTTCTGCACCAGCTCGGGCGCGGTCTGCGCCAGCGGCGTCAGGATCACCTGGCGGCCGGCATACAGTGAGGCATCGGCATGCGCCACGCCGGCGCTCTCCTTGCCGGCGATCGGGTGCGCGGGCACGAAGGCGCCGACGCGTTCCTTCAGCACACGCCGCGCGGTGTCCACCACATCGCGCTTGGTCGAGCCGACGTCCATGAACAGCACATGCGGCTCCACCAGGTGGCGGATGGCCTTGAAGGTGGACTCCGTGGCGGCCACCGGCACGGCGATCAGCACGATGTCCGAACTGGCCACCGCCAGCAGCGCCGATTCGGCGGCGACATCGATCACGCCCAGGCGTTTGGCCAACTCGGTGGTGGACGGCGACTTGCTGTAGCCGACCACGCGCTTGACCAATCCGGCGCGCTTGAGCGCCAGCGCGAACGAGCCGCCCATCAGGCCGCAGCCAATGACACCGAGCTGGTTGAACATGGTCGTGAGGGGCTCGGTCTAGTGCACGTCGATGGGATAGGTGCCCAGCACCTTGAAGAAGGCGCAGGCCTCGCGCAGGGCGCGCAGCGCGGTGCCGACACGCTCTTCGTCCGGGTGGCCCTCGATGTCGATGTAGAAGTAGTACTCCCACTGGCCCGAGCGCGCCGGCCGCGATTCGAAGCGCGTCATCGAGACGCCGTGCACTTTCAGCGGCACCAGCATGTCATGCACCGCGCCAGGCTTGTTGTCGACCGAGACGATCAGGCTGGTGCAGTCGTGGCCGGACGGCTTCGGCGCCGGGTGCCGGTCGGGGTGCGTGATGACCGCGAAGCGCGTGCGGTTGTGGGCGTCATCCTGGATCGCCGGGGCCACGACATGCAGGCCGAACTCGGTCGCTGCGCGCGGGCTGGCGATGGCCGCCAGTCCCGGATCCTGCGACGCCAGCCGGGCGCCTTCGGCGTTGCTGGACACGGGCCGGCGCTCGACATCCGGCAGGTGATGGCTCAGCCAGCCATGGCATTGCGCCAGCGCTTGCGGGTGCGCGCAGACGGCCTTGATCGCAGCCAGGCTGTTGTGCTTGCGCAGCAGGTTGTGACGCACGATCAGGCTGGTCTCGCCGATGATGAACAGTGGCGTCGTCAGGAACAGATCCAGTGAGCGCGCGACCACGCCTTCGGTGGAGTTCTCGACCGGCACCACGCCGAAATCGGCCGCGCCGGCGGTGGTGGCGCGGAACACTTCGTCGAAGCTGGCGCAGGGCACGCGCACGATGGAACTGCCGAAGAAGCCCAGCGCCGCCTCTTCGCTGAAGGTGCCGGCCGGGCCGAGGTAGGCCACGCGCGTCGGCGTTTCCAGCGCGCGGCAGGCCGACATGATCTCGCGCCAGATCGGCGCCACGCTCTCGGCCTGCAGCGGGCCCGGGTTCACGCTCTTCAGGCCGTCGATCACCTGGGCTTCGCGCTCGGGGCGGAAGACCACCGAGCCTTCGCGCTTCTTGACCTCGCCGACCTCCAGCGCCAGCGTGGCGCGGCGGTTCAGCAGCGCCAGCAGTTCGCGGTCCAGCGCATCGATGCGTTCACGCAGCAGCAGCAGTTCGGGTTGTGCAGGAGCGGAAGCCATCGGTTCAGCCATGTCGCCGGGCAAAGTCATTCAAATGGTCCACCAGCGCTTGCACGCCGTCGAGAGGCATCGCGTTGTAGATCGACGCGCGCATGCCACCCACACTCTTGTGGCCCTTCAGCTGTAGCAAGCCGCGTTCCTTGGCGCCAGCGAGGAAGGCCTCGTTCAGCGATTCGTCGCGCAGGAAGAAAGGCACGTTCATGCGCGAGCGGCCATCGCGGGCGACACGATTGACATAGAACGCCGAGGCATCGAGGGTGTCGTACAGCAGCCTGGCCTTGGCGATGTTGCGCGCTTCCATCGCCGCGATGCCGCCTTGCGCCTTCAGCCACCTGAACACCAGCCCGGCGATGTAGATCGCATAGGTGGGCGGCGTGTTGAACATCGAGCCGGCCTCGGCCACCGTCTGGTAGTTGAAGGCGGACGGGCAGATGCTCATCGCATGGCCCAGCAGGTCTTCGCGCACGACGACCATCGTCAGGCCGGCGATGCCGACGTTCTTCTGCGCACCGGCGAAAGCCAGACCGACCTTGGACCAGTCGATGGCACGCGACAGGATGTGCGAGGAGCAATCGATCACCAGCGGCGCATCGCAGCCCAGCGCTGCCAGGTCCGGCAGCGCATGGAACTCGACACCATCGATGGTTTCATTGGTGCACAGATGCACATAGCGCGTGTCCTGGCGCAGCTGCCAGCTGGCCGGCGCGGGCACCGTCGTGTGGCGCTCGGCCTGGTTGCTGGCGGCTACGTGCACATCGGCGTAGCGCTGCGCCTCGCGCGAGGACTTCAGCGACCAGGAGCCGGTGACCACGAAGTCGACCTGGCCGCCACGCGACAGGTTCATCGGCACGATGGCGTTTTCACCGAGCCCGCCCCCCTGCATGAACAGGATGCGGAACTGCGGCGGCACCGCCAGCAGTTCACGCAGGTCGGCTTCCGCGGCTGCTGCGATCGAGATGAACTCGCGGCCGCGATGGCTCATCTCCATCACGCCCATGCCGCAGCCCTGCCAGTCGAGCATGTCCTCGGCCGCCTGGCGCAGCACTGGCTCCGGCAGCGTGGCAGGGCCGGGTGCGAAGTTGTAGGGGCGGCGTCTCAGGCTCATTTCTTGGGCGACGAAGCGGCGGCCTTGGGCGCCGACGCGGAGGCCCTGGGACCCGCTGGCTTGGTGCCTGTCGGTGCGCTGGCGGCACCGGCCGGGTTCAGCCGCTTGCCAATTGTTTCCTGCAGCGCCTGCAGCTTGGGCTCGATCGTCGCGCGCGTTTCGGCCACCAGCTTCTCCTGCAGCACGCGCTGCATGTCCGGGCTCAGTGCATGGTACTTGCGGTAGATCGGCGCCTCGAGCATTGCGATGACCTGCTTCAGCTCGTCTTCGCTGAGCTTTTCTTCGAGCAGCGGGCCGATCGTCGTCGGGCCCAGCTTCAGTGCACGCTCGCGCAGCAGCGGGACCGTCTCGTCGCCGTACTTGCGGATGTCGCCCTGGATGTCCTTGGCCAGCGCTTCACGCTGCTCCGGCGGCACGCGAGTCTGCAGCAGCATGCCGATCTGCTGAACCAGCGGTGCGATCGACTGTTCGGCCAGCTGACGCCCGGCGTTCTCGATCGCGGACTGCTGCAGTTGCACCACTTTCAGGGCCAGTTCTTTCTTGGCCGGCGAGACCGCGCTTGCGGATGAGGCCGTGCCCTGGGCGGCGCACAGGCTCGTGGCGGCGACCAGGACGGCAGCCACCGACAACGAACGGATCAAGGTCATGGGGTCTCGTTGAGAGGTGAAGAGGGATCGGTATCGCCTTCGGCTTCGCCGCCGGCATCATTGGCATCGTTCTCGACGATGCGTTGCAGGCCCGAGAGCTTGGAGCCGTCGTCCAGCGCGATCAGCGTCACGCCTTGGGTGGCGCGGCCGAGTTCACGGATCTCCGAGACGCGGGTGCGCACCAGCACGCCCCTGTCGGTGATCAGCATGATCTCGTCGGTCGGCCGCACCAGCGTGGCGGCCACGACCTTGCCGTTGCGCTCGCTCTGCTGGATCGCGATCATGCCCTTGGTGCCGCGGCCGTGCCGCGTGTACTCGACGATCGAGGTGCGCTTGCCATAGCCGTTCTCGGTGGCGGTGAGCACGCTCTGGGTTTCGTCTTCGGCCACCAGCATCGCGATGACGTTCTGGCCATCGTCGAGCATCATGCCGCGCACGCCGCGGGCCTGGCGGCCCATCGGGCGCACGTCGTCCTCATCGAAGCGCACGGCCTTGCCGCCATCGCTGAACAGCATCACGTCGTGCTTGCCGTCGGTGAGTGCGGCGCCGATCAACTGGTCGCCCTGGTCGAGGTCGACGGCGATGATGCCGGCCTTGCGCGGGTTGCTGAATTCATCGAGCGCGGTCTTCTTCACGGTGCCTAGCGCCGTGCCCATGAAGATGAAGTGGTCGGCGGGGAAGGTCCGGAACTCGCCGGTCAGCGGCAGCACCACGGTGACCTTCTCGCCCGGTTGCAACGGGAACATGTTGACGATGGGCTTGCCGCGTGAATTGCGCGAGCCCTGCGGCACTTCCCAGACTTTCAGCCAATAGACGCGGCCACGGTCGCTGAAGCACAGGATCCAGTCGTGCGTATTGGCGATGAAGAGTTGGTCGATCCAATCGTCTTCCTTGGTCTGCGTGGCCTGCTTGCCGCGGCCGCCGCGGCGCTGCGCGCGGTATTCGGCCAGCGGCTGACTCTTGACATAGCCGGTGTGGCTGAGCGTGACCACCATGTCGGTGGGTGTGATCAGATCCTCGGTGCCGAGTTCCTGCACGTTGTGTTCGATCACGCTGCGGCGCACCGCCAGCTTGGTCGTGCCGAACTCGGCTTTCAGCGCAATCAACTCGTCGCCGATGATCGTCGTCACCCGCTCGGGCTGGGCCAGGATGTCCAGCAGATCGGCGATCTGGGCCATCACTTCCTTGTATTCGCCGATGATCTTGTCCTGCTCCAGCCCGGTCAGGCGCTGCAGGCGCATCTGCAGGATTTCACCGGCCTGGTCGTCGGACAGGCGATAGAGGCCATCGGCCTGCAGCCCGTATTGCGCCGGCAGGCCCTCAGGCCGGTAGGCGGCGCGGCCGCCGGTGGTGTCGCCTTCGGCGCGGATCAGCATCTCGCGCACCAGCGAGGAGTCCCAGCTCTTGGCCATCAGCCCGGTCTTGGCCACCGGCGGTGTCGGCGAGTTCTTGATGATCTCGATGAACTCGTCGATGTTGGCCAGCGCCACGGCCAGGCCTTCGAGCACATGGCCGCGCTCACGGGCCTTGCGCAACTCGTACACCGTGCGGCGGGTGACCACCTCGCGCCGGTGTTCGAGGAAGATGTCGAGCAGTGTCTTCAGGTTGCACAGCTTGGGCTGGCCATCGATCAGCGCCACCATGTTGATGCCGAAGGTGTCCTGCAGCTGCGTCTGCTTGTACAGGTTGTTCAGCACCACCTCGGGCACTTCACCGCGCTTCAACTCGATGACGACGCGCATGCCCGACTTGTCGGACTCGTCCTGGATGTGGCTGATGCCTTCGATCTTCTTCTCGTGCACCAACTCGGCAATGCGCTCGAGCAGCGTCTTCTTGTTAACTTGGTAAGGGATTTCGTCGACGATGATCGACTGGCGCGCGCCCTTGTCGATGTCTTCGAAGTGGCACTTGGCCCGCATCACCACCTTGCCGCGGCCGGTGCGGTAGCCTTCGCGCACACCATTGAGGCCGTAGATGATGCCGGCAGTCGGGAAGTCCGGCGCCGGGATGATCTCCATCAACTCTTCGAGCGTGGCCTGCGGTGCCTTCAGCAGGTGCAGGCAGGCGTCCACCACCTCATTCAGGTTATGCGGAGGGATGTTGGTCGCCATGCCCACGGCGATGCCGGCCGCGCCGTTGATCAGCAGGTTCGGCAGCCGGGTCGGCAGCACCGTCGGCTCTTTCTCCGAGCCGTCGTAGTTCGGCGCGAAGTCGACCGTTTCCTTGTCCAGGTCGGCCAGCATCTCGTGCGCAATCTTGGACAGGCGGATTTCGGTATAGCGCATGGCCGCGGCGTTGTCGCCATCGACCGAGCCGAAGTTGCCCTGGCCATCGACCAGCATGTGGCGCAGCGAGAAATCCTGCGCCATGCGCACGATGGTGTCGTAGACGGCGGTGTCCCCGTGCGGGTGGTACTTACCGATCACATCACCGACGATGCGCGCTGACTTCTTGTAGGCGCGGTTCCAGTCGTTGTTCAACTCGTGCATCGCGAACAGCACGCGGCGATGCACCGGTTTCAGGCCGTCGCGCGCATCCGGCAACGCACGGCCGACGATCACGCTCATCGCGTAATCGAGGTATGAACGCCGCATCTCCTCTTCGAGGCTGATGGGCAGGGTTTCCTTGGCAAACTGGGTCATGCGCGGGGCGGCGGTCACGCCGATGCAAAGGGGGCCGCGGGCAGACGGCCCGCGCGGCAACAGCTCATTCTATGCGGCCGCTGTTGTCGCGGCTTCGCAACATCACGGCAGGCTGGCCGCTTCCATCGGCTGAAAATGCAGCCTGCCAAAGATCCTCTGGCACAATGTTTTGTCGGTGGTGAAGGCTCGCCAAAACGAGTTTTTGCCGGCTCTTATTGCTTCCGATTTGGACGTATCGCAGGCCTACTGCGGCTTTCCTTGAGAGGAGAATCATGAAGAAACTGAACAAGGTGGCGGTGCTCTTCGCCTCGGCTGCATTGGCCGTGCCGATGATGGCGCTTGCCCAGGGCAAGTCGATTGACAACTGGCGCAGCACCGATGGCACCGTCTGGCGGAATGGCGATGGCACGTTGTGCTGGCGCAATTCGGTCTGGACGCCCGCCACCGCGGCCGAGGAATGCGACGGCGCGATCAAGCCCGAACCGCCCAAGCCTGCCGCTCCGCCCGCTCCGGCGCCTGTGGCCCCGGCTGCACCGGCCGCTCCGGCACCTGCTCCGGCTCCCGCCGCTCCGCCTGCTCCTCCCGCTCCGGTGAGCGAAAAGGTTACTTTCGCCGCTGATGCATTCTTCGACTTCGACAAGTCGGTGCTGAAGCCCGAAGCCAAGGCCAAGCTTGATGACTTGGTCAGCAAGACCGGTGGCATCAACCTCGAAGTCATCATCGCCGTCGGCCACACCGACTCGATCGGCAGCGACGCCTACAACCAGAAGTTGTCGGTGGCACGCTCGGAATCGGTCAAGGCCTACCTGGTCGGCAAGGGCGTCGAGAAGAACCGCGTCTATACCGAAGGCAAGGGTGAGAAGCAGCCCGTGGCTGACAACAAGACCGATGAGGGCCGGGCCAAGAACCGCCGCGTCGAGATTGAAGTCGTCGGCACGCGCACCCGCAAGTGACCGTTGTGGACCGAGTGATCTGCAAGTAAACCTTGCGGATCGGTTGACCCGCAAGTAGACCTTTCCAGGTTTGCTCGAAAACCCCGCCTCGGCGGGGTTTTTTGCTTTGTGCGCCCGGCACGGCCGCACGCTTGCCGATCAGCCGGGTAGCATCGCCGGATGATCAATGCCGACCCTTTGGAGCTTGCCAAGTTCGGCGAGCTCGCGCACCGCTGGTGGGACCCCGACGGTGAGTTCCGCCCGCTTCACCAGATCAACCCCTTGCGGCTGGACTGGATCGATGGCCTGGCCCGTGTGGCCGGCAAGACCGTGGCCGACATCGGCTGTGGCGGCGGCATCCTGGCCGAATCGATGGCGCGGCGCGGTGCCGATGTGCTAGGCATCGATTTGTCGAGCAAGCCACTGAAGGTGGCGCAACTGCACGCACTGGAAGCCGAAGTGGGCGGCTTGGCCTACCGGGAGCAATCCGCCGAATCGCTGGCCGCTGAACGACCGGGCCAGTTCGATCTGGTGACTTGCATGGAGATGCTGGAGCATGTGCCCGAACCGGCCTCGGTGGTGCGTGCCTGCGCCACGCTGGTCAAGCCGGGCGGCTGGGCGTTCTTCTCGACGATCCACCGCAATGCCAAGGCCTTTGTGATGGCCATCGTCGGTGCCGAGCATGTGCTGAAGCTGCTGCCCAAGGGTACGCACGAATACGCCCGCTTCATCCGGCCGAGCGAACTGGCACGCTGGGCGCGTGAGGCCGGGCTCGAGGTGGCGCAGTTCAAGGGCATGGAATACAACCCGCTGACGCAGCGCTACCGCCTGTCGGCGGACACCTCGGTGAACTACCTCCTGGCCTGCCGCAAACCGACATGAATGCCGCCAGCCCGACGACCTGCGTCGTCTGCTCCCCAATGGGGTCAAGCCAAGTGGCAGAGCCACAGGTGTTTGTGAGAGCGCACTGCGCCGCCGTGCTGTTCGACCTGGACGGCACCTTGATCGACAGCGCACCCGACCTGGCCGGTGCCGCGAACGACCTGCGCGCGGCGCAAGACCTGCCGCCGCTGCCCTATGAGCGCTTGCGGCCGATGGTCGGCTCGGGCGCGCGCGGCATGGTCGGTGCGGCCTTCGGCCTGGTGCCCGGCGACGCGGGTTTCGAAGCCCTGCGTGACGCGTTCCTTGCGCGTTATGCGCAGCGCCTGCTGCAGGAGACCTGTGTCTTCGCGGCGGTGAAGCCCTTGCTGCAGGCCTTGGCGGAAGTGGGCCTGCCCTGGGGCATCGTCACCAACAAGGCGATGCGCTTTGCCGAGCCGGTGGTGCAGGGCCTGGGCCTGCACCAGCAGGCGGCGGTGCTGATTGCCGGGGATACCACGCCGCATGCCAAGCCGCATCCGGCGCCGCTGCTCGAAGCGGCGCGCCGGTTGGGCCTGCCGGCGTCGCGCTGCGTCTACGTCGGCGACGATCAACGCGACATGCAGGCCGGACGCAGCGCCGGCATGGCCACGCTCGCGGCGGCCTGGGGCTACCTGGGCGCGGGCGAGTCGGTGGAGGCCTGGGGCGCCGATCAGGTGCTGCAATCGCCGATGCAGCTCTTGAACTGGCTGGAACTGGCCTAAACTACGCGTTCTGGGGCCGACCTGGCTTCGACGTGGGTACGGAGTCGGTTCAGGGCATGCCGAGCACCAGTCAGCTCGTAAATCCATCTGGAAACAAAGTAACTGCGAACGATACTTCGTACGCCCTCGCCGCTTAAAACCGGTGAGCCTCGCAACGGTTGGCCGATGGGCCGGGCCTGAAGCCGCAAGGCGGAAGGCTGCGAGGTTATTCACATTGGCTGGTGCTGAGCCGGGTCACTCGGCTCAGGACGAGATTCAGTGACTGGTGGTTCAGGTAGCGTGCTGCTGCGCGACCGGAACCATGAGATCCAAATCAGACAGCTACGCATGTAGAACTGGCCGGTGATGGCTTGCGGACGGGGGTTCAATTCCCCCCGGCTCCACCAAGTTAAGGTCCACATAGGACCGCAAAGCAGAAAAGCGCTAAGGAAATCAACGCCTTAGCGCTTTTTTCATGTCCAGATAGATGCGGGTAACGCCGCTACTTGCCGCCAAACCTGCGGGTAGCTTTGCGGGTAACCCGTTCGGATGTGGGTTCATGCGGGGTAAAGTTACCCGCATGGCAAGCACAGACACCCTCACAGACAAAACCATCCGCGCCAAATTGAAGGCGGCCGCAGCAACCAGCAAACCGGTCAAGCTGAGCGATGGCGGAGGCCTGCGCCTGGATGTGCAGCCCGGCGGCGCCGGCTGGTGGCGCCTTCGCTACCGCTTCGCCGGCAAGGAACAAATGCTGTCGCTGGGTGTGTACCCCGACGTGCCGCTGGCGCTGGCCCGACAGCGGCGCGATGAGGCGCGAGGCCTGATCGCAGCCGGCGTTGACCCCAGCGCCGCGCGCAAGGCCGACAAGGCGGCCCAGGCGGCCCAGGCTGAGGCTGACCGGCTTGCAGCCGAGGGGAAGCCCGGGCCGGGCACTTTCGAGGCCGTAGCGCGGGAGTGGCTGACCACAGTTCACGAAGTCAAGGTGAGTGCCGGCCATGCCGAGCGAACCCGCATCAGGTTCGAGCAAGACGCGTTCCCCTGGTTGGGCCGACGGCCCGTCGGCGAGCTTGAGGCGCCGGAACTGCTCACCTGCCTGCGCCGAGTGACGGCGCGGGGTGCCATCGAAACCGCGCACCGTCTGAAAGACGCCTGCGGGCAGGTGTTTCGCTACGGCATCGCCACCGGGACGTGCACGCGCAATCCGGCCGCCGATCTGCGCGACGCGCTGCCGCCCGTGCCGACGCGTCACTTGGCCGCTATCGTGGACCCCAAGCGAGCCGCCGAGCTGTTGCGTGCGATGGGCGACTATGCCGGCCATCCTGTCACGCGCGATGCGCTGGCGCTGTCGGCGCTGCTGTTCCTGCGCCCAGGTGAACTGCGGCAGATGGAGTGGGCATGGGTCGATCTGGAAGGCGCGCAGGTGGCGATTCCCGGCGCACTGATGAAGCGTCGCAAGAACGACAAGGCAAATGGCGGTGCGCATGTTGTCCCGCTTGCGCCGCAAGCCGTGGCGATCCTCAAGGAACTGCGCTCGCTCACTGGGCACGGCCGCTACGTGTTCCCGTCGCTGCTGACCGGCGAGCGGTGCATGAGCGAAAACACGGTTCGCAGTGCGTTGCGCCGGCTGGGCTACAGCAATGACGACATGACGGCCCACGGGTTCCGCGCGATGGCCCGCACGATGGCCGCCGAGCGCCTTGGAATCGACCCTCAGGTGATCGAAGCGCAGTTGGCGCACGCGGTGCCTGATGCCCTGGGCAGGGCCTACAACCGCACCACGTTCGCCGAGCAGCGCCGCGAACTGATGGTGAGGTGGGCCGACTACCTAGACCGCTTGCGCGATGGCGCGCAGGTGCTGCCGTTCAAGGCTGCGTAGGGCGTCTCTCCCAGGGCCGTTCACGAGTAGCGGCCACGCATCTCGACAACACCGCCGGCGCAATTGCCGGGGTCCGTGAAGTCGGGCGGAGCCTCGCGTCTCGTCGTGCCTGTTGCCGGCCAGCGCCATTGCCGTTTCGGGCGATGGAGATGCTGTTGCGCTCTTTCGGGGCGCCCGATGACTCATCAGCCTCCCGGCCGCAGCCTGGCTTCAAGTGGTCGCGCTTTTGCCGTAAGCGTTCCGCCAACCCATCTATCCCCGGGACGATGAAGCAGCGAATCTCGCGTCTCGGCAATCAACGAACGAGGCGAGATGACCACGGATCGACAACATGCGCAGCGGTGCATGGAGCAGGTGGAGGCGTATCGTGC
>NZ_DATILJ010000259.1:0-3131 GCF_035476535.1 Aquabacterium sp.
CCCTGCCCATCCAGTTCGATCCCGCGCTCAACACCTGGATCGTCAGCTCGCGCAACCCGAACCTGCGCATCATGGGGCACTTCAACACGCCCATCGATGCCGGCAACGGGCAGACGTATCTGGGCTGCGGCTTCCTCGTCGCCGTGAACCCGTCATTCCTGCAGGTCGTGCGATACCGCGGCCGCTACCTGCTGCGTGACGGCTACCACCGCTCGCTGGTCCTGTTGTCCCGGGGCGTGACCCATGCACCGGTGCTGTTTCGCGACGCCGGGGATCTCGACGTCCTGGGGCGAGGGCCGGGCATGCTGCCGGAGCCGTCATTCCTGGGTGAACGGCCGCCGATGTTGGGCGACTACCTGTCCGACACGGTGTCTGCCGCCGTGCGCGCACCGGCATCGCAGAAGATGATCGTCATCCAGGGGCTTGAGATGAGCCCGTTCGGCTAGGCCCAGAGCCGTGACAGGGTCTCGGCAAAGCGCTGCGCGATGCCGGCGCTGTCCTGCGCGGCGCCCTGGCGCACGACGACCCGGCCCGCGACGCCGACCTCGCTGAACGCCGGCGCATCGGTGGCGAAGACCAGAGCATCCAGTGCCAACCCGGGCGGCACGCCCAGCAGGCCAGCGGTCCGCATGTCCAGCACCAGCCAATCGGCCCGTGCGCCGGTTTCCAGCCCCCAACGCGCAAAGCCGGCGGCCGCACCACCGCCGGCGCGCAGGCGCTCGAACAGGTGCGCGGCGGTCGAGGGCTGGCCCTGCTGCGGCGCGGCCGAGACATTGCGCTGGCGCAAGTGCAGGCGCTGGCCGTAGTCGAGCAGCCGCAGCTCGGCCGGCCAGGCGCGGCCGACATGGCTGTCGGAGCCGAGCGACAGCACCGTGCCGGCCCGCAGCCAGCGCGGCAGGTCGGTGAGGCCATCGCCGAGGTTCGCTTCGGTGCTGGGGCAGATCACCACGCCGGCGCCGCCGCGGGCGACGGTGTCGATCTCCTGCGGCGTGGCATGCGTGGCATGCACCAGCTGCCAGCGCGCGTCCAGCGCCACATGCGCGGCCAGCCATTCGATCGGCCGCCGGCCGGTGGCGGCCAGGCAGTCGTCGACTTCGCCGGTCTGCTCGGCGATGTGGATGTGGATCGGCGCATCGTCGCCGGCCAGCGCGTCGGCCAGCCGGGTGATGGCTTCGGGCGAGGCGGCCCGCAGCGAGTGGATCGCCACGCCGGCATTCACGCGTGGCTGCCGCAGCGCGCGGATGCCATCACGCAAAGTCAGCAGCAGCTGCACATCGGTCGCGAAGCGGCGCTGATCCTCGCGCAGCTGCGGTTGCGTAAAGCCGGCGCGCTGGTACAGCACCGGCAGCAGCGTCAGGCCGATGCCGGTGGCCTGCGCGGCGCGCAGCAATGCGTGGCTCATCGCCAGCGGGTCGGCATAGGGCCGGCCGTCGGGTGCATGGTGCAGGTAGTGGAACTCGCAGACCTGGGTGTAGCCGCCTTGCAGCAGTTCGGCGTACAGCTGCGTGGCCACCGCTTCCAGCGCCTCGGGGGCGATGCGCAAGGCCACGCAGTACATGCGGTCGCGCCAGCTCCAGAAGTCGTCCTGTTCGCCTTCGCGGCGCTCGGCCAGGCCGGCAAAGGCGCGCTGGAACGCATGGCTGTGTGCGTTGACCAGGCCCGGCAGCAGCGGACCGGCCAGCACACGGGCCTGCGGCGGCGCCGGCACATCGGGCTGCATCGCGGCCCAGTGGCCGTCGGCGCCGATCTGCAGCAGCACGCGCTGCTGCCAGCGGCCGGCGATCCAGGCCTGCGGCGCCCAGAGCCAGGTGCAATCACTCATCACGGCACCCAGTCCAGCATCGTCTGCACCAGCCTGCGCAGCACCGGTTCCACCTGCGCGGCGCGATCGTCATGCCACGCAAAAGCTGCGGCCTCGTCCATGTAGGTGGACCAGCACATCTCCAGCTGCACTGCATGGATGCCTTGTTCGGGCCGGCCATAGTGGCGCGTGATGTGGCCGCCCTTGAAGCGGCCGTCGACGATGTGCGTGAAGCGCTGCTGCCCGGCCAGCACGGCGGCCAGTGCCAGGCGCAGATCGGGTGCGCAGCTGCGGCCCGCGGCGGTGCCCAGGTTCAGGTCCCAGAGCCTGCCGTCGAACAGCCAGGGCAGTTCCGACTTGATGCTGTGGCCATCGAACAGCAGCACATGGCCATGGGCCGCGCGCAGGCGGTTCAGCTCGGTGTTCAGTGCGTCGTGGTAAGGCCACCAGTAGTTCGTGAGGCGGCGGGTGATCTCGGCCGCGTCCGGCGCCTGGCCTTCGCGGTACAGCGCGTCGCCGGTGAAAAAGCGTGTCGGGCAGAGTTCGGTGTTGTTGGCGCCGGGGTACATCGGCACGTTCTCCGGCGGCCGGTTCAGGTCGATCAGGTAGCGGCTGTAGCGCGGCACCAGCATCGTTGCGCCCAGTTCTCGGGCAAAGCCGTACAGCCGGTCGAGGTGCCAGTCGGTGTCCTCGACGGCGAGCGCCCGGCCGACATAACGTTCTTTCTGATCGTCCGGCAACAGCGTGCCGACATGCGGCAGGCTGATCAGCAGCGGCTTGTCGCCGCGGTGCAGGGTGTAAACATCGTGGTTCATGGCAGTGGCTTCACGGCGCCGCGTTGGTTCTGTATGGGCTTCTGGGTGAGGGCAGTCTTCGGCCCTGAGCGGCCTTCGGGGATTGCGAAATGCAGACGTCCGGGGCGTGTTGCCGAGGCCCGTGATCATGCGTTGCACTGCGCCGGGATTCCGCCCCGGCAGGCGGGTCACTTTCTTGTAGCCACAAGAAAGTAACCAAAGAAGGGCTTGAAAACCAAACGTTCATCTGTGTCTCCGTCACTCCAGCACGGAGGCACAATTGTGAACACGCCCCTGGCATTCTTAATACCCCGAACCGTCGGTCGCCAGATTGGCAATTAAACCGCACTGGCATACGAAAGCTTGCGTGGTTTGCACGAATGGGCGCACCGCGCCCGGCGAACAGAGAAGGCGGCGCCCCGCTTTCGAATGCCAGGGTGTGTTCACTGCCAATCTGGTGACCGACGGTTCGGGGTATTAAGAACGCCGGGGAGGTGCCGCCACTGGCGCTGCAGGACTGCGCGTGCGGAGGCACA
>NZ_DATILJ010000260.1:0-3687 GCF_035476535.1 Aquabacterium sp.
GCTCTGGCCCTGGTAGGTGCGCAGCGTGTTGATCTCCTGCTCGAAGTCCGACGAGTCGGCGGTGAACAGGTCGGCCGGCAGGTCCAGGCGCTGCCAGCG
This sequence comes from Aquabacterium sp., assembly GCF_035476535.1. GTDB lineage: Bacteria > Pseudomonadota > Gammaproteobacteria > Burkholderiales > Burkholderiaceae_C > Pseudaquabacterium. The sequence continues at coordinate 100 of NZ_DATILJ010000260.1, forward strand.
CGGGTCGTCGCGGTCGAAGCCGCATTTGAAGTCGCAGGCCACCGGCGTCAGCCGGCCGCGGCGGTCCGGCCGCAGGCGGATCGGGTTCAGCTCCAGCGTCGTCATGCCGTAGTCGTGGAACAGGTCCCACAGGTTCGGCAGGTGCTGCACCAGCGGCGAGATGATCTGCTTGGGCGCCTTCAGCTCCGACAGCGCATTGGCCACGATGAAGGCCTTCAGCCCGGTCAGCGGATTGAAGGGCACGCTGACGATCTGCGTCTTGTCCAGCTCCTCGATGTCCATGCCGCCGTGGTGCGTCAAGGTCATCGTCGGCGCGCGGAAGTGGGTGTCGTCGGTGAGCGAGAAGTAGACCTCGTGCTCGGCCGGCACGCCGGCCTCGAAGGTCACGCCGTTGGCCTTGGCGTGCTGGTTGCCGTGGCGGTGCTCGCAGAAGTAGAGGCGCTCCTTTTCGGCCAGCGCGGTCTTCAGGTCCTTGGCGCGGCCGACCAGGCCGGCCTTGCCCTTCTTGCCCACGCCGCCCTTGAACACCGGCTTGACGAAGACCTGGCCGTGCTTGGTGAGCAAGGCCTTGATCTCGGAATCGGTGGCGTCCGGGCCGAGTATTTCAGGCGTTGGGAAGCCTGCCAGCCGGAGCAGGCGGGCACCGTGCAGCATGCCGGTGATGTTCATGGGCGCTGTCCTTCGGGTGGGGTGGCGGTCGATGGGCGGGATCGGTGCCGGCGATGCTAGGAAGCTGCGCGGCCGGCCGGCTTTCGAAAGGCTTTCATGCCGGCCTATCGTTTTCCCGATAAGGTTTTCCCGGTGAGGTTTTCCCGCTGAGGCTTACCCGATCAGGGCAAATCCCGAGGCTTGCGGCCCCGCCGATGAAAGCCGGCCGAAAGCTTGGGCGCAGCGCCGCGCCGCATCATGCGCCGCCACCTCGGCACCGTCCGTGAGGAACCCCATGGCTGAAGCCCCCACCGCACGCTCACTGCACCAGACCCTGATCGGCGCCGGCGCCATGCTGCTCGGCCTCACTTTCGCCATCGGCGCGACGAGCATCCCGTCCGAGGCCGGTTACGCCGGCGTCGGCCCGAATTTCCTGCCCTGGCTGGTGGCGGTCTCGCTGCTGGTCTGCGGCACGCTGCTGGTCTGGCAGGCCCGCACCGGCGGCTTCCGCTCGCTGGACGAACCCTCCGGCGCCGAACGTGGCGACTGGGATGCGCTGGCCTGGATCTCCGCCGGCGTGCTGCTGAACGCCGCGGCGATCGAGCGCATCGGCTTCATCCTCAGCTGCGCGCTGTGCTACGCCTTCGCGGTGCGCGGGCTGCGCCGCTCCGAAGGCCGGGGCGCCGGGGGCCTGGTGCCCACCTTGATCGACATGCTCACCGGCCTGCTAATCGCGGCGCCGGCGTTCTGGCTGTTCACCAAGCTGCTGGCCATCAACCTGCCCGGCCTCACCCGCACCGGCTGGCTGTAGAGAAGAAGAAGCCCATGGACACCCTGCTGACGCAACTGATGGGCGGCTTCGCCACCGCCGGCGCGCCGATCAACCTGCTGTGGGCCTTCGTCGGCTGCGCGCTGGGCACCGCCATCGGCGTGCTGCCCGGCCTGGGCCCGGCCGTCACGGTGGCCATGCTGCTGCCCATCACCACGCAGGTCGAGCCCACCGCCTCGATGATCTTCTTCGCCGGCATCTACTACGGCGCGATGTACGGCGGCTCCACCACCTCCATCCTGCTCAACACGCCGGGCGAAACCGGCTCGATGGTGACGGCGCTGGAAGGCTTCAAGATGGCCAAGAGCGGCCGCGCCGGTGCGGCGCTGGCCACGGCGGCGATCGGCTCCTTCGTGGCCGGAACCATCGCGACGATCCTGGTCACGCTGTTCGCGCCGGTGGTTGCCACCTACGCCGTCAAGCTGGGGCCGCCGGAATACTTCATGCTGATGATCCTGGCCTTCTGCACCGTGACCGCGGTGCTCGGCAAGAGCGCGCTGCGCGGCGTCACGGCGCTGGTGGTCGGCGTGGCGGCCGGGCTGGTCGGGCTGGACCAGATCACCGGCCAGGTGCGCTACACCGGCGGCGTGCCCGAGTTCCTGGACGGGCTGGAAGTGGTGCTGATCGCCGTCGGCCTGTTCGCCGTCGGCGAGACGCTCTACACCGCGCTGTACGAGGGCCGCACGCAATCGCAGCTGAACCACCTGAGCCGCGTGCACATGACGCGTGAGGAATGGCGCCGCTCCTGGCCGGCCTGGCTGCGCGGCACCTTCATCGGATTCCCCTTCGGCACCGTGCCGGCCGGCGGCAGCGAGATCCCCACCTTCCTGAGCTACGCCACCGAGAAGAAGCTGTCGAAACGACCGGAGGAATTCGGCACCACCGGCGCGATCGAAGGCGTGGCCGGGCCGGAGGCCGCGAACAACTCGGCGATCACCGCCACGCTGGTGCCGATGCTGACGCTGGGCATCCCCACCTCGACCACCGCGGCCATCATCCTGTCGGCGTTCCAGAACTACGGCATCCAGCCGGGGCCGCAGCTGTTCCAGACCTCGGCCGGGCTGGTCTGGGCGCTGATCGCCAGCCTCTACATCGGCAACGTGATGCTGCTGGTGCTGAACCTGCCGCTGGTCGGCCTGTGGGTCAAGCTGCTGAAGATTCCGCGCGCGCCGCTCTACGCCGGCATCCTGATCTTCGCCACCGTCGGCGTCTACGGCATGCGCCAGAGTTCGTTCGACCTGTTCCTGATGTACGCCATCGGCCTGTTCGGCGTGCTGATGCGGCGCTTCGATTTCCCGACCGCGCCGGTCATCGTCGGCATGATCCTCGGGCCGATGGCCGAGGCGCAGCTGCGCAATGCGATGTCCATCGGCGAAGGCCGCTGGACGGTGTTCGTCGAGCGCCCGGTGTCGGCGCTGCTGCTGGCCGTGGTGCTGGCGGTGCTGATCGTGCCGCCGGCGATGGCCCGGCGCCGGCGCGGCCAGCTGGCCGCGGCTTGAGCGCCTGAGTCAATGTGGCTCTGCCACTTGACTCAACCCCCTCGGGGGGGCGGACGACGTATGTCGTCGGCCTGGGGGCGATGTCACGGCGCCGCAGAAAACTCCCGCCGCCAGCGTTTGAGGAAGGCCTGGTGCTTGCTGCTGTCCAGGTGCGCCAGCAGGCCCGGGCCCAGCGCGATGGGGCGCGCCGCGCCGCCCAGCTGCTGCTGCAGCGCGGCTGCCGAGCGCGGCTGCGCCGCATCGCCGAGCACGGCATACAGGCCGCATTGTTCGCCCAGCACGCGCTGGCCTTCGGGCGACAGCAGGTGGTCCAGCCACAACCGGGCACCGGCCAAGTTGGGTGCGTGGCGGGCGATGAAGGCCACGCGCGAAGCCACCAGCGTGTAGTCCTGCGGGTAGACGATGGCGACATCCGGCTGCTGACGCGCAAAAGCCTCGGCATAGGTGCCGATCACATTGCAGGCCAGCAGCGCGCGGCCGGCGGCCACGCTGTCGAGCATGCCCTGCGTGTCGGCATGCAGTTCGGCGCGGCATTCGCCCAGCGCGCGCACCAACTCCCAGGCGCGCGGCGAGGCCATCGCATCGTGCGTGGCGATCAGGAAGCCGAGGCCG
>NZ_DATILJ010000261.1:0-3447 GCF_035476535.1 Aquabacterium sp.
TGGACCCGAGAAGGTCGTCAGGCCGGCCAGCAGGCAGGCGGGCAGCGAGGCCCCGGTCGATGCCGTGATGCGCGCGGAAAACGCCGAGCTCGTGATCTCGTGGTCCGCCAGCAGGACCAGGGTCTTGCGAATCAGGCCGGCCACTGCGCGCGGCTGTGCCCAGCCGCGCGCCAGCCTGTCATGCAAGGGCCGAGCGGCATCGTCGGGCGCGCCGAACGCGCTTGCCAGGCGCCCGACCAGGACGGCCGACTCCTCCTGCAACACCTTGGCGGTGCGGCCCCGCGTCGAATGTCCGCTAGCGGTCAGGGTCGCCAGCTCGGTGAAGGCACGAACCCGACCGGGCGGCATGGCGGGAACCGGACCCGAGACAGCCGTGAAGACCAGCGGATGATCCGATGCCCAGAGCAGCGACGCGGCGTCCTCCAGCGTCGCCGTGGCAGACAGTGACACGGCATCGATGCCGCGGTAGTACAGGCGGCCGCCGGCAAATGTCGATATCGACGTCGGAATGCTCGGCTCGGCACCGAACAAGGTGGTCGCTGCCAGCGTCTCGCGGGTCCTGCCGCTGACCTTGCGTCGGACCAGGTTGGCCACGTCTTCCGAGCGATACAGGCTGCGCCGGGAGTCCTCCGGGTCCGGGCTGACCGTTATGCGTCCGCGGCTGACGTAGGCGTAGACAGTCTGCGGGCGAACCCCCAGCTGGCGCCTCGCCTCTTCCAGCGTCATCCACGTTGCCATCGCACGATCTCCTGCCATTCAGCGCCCCTGGCGACATCATATTGACGACAACGATCAACATCAATTCCGAGCCATCTCAACGATTTCGCGTTTCCGTTGCTCAGTGCAGGAAAGTTCGGGGCGTATTGATATTGATGATCAATATTGACGATGTGCGGCAGCCTTGCCTAGCATGGTGACATCCCAACGAAGACAAGCGCCATGACCATCGCCCGCCTCGTTGCCGCCGTGAGCTTCTGTGCCGTGCTGTCGCAGCCGGCGCTGGCGGACAACTTTCCGGCCAAGCCGATCACCCTCGTCATCGGTTCCAGCGCCGGCAGCACCACCGACGGGCTGGCTCGCGCCATCGGCCAGGAGATCACCGCCGCCACCAAAGTGCCGGTGATCGTCGAGAGCAAGGCAGGCGCCAGCGGCGGCATCGCGGCACAGGCCGTGGCGCGTGCGCCGGCCGACGGCTACACGCTGTTCATCACGACAAACACGACACAGGCCGCGAACCCTCACCTGTTCCGCAAGCTGGCCTACGACCCGGTGAAGGACTTCACGCCGGTCGGCGCGCTCGTGAAAGGTTATCTGCTGCTGGTGACGCATCCGAACGTCAAGGCCCACAACGTGGCCGAGCTGATCGCCTTCGCGAAAACGAAGCCGCTGACCTTCGGTGCTGGCAGCTCGTCGGCGCGGGTGGCGTCGGAGCTGTTCCAGCAGATGACGCAGACCCAGCTGACGCATGTGCCGTACAAGGCCAACCCGCCGGCGATCGTCGACCTGGTCGGCGGGCAGATCGACGTGATGATCGTCGACCTGACGACCAGCCTGCCGCAGGTCAAGGCCGGCAAGCTGAAGGCGCTGGGCGTCAGCAGCCCAATGCGCTCGCCGCTCGCCCCCGAACTGCCGACGATCGCCGAGGCCGGCCTGCCCGGCTACGAGATGAGCTACTGGAACGCGGTCTACGCCCCGGCCGGCACGCCGGCACCGATCGTGCAGCGCATCAACGAGCTGATGCAGCGCGCCCTGGCCACCGACAGCGTGCGCCGCTTCGTCGAGCAGAACGGCATGGAGCCATTCACCTCCACCCCCGCGGAGTTGGCCAGTTTCCAGGCCGCCGAGTACAAGCGCTGGGGCAGTGTCATCAAGGCCGCAGGCATAGCCCCCGAGTAAACCGTCGTCTAGCACCCCAGGGCCCGCCATGAAGCCGCACATCCTGCAACTGAATCCCATCCTCGTGCCGTCGATCAACCAGCGTCTCGACGCGCTCTACACCGTGCACCGCCTGTACGAGCAGCCCGACGCGGACGCCTGCATCAGCGTGCACGGCGCCTCGATCCGCGGCGTCATCACCGGCGGCCACACCGGCATCACGCGAGCGCTGATGGAACGGCTGCCGGCGCTCGAGATCGTCGCCGTCAACGGCGTGGGCACCGACGCGGTCGACCTGGACTACGCGCGTGCCCGCAGCCTGCCGGTGACCGGCACCTTCGGCGCGCTGACCGAGGACGTCGCCGACCTGGCCATCGCGCTGCTGCTGTCCACCTGCCGCAACGTTTGCGCGGTCGACCGCTTCGTGCGTTCGGGCGCGTGGGTCCGCCATCCTCAGCCGAGCGCGATCCCGCTGGCACGCCGCTGCAGCGGCATGCGCGTGGGCATCGTCGGCCTCGGGCGCGTCGGCCGCGCCGTGGCAACGCGGGTCAACGCCTTTGGCTGCCCCGTGCGCTACACCGATCTCCAAGCGATGCCGGACGTCGCCTGGGCCTATGAGCCGGAGCTGCGGCAGCTCGCCCGCGACAGTGACGCGCTGATCGTCTGCGCCGCCGCCGACAAGGCCGAAGGCCTCATCGATGCGGCGGTGCTCGACGCGCTGGGGCCGCAGGGGTTCCTCGTCAACGTCGCGCGCGGCCGCCTGGTGCGCGAGGCCGACCTGGTGCGGGCACTGCGCGAGCGACGCATCGCCGGCGCGGGGCTGGACGTGTTCATCGACGAGCCCCATGCACCGCCGGCGCTGTTCGAGCTGGACAACGTCACGCTGCAGGCGCATCGCGCGAGCGCCACGGTCGAGACGCGCACGGCGATGGGCGAGATGGTGCTCGCCAGCCTGGCGCAGGCGCTGGCCGGCGAGCGGCCGACGCACAGCCTGACGACGTAGTCGAACGAAGGTCAGGCTTCACGGCATCGCGACAGTCACCCGGCCTCTCCCTGCGCCGGCCATGCGAAGGCCAGCGGCTGCTTGTCGAGAAAGCGGCGCAGCGCCTCCTGGTGCTCCGGGCTGCCGAAAGCCAGCGCCTGCGCATTGGCCTCGGCGTCCAGCAGCGCGGCCAGCGCGCCGGGGTCGCTCATCGTGCGAAGCCGGCGCCGTAGGCCGCGCCGTCCACCGCGGCAATGACCGGCCGGTCCAGCGTCAGCAGCTCGGCGATCCAGCGCTGCGTGCCGTGCATGCGCTCGCGCCAGCCGGCCCCGTCGAGCTGTGCGGCGGCAATGCCGCGCAGGTCGCCGCCGACGCAGAAGTGGCCGCCGGCGCCGGTGATGATCAGCGCGCGGATCTCGCGCTCGGCGCGCACACGTTCGATCGCCTGCGCCAGGCCATCGCGCAGCTCGGGCGTGAAGGCATTGCGGCTGGCCGGGCTGTCGAGGGTGACCAGGGCCGTGCTGCCCTGCAGTTCGAAGCGCACGCTCATCGCTTGTCCATCGCGCGGGCGATGATCTCCTTCATCACCT
>NZ_DATILJ010000262.1:0-2242 GCF_035476535.1 Aquabacterium sp.
AGCGGCGCGCTTCATGCGTCGCGCAGGTCACCGAGCGTCGGAGCGCGCAATGAGGTCAACACAACACTGTCGGCGCGCACACCCCATTTGTCGCTGTCGGCACCCCGCCCGGCAGTAGCCGTGGCGGCATGCATCCACAAGGGGTCGACCGGCACCAGCTCGGCCCAGGCCGTGGGTGCGTACAGCGCGTACTGCCGGCTCAGGCCTTCGAGCAGGTAGTCGCCGAGCGGCTCGGTGCTGCTTTCGGGCAGTTGCCCCGCCAGTTGAGGACCGACGAGGATCGGCATCGAAAGATCGAGCGTCATTTGTTGCAATCGTGCGGCAACGCTCACGGGTTCGCCCAGTGCCGCATGGGCACGCCGGCGTGACGGCCCGAAGGAGCCGACCACGGCGCTGCCGGATTCGAGGCCCACACCCAAGGCAAGGGGCTGGACAGGGCTGTCTTCATGCGGGGGTTGCGAAGGCGCGAGCAGGGTTCGGGTGGAGCGCAGCAACTCCTGTGCGGCCAGCAAGGCTTGCTGCGGGTGATCGGCACAATCCAGGTAGGCGTTCCACACGGCCAGCACCGAATCACCGACGACATTCTCCACCACACCACCATGCTGCTCGATCACATCGACCGCAATGCAGCAGAAGGCATGCAGCATCGCGGCGGTTTCCTCTGCCGGCTTGTGCGCGGCAAACGAAGAGAAATTGCGGATGTCGGCGACCAGCACGCTGATGTTGCGCCGCTCGACCTGCACGCTGCCCGACGGATCGGTCTTCATCAGCCGTTGCGCCACCGGCCCCGGCAGGTAGGCACCCAGATGGGCCGACAGGCGTTCGCGCTGGGCGCGGGTCAGCGCGTGCTCGGCGGCCGCCAGCGCGGCCGAGGACACCAGCGCGAACAAGGCCACCGGCGCCCACGACAACCACAGCTGGGCCTGCAGCAAGGCCAGCGCCGAGGCAACGGCGATCACCAGCGCCAGCAGCACGCCGGCGATCGGCAGGCGCTTGGCGGTGACACCCGGCACGCGCCGCACCAGCACCAGCAACAGCAGCGCGATGCCCAGCACCGCCGCGCCCTGCAGCCAGGGCGCTGCTGCCGGCGTGTAGGGCAGCCGATGGTCGAGCAGGCCGACGATGGCCTGCGCGTGCACCTCCAGGCCGGACGACACCGCGGCATGCGGCGTTGCGACGGTATCGCCGATGCCGAAGGCGGTGGCACCGATCAGGGCGATCGCGCCGTGCAGCAGCTTGTCGTCGGCGCTGCCGTTCAGCACCTCGGCGGCCGATACCGAGGCGAACGCACGGCGCTCCAGCCCGTAGGGCACACGCAGATCGCCGCGCTCGTCCAGCGGCACCACCAGGCCCGGCAGGCTGGCGCTGGTGAGCCAGGCCGCCGGTGCCAGCAGGCCGCCGAAGGCCTGCTCGCGTGCCTGGTGCCAGACCCAATCCGGCGCCGCCGCAGGACCACTGCCACCGGCCTGCGCGGCACGCCACAGCGTTGACAAGGCCAGGCTGGGGTAGCTGCGGCCGTCGTGGCACACCAGGGCCGGCACCTTGCGTACCACGCCATCGCTCTCGACACGCGGCGTGATGTGGCCGAGCGCTGGCGCCACCTGCAGAAGTTCGGGCGCATTGCCGTAAAACCCCTGGCTGCGCGAAGCAAACGACGGGCAGCCAGCCGCGGCCAGCGCACCGCCGATGCCGCCGACACGCGGTGTCACCTGCGCATCGAGCGAGAAGATCTGACCGGCCACCACCGGCGCCTGGGTCCATGCCCCGGCCAGCGCAGCATCGCCATCACGGGCATCCGGGAAGGCAATATCGAAGGCCTGCACCACCGCGCCGGCCTCTTCGAGACGCTGCGACAGCTTGGCCACGGTGGCACGGGGCCAGGGCCAGGGCCCGACCTGCTTCAGGCTGGCCTCGTCGATATCCACCACGACGATGCGGCGCTCGGGGTGCGCGCTGGCGCCCAGGCGCCAGGTCCAGTCGCCGATCAGCTGCTCGGTGCGCTGGAAGCCTTCGGGCACCAGCGCGGTGAGCAGGCCGACGATGGCGGCAGCCGATATCAGGACGGCTGTGCGCAGCCGCCAGGGATGATTGCGCCAGAAGGCATTCATCGCAGATACCGTGTACTTCAAGCCTGTCCGTCAAGAGCGGCTCAACGCCCCCAGAGGGTCTTGCCGCGGAACAGCCCGCCGATCACGTCCCGCTGGAACAGGTAGCCGACTTCCTTGCTGTCGAGCGACACCAC
>NZ_DATILJ010000263.1:0-5273 GCF_035476535.1 Aquabacterium sp.
GGCGACGACCGCATCAGCGGCGGCGCCGGCAATGACGTGATCGATGGCGGCAGCGGTCTCGACACCGCCGTCTTCGCCGGTAGGCGCGAGGACTTCGCGATCAGCCGGGCCAGCACGCATTGGGGCACGGCGGATACGAACCTCGGCGATGGCAACGAAGGCAGCGACCGGCTGGTGGCAGTGGAGCGCCTGGCCTTCACCGATGGGCAGCTGGCGCTGGACCTGGACGGCGCCGCCGGCCACACCGTGCAGATCATCCGCGCGCTGTTCGGGCCGCAGTACCTGGACAACGAAGCTTTCGTCGGTATCGGCATCGCGCTGTTCGATGGCGGCGCCAGCTATGCCAGCGTAGTCGAACTGGCGGTGAGCGCCGTGCCGGCCTTCGCCGGTGGCGCATCGAACGAGGCCTTCATCCGCCACGTGTACCGCAACGTCATCGGCGTCGCACCCGGCGCGGACGAACTGGCCTACTTCAACAGCCTGTTCGACGCCGGCATCTTCACCCAGGCGAGCCTGGGTCTGCTGGCGTGCCAGATCGACATCAACGTGAACAGTGTCGAACTGATCGGCCTGGCCACGACAGGCATCGAGTTCATGCCGCCGGCCTGAACCCGGCAGGCTAGGGCATCACTGCCTTCAGGGTGCCTTCGAACAGGCCGTGCTCGTCGCTGACGCGGAAACCAAAGTTCAGCCAGAGCTCGCGGCCGCGTCGGCGGCTCCACAACACGTCGAGCCGGACGTCGATGTGCTGCGGGTTGCGCACGGGTCGCCGGCTGGAGAAGCTGCTCTCCAGCATCCAGACCTCGCGCTCCTTGCGCACATGGCCGCTTTGCTGGTGGGCATAGATCACCGTGAGCTGCGAGACGAACTCCAGCGCAATGAAGGTCGACAGGTGAAAACCGCCGGCATCGGTGGGGGAGACGAAGGTGCGTTCCATGCGCACCACCGCATCGAGCCGCTTGCCGTCGATGCGCAGCGCATCGATGACCCAGGCCTCTTGCCGGATGCCGCCGGCCAGGTAGGGCGAGGACAGCGCGACGATCTCGTCCGGCGACAGCACGATGGCGGTGCCCGCCGGCGGCAGCCCGGTAGGTGCGGGGGCTGTCATGAGCCGTTGGTCTGGAGCCAGCGCAGGGCGGCGGCGGCCAGTTCGGTGTCGCGCGCATCCGGCGCCGTCGGGCGCACCGCGAGCAACTCGGCTTGACCGTCCATCGCCTGCCGGAGGGTCTGCACGGTGTCGTCGTCATCGGCATCGGCAATCACCGCACGGGGCCGCAGGTCGATCAGCACGCGGCGCAGCATCGGGCCGATGGCCAGCGGCTGCTGCCGGCCGTCGGCTTGCCGGGGCTCGGCCAGCACCAGGGGGCCGGCGAGCAGCAGCAGGTCGCAGCGGTCGAAGGGCCAACCGGTGCGCAGGACCTGCATGTCCGGCACGTCCAGCACGACGGCCTGCACGGCGGTATCCCGGCGCAGCATGCGGCCACCCGCATAACAGCCGCTCCCGGCGGCGGCCACCCGGTCGCGACCCACCCACACGCCTTGCGGGCCGGCGAGCCCGGCTTGCACGCCCTGGGCCAACAGGCCCCGATGCAGACGTTCGGCCAGCTGCGACTCCGGCGCGTCACGCGGGACACCGAGCACCAGCAGCACCGGAATGCGTCCGCGCTGCGGGCCGAGCAGGCGCTGCAGGATCAGCCTGGGCAGGTGCGGGTACAGATGCGGCTGGGCATTGACTTCGCAGATCGCCGCCCCGGTTTCCAGCCAGGAGCGCTGGATGTCGGGGATCAGCAGGTCCACGCCGGCCAGGTCCAGCCGCAGCACGCGCGCGGCGCGCTCGGCCAGGCGCAGGTTGTCGGGATGCACCTGGTCGAGTTCGTAAACCACCGGCACACCGCCGCTGGCGACATTGGCGGCCCGGCGCAGCCGCACAAAGCGTTCGGCCTCGGGCACGGCATCGGCGCTCAGCCCTTGTTCGGCCAACAGTTCGGCGGCTTCCTCGTCGAGCTGCAGCGGCCGCAGCAGCCGCTGGATGCCGGAGTAGTGCTCGCCGCGCCCGGCATTGGCCTGCCGCACCAGCTCGGCGACGCGCAGGCGGCCATCGCCGGTGACGCTGCCGGGCACCCGTTTGACCACCCAGTAGGCTTCGCCGTGCATCACCTGCACGCGGTGGTCACTGCCTTCGACATGGCGCTCGACCAGGATGGCTTCGGCCAGCTGACGCGCGGCCTCGTAGGCGCGGCGCAGCGCCTGGGGTGTGCGCAGTCCAGCCGCCACGCCCCGGCCACCGTCCAGCGCCGCCGGCTTGACGACCACCGGATAGCCCAGGCGATCGGCTGCGGCCAGCGCTTCGTCGACATTGCGCACCGGGAAGTGGTCCGGCACCGGCAGGCCGGCATTGCGCAGCAGCTCCGCGGTGGCCTGCTTGTTGCGCGCCAGCCAGGTCGAGATCGACGGCGTCTGATCGGTGAACGAACTGCGCAGCCAGCGTGAACGTGCGCCGTGGCCGAACTGGTAGGCGTTGCCAGCCAGGCGTTCACACGGGATGTCGAGTTCGTGTGCCGCCTGCAGGAACAGCGGTGTGTTCTGGCCGGCCGGAACGTAGGCGGCGAAGGCACGAAGCGCACTGCGCAGCGACTCGGCCAGAGCCGGACCGGGCGCCGCTGCGTCGGCAGCACTCACGAACTTCAGGATCAGGTTCAGCGCCAGCATCGCCGCTTGCTGCTCCAGCGCCGGCAGCAGCAGCCGGCCCTCGGTCTCGTTGAGCGGTACCCAGCGCGCCCGCTCCAGCACCGGCAGGCCGCCCAGGTGCAACAGGTCTTCGGCCCAGCGCGCGAGCAATTGGGGTCCCGCCAGCACGTCGCCGCCGGCCGGTGTGGCGGTTTCGTCCGCCGCGTTGCCTTGAGCGTTGGCGGCAGACGCCAGCTGCGGCCAGGCGGCCCGCCACCAGGCCTGCAGCGCGGACCAAGGCAGCGGGTCGCTGACGCGGCAGCGCAGCCGCACTTGCAACACCGGCTGGCGCAGGCCATGGGCATGGCCGGGAAACCAGGAGGGCCGGCCCACGATCCCGACGGCGGGGACACGTTTCCCCTTTCGATCGGCGGGCTGCGCGGCGCGGTCTGGCGAAGACTGAAGCTTCATCATGCGACGCCGGCCGCCGCCGTGGGCGCGTAGTGGCCGAAGCGGCTGACCAGCACGCGCGGGCAGGGTTCGGCGGTCATGTTGCGCCCATGCATGTAGCGCGTGTTGTCGAGCATCAGCAACTCGCCCGCCTGCCAGCGGTGGGCGTAGGCCAGTGCGTCGCACAGGTCGATCAGTGTGTTGACGTCGCCATCGCCGATCGGCTCGCCGTCGCCGAAGTAGACGCGGTTCGTCGGCTTCGAGTAGGCCGGCAGGCCGTCGTAGCGCGGGTGCCGCACCTGCGGCAGATGCGCCAGCAGGCCGGTGGCGAACACCGGCTGGCCGGTACGGCAGGTGCTCAGGGCCGCACTGTGGTACCACAGTTGCAATGTGGCCTGGGCGTCGATGTCCCAGCGCACGCCAGGCAACCGCACCATCAGGGCCTGCAACTCGGCAGTCGTTGCCACGCCGAATTCGGCTTGCCAGCGCTCCGGCGCCCAAAGGCATTCGTAGACCACGCCCTGCTGCGCCAGCCGCTCACGCAGCGGCGCGGGCAGGTGCTGGTACACCGCGGCGCCATCGATGACGGTGGTTTCGCCGCCGGCCGCCGTGGGTGGCGTCACGCACAGGAAGAAGCACACCTGCGGCGGCGGCGGGTAGGGCCGGTAGCTGCCTTCGGCGTGTGCGAACAGGATGAAGTTGTCGCGGAACACCTCGGTGGTGTAGCCGTCGCCCTGCTGCTGGCGCAGCGCCTGGCGCGTCGCCACATGGTGAAACTGGCCGCACAGCTGCTGCGTCACTGCTTCAAAAGCGGTCAGATCGAGCTCGGCGCCACTCAGCAGCACCAGGCCGGTTTCTTCGAAGGCGCGCAGCCAGGGCGGTGGCTCGCCCACTGGCGCTGACTGTGCCGAGGGCGGACGAAACGCGAACATCGGGGGATTTGACAGGCGCTGCGGTGGCTTCGGCATCACGATCCCTTGGTCGGCGTGACCTTGCCATCGGCCGCCTGTTGCAGTGTGTCGGGCTGGTGCACTACCAGCAGGTTGCCGTCTCGGGCCAGCACCTTCAGGCCTTGCAGGAACTGCAGTGTGCGGGTCACTGTTTCGCGACTGGTATTGACCATGATGGCGATCTCCTGGTGCGTCGGCGGCATCACGATCACCACCTTGCCGACCTTGTCGCGCTGCGCCAGCAGGCTCAGCTGTGCGCAGACGCGCTGGAAGGAGCTGGGCAGCGCCAGCAGCGAACGGTGGCTCGCGGCCCGGCGCATGCGCGCCGCCAGCCGTTCGGCCACCGCCGCGGCGCCGCGCGGCGTCGAGAACATCAGCTCACGCGCACGTTCGCGGTCCAGGAAGGCCAAGCGCGACGGCGCGACGGCAATGATGTACTCGGGCGCCGCATGGCCGTCGATCACCGAGAGCTCGCCGAAGAAGTCGCCGTTGTCGATGAAGTCGATGCCGACCTCTCGGCCGTCCAACGTAAAATTCACCGTCTGCAGCCGGCCTTCGATCAGGAAGCCCAGTCCGGCCTCGGTTTCGCCCCGCTTGATCACCACCTCGCGGCGCTCGACCCGGCGCTCGTTCATCGCAGCGGACACCTCGGCCAGTTTGTCGGCCGGCAGGCTGTCGAACAGGCGCAGTCCTTGCAGGATGGGGATCAGGATCGGCATCGGGGCTCGAACTGTGCATGAATCAAACCCCGCCGGCTTGTGATGTGCAACACACGATGATGGGTTGAATGGGTGCAAGATCCATTCTCCCGCATCCTGCTCCAAAACCCAGGAGTGACGCGATGACTCGCCGCCCTTCCGTACCTACTGCCGTCCGTACTGCCGTTTCGTCCCTCGTCCGTCGCGCCCTGCCCGCGCAGCGGACCCGCCCGTTTGCTGTGCCGCGGGCGCTTGCCGCGGCCGCGCTGGCCAGCTGTTTGCTTGCCGTGGGGATGCCGGCCTTGGCCAACGAATCGGCGGTCGGCCAGGTCAGCCTGCTGATCGGCGTGGCCCGCGTGGTTCATCTGGACGGCCGCAGCGAGCCCCTGCGCCGCGGCGCGACGATCCAGGTTGGCGACCGCGTCGAGACCTCGGCCAACGGCCATGTCCATCTGCGCTTCATCGACAACGCTGCCGTCAGCGTGCGGCCCGACAGCGTGCTCGAAGT
>NZ_DATILJ010000264.1:0-37757 GCF_035476535.1 Aquabacterium sp.
GGGCGACGACGCCGTGGCCGAGGCCTGGGCGCTGGCGCTGGACGGCAGCGCGCGGCTCGCGGCCTTGCCCGGCCACGCCGACCAGTTGCTGCTGCGCCTGCGCACCAAGCTGAACGACGTGGCCTGGTGGCGCCAGCGTCAGGCCGCCGACCCCTGGGACGCCGGCCACCTGATCGCCGGCGAAGCCGCCGCACGGCATCTGCAGCAGCACTTCCAGCCGCGCCGCGCCACCTTGCTGATCGCCGGCGCGGTGGATGCGCAGCAGCTCGCACACAGCATCGACGCACTGCAGCAGCGCAGCAAGACCTTCCGCTTCCCGGTGCGCCTGCTGTGCCTGGCCGGCGCGCCGCTGGCGCCGGACCGGGTCCGCAGCATCACACGTCTCGTGCCGCCGAATTGAGGCGCCGGCCGACCACCGAAGGCCCGTGCACATCGGGGTCGCGCTTCAGTTCGCGAAACGCGCCAAACAGCCACGAGCGCATGCCGATGATCAGCGTGTACGGCCGCTTCTGGTCGGGCGCCAGTTTCTGGTCGGCCAGGTGCTGCTGCGCAAAGTCAGCGGCCACACGCTGCAGCCGTTCGTTGAACAAGGTCGCCAGGCCGCGGCCGATCTGGCCGTGCACCAGCATCAGCATCTCGCCCTCGCCGTCGAAGCCGCCGCTGTAGTAGTCGCCGACCACGCGGGTGCGGAAGTACTGCATCACCGGCCCGTCGGCACGCCAGCGGAAGCCCTTGGCCAGGTGCAGCCGGTAGCGGTTCAGCGGCCGCAGCTCGATGATGCCCAACCGGTCCAGCTGAACGAAGCGGGCAACACACTCGGCCTCGCTGAGGGTATAGGTGGCGACGATCTGCTCGAAGGTCCACTGGCTCAGCGCACACACCGCGCACAGCAGCAGCTTGGGGTCGGCCATCACCGCGGCTTCCTGCTCCAGCGTGAGCTCGCGGCGCAGCGCCTTGGCGTCTGCCACCTGGCGTGAGAGCTCGGCGAAATCGGTCTTCAGCACGCGGCAGATCTCGTCGATGCGCGACAGCGGCATCTCGCCCTTGGCGAACATGCGCTTGACGCTGGATTCGGCCAGTTTCAACTCGCGGGCCAGCGAGGCATAGGTCATTCCGGCGGCCTTCAACTCGGCCTTCAGCACGGTGATCAGCGATTGGGTGGTGGACATCGAAGCGCGGCTCCCTTCATCCGCCACGGTAGCACCACTCGATACCGATGGTTGCGAGGCATCGCACCGGGCATCGAAGCCCTGGCCTGGCGCACAGCATCGCCGCACCATCGCGGCCTTCTGTCTTGTGCCTCCGAGGATCCGCATGGCCCACTCCCTGTCCCGTCGCCACATGCTGGGCTGCTGCGCCGCCGCGGCTGCCGGCCTGTTCACCAGCCTCACGGCACGGGCCGATGAAGCCGATCCACCACCCGGTGACGATCTGCTGACGCAGACCTTTGCCGGCCTTGACCCGGCCGCGCTGTGGGACGCCCATGCGCACCTGCTGGGCACGGGCGATGCCGGCAGCGGCTGCAGCGTGCATGCGCACCTGCAGCAGTGGTGGCACCCGATCGAATCGCTGCGCAAGCGCGTGATCATGGGCGCGGCGGGTGTGCCGGCCGACGCACCGTCGGTCGACCGCGCCTACGTCGCGCGGCTGCGGGCGCTGACCCACGACTTCCCGGCCGGCGCGCGATGGCTGCTCTACGCCTTCGACCAGGCGCATGACGACCAGGGTCAGGCGCGGCCGGACTGGTCGACCTTCCATGTGCCGAATCGCTATGCCGCGGCGGTGGCGGCAGAACAGCCCGAGCGCTTCGCCTGGGTCGGATCGATCCATCCGTACCGCAGCGATGCGATCGAGCAGCTGGACCGCGCCATCGCCGAGGGCGCGCTGGCCATCAAGTGGCTGCCCAGCGCGATGAACATCGATATGCGCGATGCCCGCGTGCGGCCGTTCTACGAGCGCCTGGCCGCGGCCGACCTGCCCTTGATCGTGCATGGCGGCGAAGAGAAAGCCGTGCCGGGCGTCGGCCGCGACGAACTGGGCAACCCGCTGCTGGTGCGTGCAGCGCTCGAACGTGGCGTGCGTGTGATCGTCGCGCACTGTGCGTCATTGGGGCATGCACTGGATCTCGATGCCCGGCATCCCTCCCCGTGTCCGGCCTTCGAGCTGTTCGCGCGGTTGATGGATGAATCCGCCTGGCAGGGCCGCCTGCTGGGCGACGTGTCTGCCGTGTTCCAGGCCAACCGTCGGCCGGCTGTGTGGCGCAGCGTGCTGCAGCGCGAGGACTGGCACGGGCGATTGCTGCATGGCTCGGACTACCCGCTGCCCGGTGTCGGCCCGCTGTACCGGCTGGACCGCTTCGTGCGTGCCGGCCTGCTGCCGCAGGCGGATGTGCCGGCGCTCGAAGCGCTGCGCCGCCGCAACCCGCTGCTGTTCGACCTGGCCCTGAAGCGCCGCCTGCGCGCCGATGGCCGGGGCCTGTCCAGCAGCGTGTTCGACACCCGCGCCCACCTGGCCTGCCGGGTTTCAAAGGTATCGCCCAGCGCTACCGCTTGATTCATTGGCTGCAACCCCGGCCCTTTCGATTGCACTTCGCTCGGCCGACCCCCACCATCCCGTCCCATGTTCAACCCCCGGCCTTCAAGAGGCTGACCATGACCACCCCCACCCACAACCCCATCATCCGTCGCGACACCTCGGCCTGGCGCCTGCAGGTCTGGCTGTCTTTCGGCATCGCCGTCTCGCTGTGCGCGATCGGCCTGTCCTGGCTGCCGGGCAACGACCTGGATCGCGCGTTCATGGTGATGGGCTATGTGTTCTGCTTGTCCACTGCCTTTGCGCTGGCCAAGTTCATCCGCGACAACCAGCACCGCTCGGTCGACACGCCGATGTGGAAGCTGGTGGTCTGGTCCGGCTTCTTCCTGGCGATGGCGCTGACCGGCTGGGGCCTGTGGCGCATGGGCATCGACCCGATCTGGAAGGCCTACCTGCTGGTCTGCTGGCTGTTCCTGATCTCGTCGGTGTTCACGCTGGCCAAGACGCTGCGCGATGCCTACGACGCCGACCTGCTGGAAGCCCGCCTGGCCGGCCGCCGCGAGATCGCTGACGCGCCGGCTGCCTGAACCCTGACCCCCATTTGCTGGAGTATCGAATCATGATCAACACGACCTTGCGCACGCTCTGCGCCACTGCCGCCGCCACGCTCATGCTGGCCACCACCACCTTGCCGGCGCAGGCGCACAACAGCGCCGCATCCGAGCTGAGCGCGATCTCGGCGCTGCCGGTGGCGGTGATCGTCGCCGCACCCGCCCTGTTGCTGTCCGGCGGTGCGATGCTCACCGTCGCGGCCGTCGAAGCCTCGGCCGAAGGCACGGTGTGGGTGCTGGAGCGCGCCTCCGACGGCGCTCGCGCGTCGGTCAAGCTGGTCGGCGGTTCGATGGTCGCCGTGGGCACCGGCGTGCTCGTCACGTCGATGGCCGCCGGTTGGGTGCTGTCGGCGGCCGGTCAGGCGATCGCATTCATCCCGAACGAGATCGGTGCCTCACTGCTCTACAACGAACGGGTGACACGATGAACCCGCGCTGGTCTGCCGCGTTGCTGCTTGCCGCGGCCGCGACGCTGGCGCACGCCGGCCGGCCCTGCGAGGAGAAGCCGGCCGATCCGCAAGCCATCGAGCAGGGCATGAACCTCGCGGTGACCACTGTCAAGCAGCTCGACGCCAGTGGCGCGCAGGTCGTGCTGCTGGCCCGCGCCGGCCAGGACTTGAGCAAGTACGGCCTGCGCTATTCACACCTGGGCTTCGTCTACCGCGACCAGGTGAACGGCAAGCCGGTGTGGCGCGTGATGCACAAGCTCAACCATTGCGGCACGGCCGATTCGGCGCTGTACCGCCAAGGTGTTGGAGAATTTTTCCTGGACCGGCCGCACCGCTACGAAGCCGCCTTCGTCGTGCTCGATCCGGCCGTGCAGGCCAAGCTGCTGCCGCTGCTGCGCGACAACCAGCGTGTGGCGCGGCTGAACGAAAAGCGCTACAGCATGGTCGCCTATCCGTGGTCCACCACCTACCAGCAAAGCAACCAGTGGGCCTTGGAGACGCTGGCGATGGCCGCCGACGGTGCCGGCAATCGCCAACAAGCCCAGACATGGCTGCAAGCCCAGGGCTACCAGCCGACGACGCTGAAGCTCGGCGCCTTCACCCGCCTGGGCGCACGCGTCACGGCAGCCAATGTGGCGTTCGACGATCACCCCAGCGACAAGCGTTTCGCCGATCGCATCGAGACGGCCACGGTCGATTCGATCTTCGCCTGGCTGCCGCGCGCCGGCCTGGGTGCATCACCGGTGACAGTGCGCTGAATCCGCCGCTACAGTCGGTGCCAGTTTCGAGGGAGAGTGCATTGAGTGCCACCGAACATCCGAACCAGTTTGCGTTGCTCGGCCAGCGGCGGTTTGCGCCGTTCTTCTGGACCCAGTTCCTCGGCGCCGGCAACGACAACCTGTTCAAGTTCGCGTTCACCGTGATGGTCACCTACCAGCTGCAGGTGGACTGGCTGCGGCCCGAACAGGCCGGGCTGGTGATCGGCGCGGTGTTCATCCTGCCCTTCCTGCTGTTCTCGGCCACCAGCGGCCAGCTCACCGACAAGCATGACAAGACGTCGGTAATCCGCTTCGTCAAGAACCTCGAGATCGGCATCATGCTGCTCGCGGCGCTTGGCTTCCTAACGACCAACGTGGTCGTGCTGTTGGCCTGCGTGTTCCTGATGGGGCTGCATTCCACGCTGTTCGGGCCGGTCAAGTTCGCCTACATGCCGCAGCACCTGAACGAGCGTGAGCTCACCGGCGGCAACGGCATGGTCGAGATGGGCACTTTCGTCGCGATCCTGCTCGGCCAGGTGGCCGGTGGCCTGCTGATCGCGCTGCCCGGCGTCGGCGCCACCTATGTCGCGATCGGCTGCGTGGCCGCGGCGCTGCTGGGACGCCTGACCGCGCAGTTCGTGCCCAGCACGCCAGCCACCGACCCGACGCTGAAGATCAACTGGAACCCGGTCACCGAGACGCTGCGCAACCTGAAGCTCGCGCACGGCAACATCGTGGTCTTCCGCTCGCTGCTGGGCATCAGTTGGATGTGGTTCTTCGGCGCGGTGTTCCTGTCCAACTTTCCGGTCTTCGCGAAGAACGTGCTGCATGGCGACGAGCATGTCGCGTCGCTGCTGCTGGTGGTGTTCTCGGTCGGCATCGGCATCGGCTCCCTCTTGTGCGAGGTGCTGTCCAAGCGCCATGTCGAGATCGGCCTGGTGCCGGCCGGCGCCATTGGCATGAGCGTGTTCGCGATCGACCTGTACTTCGCCTCCCGCGGCCTGCCGGCCGGGCCGGTTCTGACGGTGGGGCAGTTCATGGCCGAAGCCGCGCATTGGCGCGTGATGGCCGACCTCGGCTTGCTGAGCCTGTTCGCGGGCATGTACAGCGTGCCGATGTATGCGCTGATCCAGCTGCGCAGCGAGCCTTCGCACCGCGCGCGGGTGATCGCTGCCAACAACATCCTGAACGCACTCTTCATGATCGTTAGCTCGGTGGCCGCCGGTGCGATGCTGGGCTTCGGCTTCACGGTGCCCGAGGTCTTCCTGGCCACCGGCATTGCCAACGCCGTGGTCGCCGGCTACATCTTCCTGCTGGTTCCGGAGTACCTGCTGCGCTTTGTCGCCTTCCTGACCACGCGCCTGGTCTACCGTTTCAAGGTGCGCGGCGACGAGAACATTCCCACCGAAGGCGCGGCGATCCTGGTCTGCAACCATGTCAGCTTCGTCGACGCCATCGTGCTGATGGCGGCCAGCCCGCGGCCGATCCGCTTCATCATGGACCACCGCATCTTCCAGATCCCCGTGCTGGGCACGCTGTTCCGGCTGGCCAAGGCGATTCCGATCGCCTCGCAGAAGGAGGACCCGGCCGCCTACGCCCGCGCTTTCGAAGCGGCCGACAAGGTGCTGGCCGAAGGTGATCTGCTGTGCATCTTTCCCGAAGGCGGCATCACGCGGGATGGCGAACTGCAGGCCTTCAAGGGCGGCATCATGAAGATCCTGGAGCGCCGGCCGGTGCCGGTGGTGCCGGTGGCGCTGCAGAACCTGTGGGGCTCGTTCTTCTCGCGGGTCGAAAACGGCACAGCCATGATTCGACCCTTCCGCCGCGGCGTGTGGAGCCCTGTGGGCGTGGTGGCCGGTGAAGCGGTGCCGGCCGCGAAGGTAAGCCCGGACCACCTGCGCACGCGGGTGCAGGCGCTGTTGCAAGCCTGACAACGATGGGGCGTGCGCTCGGGATCATCGCGCTGGCGCTGGTCGAAGGCCGACAACACCGTCGTCTTCGAATGCGACGACGCACAGCGCCGAAGGTGCACCCATGAACCTGTCCCGTGCAGCGCTGCTGCGCATGGCGCCGTTCGCCGCCTTCATGGCGGTGCTGGCGCTGCGCGGCGTCGCGCCGACCGACGAGCGCTGGGGCTTCGACACGCGCTGGCTGTACGGGCTGAACCTGGTGATCGTCGGCGGCCTGCTGGTGTGGTGGTGGCGTGAGTACGGCGAACTGTCGCGGCAGAACCTGCCGACGATCGGCGAGGCTGCGCTGGCGGCCGGCGTCGGCGGCGTGGTGTTCGTGCTGTGGATCAGCCTCACCGCGCCGTGGATGCAGATCGGCGAGTCCAGCGCAAGCTTCCGCGGCGTCGATGCCCAGGGCCGGCTGGACTGGCCGCTGATCGGCGTGCGCTGGCTGGGCGCCACGCTGCTGGTGCCGGTGATGGAAGAGCTGTTCTGGCGTTCGTTCGTGATGCGCTGGATCGAGCAGCCGGTCTTCGAGGGCGTGGACCCGCGGCGCGTCGGGCTCAAGGCGATCGGCCTGTCGACCTTTGCATTCATGCTGGTGCACACGCTGTGGCTGGGCGCCATCGTGGCCGGGCTGGCGTATGCGCTGCTGTACCGGCGCAGCGGCAAGCTGGGGTCGGCCGTGATCGCGCATGCCGTGACCAACGGCGCGCTGGGTGTCTACGTGGTGCTCAGCGGACGCTGGGAGTTCTGGTGAGCGGGCTGCGCCGCCTCAGCTGAACACGGCGGCGCGCCAGCGCGCCCAGCGCCGCCGCAGCTGGCGCTTGAAGGCGCGGCCCCAGCGCCAGGCCCACGAGGCGCGCACACGCGCCAGCAGCGCTTCCTTCCAGGTCGTCCAGCGGGCGTAGAGGCTCGCGAACCAAGCCATGCGCATGAGGGCTGGCTGCGTCAGCGTGAACAGCCGGGCGACGATGGCCGTGCCCACCAGCTTGGCCAGCACGATGACGCCCAGGCCCAGCGTCTTCTGGCCCTGCGCGACGAGGAACAAGGCCAGCAGCTTGACCGGCAGCAGCAGCAAGGAAGGCAGCAGGAACACCCCCAGCGCCCAGCGCGGCGGCAGGCGCACGATCAGCGCCTCCAGCTGTCGGAGCACCGGCAGCCGCGCCACCCAGCCCATCGCGCGCTGCAGCGGTTGCCAGCCCCACTCCTCGAACAGGATCAGCAGCGCCAGCAGCCCGGTGGACAGGGCTTTGACCCCGCGGCCGAGGCCGCGCAGCATCGACATCAGCATGCGGCGCATCTTGGCAGCGCGTGCCGCGCTGTCAAGCCGGGCCGGTTCACGCCGGGTCGGCGGGACTCATCCAGGCCCGGCTCAGCGCCTGCAGCCAGTCGTTCAGCCGCTGGCCGTGCAAGAAGCCGCGGGAGCCGTGGGCACTGCCTTCGGCCGGGCCGCAGGGTGTGTCCTGGCGCCAGGCCAGCGTGTCGAACAGGCCCAGTTCCAGGCTGTCCTGCGCGACGACATGAACCCATTGCTGGCCGGCCGGTGCCGTGCCGGGGCGGCCCGCGCGGCGTGGCCGCCAGGGCACGCCGATGCGCAGCACCACCTCGCTGTCCGGCGGCGGCGTCTGGCCCGGGTCGACCCAGTGCAGGCCGGCGTCGAAGCGCAGGCGTTCGGCCAGCAGGGCCCGGTCAGCGGGCCCGGGGCAGACCATCGCCACCTGCCGCGTGCCGGTGGCGGCCCAGTCGTCCAGCTGCGCCTGCAGCGTGGCGACGGTAGCCTCGGCCAGTGCGCTGTCGGCCCGCGTCGGGTCGCTGCGGTGGCAGGCGGGCGCCAGGTCGCGCAGCACCGCGCTCAGGCGCCACTGGTCGGCATCGGACAGGTAGCCGCAGTGCTGCCAGCCGGCCAGCAGCTGTTGCACCTGGGCGCGCAGGCGCTCGTGTGCGTCGCGCTGCGGCGGCGCCAGCGGCACCAGGCGTTCGCTGTGCACCAGCGGCGGCAGCTGCTCCTGCACCTCGCTGCGCAGGCGTTGCAGCATCAGGCGCGACAGGTCGTTGTCCAGCCGCTCCAATTCGGCGTCAGGCAGCGCCAAGCCCTGCTCGCGCGCGGCCTGGATGCGGCCCAGCGCATGCAAGGCGCCCTCGCGCCGCACATCGAGCCAGGCGACGATGCTGTGCAGCAGCGCGGGCGGCTCGGCCAAGGGCGCGCCGCACAGCACCAGCGCATGTGGCGCCTGCAAGGCTGCCCAGCCGGACAGTTGCTGCGGCTCGTCGACGATCAGCAGCTCCGGGGCCCAATGCGCGACGTGCGCGGCGTCGGTGTCCAGCGCTTCGGGGGCCAGGATGCGCACCTCGGCCGCGCTCGACCACATCGCCTGCCGTTGGTGCAGTGGGCCTTCGATGACCTGCGGCGATGCCGACAGCGTGTGCCCGGCCAGCTGCGACCAGGCGCGCTGCCAGGCGGCGCGCTGGGCCGGCGTGCACAGCACCAGCACACGCCGCACGCCGAAGTGGCGGCGCCACAGCGTCGCCGCGGCGATGGCCTGCACCCGCTTGCCCAGGCCGCGTTCGTCGGCAATCAGCGCGCGGCCGGCGACCACGGCAAACAGCGCGCCTTCGGCCTGGAAGGCTGGCAGCGTGGTGCGCAGCAAAGCCTGCAGGGCCGGGCTGCCGGGGCCATCGGAATAGGCGGCTTCCAGGGCCTGCAGGCGGTGGCGCGCGTCACGGTCGGCGGCCAGTTGCAGCCACACCGCTTCGTCCACCTCCAGCCGGTGGCCGGCATCGGCGGCCAGGCGCATCAGCGTGGGCAGTGCGGCGTCATCGTCGGGCGGCAGATGGCCATCGGCGTCCAGCCGGGCCTGCGCCGCTTCCGCCAAGGCCGGTGGGCAGGCGTGGCCAGGCTGCCACACCAGGTGGTGCTGTGCCTCCTGTTCGATCAGCCTCAGCGCGCTGTGTGCCGGGCCGGTGGGCGGCACCGGGGCGGGCGCCGGCGCGGGTGCTGCCGCAAAGGAGGGCGTCTCTTGCGGCTGTTCTTGGGGCGGTTCTTGGAGCTGCTCGCGCGGCTGCTTCGCAGCGAGCGCGGCGGCAGCCGTGTCAGCGAGTGCCTCGGGGGCGGCCGGGCGCCGCGCTCGCGACTTGGCAGGGGCCTGCTTGGCCACGGCCTTCTTCGCCGGCGTCTTGCGGCTGGGGGCCTTGTTCTCTGCCTTCTCCTTCTGCGCGGGCGCCTGTTTCTGCGCAGGCGCTTGCTTCGGTGCCGGCACTTCCTTCTCAGGGGCCGGCCTCTCGGCGCTCGTCTTCTTCGCCGCCGCTGTCTTCTTGGCCGGTACCGGCTTGCCGGCCGCCTTCTTGGCGGTTGCCGCGGTGGCCGGGGCCTTCTTGCGGGCCGGCGGCGCGGGCGCGGGGACCGGCGGCGGCGCGCTTGCTTTCGCCGCGGTCTTCTTCACCGCAGCCTTCTTGGCGGCGGCCGGCGCGGCGGCCATCGTTGTCTTCTTCGCAGCCGGTCGTTTGGCCGCGGGCGGGGTCACGCTGGGCACAGCGGGTTCGGCCACGACAGGGGTCTTGCGGCGGGGGCGGGCAGTGGTCGCCATGGGGCGGTGGATGGGGTGGGGGTGAGTGGGGCAGGCCGGCGGCCCGCCGGGCTTCAGACGCCGCGTGCGCGGTCGGCCTTGAAGGTGGCGCGGAAGGCCTCGAAACGGCCTTCATCGAGTGCTGCGCGGATGTCGCGCATCAGGTTCAGGTAGTAGTGCAGATTGTGGATGCTGGTGAGCATCGGGCCCAGCATCTCGCCGCAGCGGTCCAGGTGATGCAGGTAGGCGCGGCTGATGCCCGTGGCGCATGCGTGGCAGCCGCAGGTTTCGTCGATGGTGCGCACGTCCTGCTTGTTGCGCGCATTGCGGATGCGCAAGTCGCCGAAGCGCGTGAACAGATGGCCGTTGCGCGCATTGCGCGTGGGCATCACGCAGTCGAACATGTCGACGCCACAGGCCACGCCTTCCACCAGGTCTTCGGGCGTGCCCACGCCCATCAGGTAGCGGGGTTTGTGCGCGGGCAGGCGGTGGGGGGTGTGCGCCATGATGCGCAGCATGTCTTCCTTGGGCTCGCCGACGCTGACACCGCCCACCGCATAACCCGGCAGGTCCATGGCCACCAGCTGGGTCAGGGATTCTTCGCGCAGCCCTTCGAACATGCCGCCCTGCACGATGCCGAACAGCGCGTTTGGGTTCTGCAGCCGCTCGAACTCGGTGATGCAGCGCCGCGCCCAGCGCAGGCTCATCTCCATCGACGCGCGGGCCTGGGCCTCGGTGGTCAGTTGGCCCTTGGTCTCATACGGCGTGCATTCGTCGAACTGCATCACGATGTCGGCGTTCAGCGCCGTCTGCACCTGCATGCTCACTTCGGGCGTCAGGAACAGCTTGTCGCCATTCACTGGCGACGCGAACTTCACGCCCTCTTCCGAGATCTTGCGCATCTCGCCCAGCGACCAGACCTGGAAGCCGCCCGAATCGGTGAGGATGGGCTTGTGCCAGCCCTCGAAGCCATGCAGGCCCTTGAACTGGTTGATGACCTCCAGCCCTGGCCGCAGCCACAGGTGGAAGGTGTTGCCCAGGATGATCTGCGCGCCCATGTCGTGCAGCGACTGCGGCAGCACGCCCTTCACGGTGCCATAGGTGCCCACCGGCATGAAGATCGGCGTTTCGACCACGCCATGGTTCAGCCTGAGCCGGCCCCGACGGGCCAGGCCCTCGGTGGCGAGGAGCTCGAACTGCAACATGGCGGCGATTGTCGCAGCAGGCCGGCCGAGCGCCGACGGGCCCTGCGCCGGCGCGTGCCACCAGGGCGGCGGACTCAGGCGCTGCGCGTCAACAGCATCGCATCGCCGTAGCTGAAGAAGCGGTAGCGCGCCTCGATGGCGTGGCGGTACAGCGCACGCACATGCTCGTGGCCGGCGAAGGCCGAGACCAGCATCAGCAGTGTGCTTCGGGGCAGGTGGAAGTTGGTGACCAGCCGGTCGACGACGTGGAACTGGAAGCCCGGGCGGATGAACAGCGTGGTGTCGCGGGCACCGGCGCGCAGCGTGCCGCCGAGCGCGGCGGACTCCAGCGCGCGCAGCGTGGTGGTGCCGGCGGCGACGATGCGGCCGCCCCGGGCCCGCGTGGCGGCGATGGCGGCCACGGTGTCTTCGCGCACCTCGAACCACTCGCTGTGCATCTTGTGCTCGTCGAGGTTCTCGCTGCGCACCGGCTGGAAGGTGCCGGCGCCCACATGCAGCGTGACGCGGGCGCTGCCGATGCCGCGTGCGGCCAGCGCGGCCAGCACGGCCGCATCGAAATGCAGCGACGCGGTGGGGGCCGCCACCGCGCCGGGGCGCTCGGCGAACACCGTCTGGTAGCGCTCGATGTCGGCCGCGTTGTCGGCATGCGTGATGTAGGGCGGCAGCGGCACATGGCCATGGGCCTGCAGCAGCGCCAGCGGCTCGGCCGGAAAGCGCAGGTGGAACAGCGCGTCGTCGGCGCCGGCGCGGCCCAGCACCTCGGCCTCGAAGGCGCCATCGGCGAAGCGGATGCTGCTGCCGGGCTTGGGCGACTTGCTGGCGCGCAGGTGGGCCAGCACCTCGTGGCCGGGCAGCACGCGCTCGACCAGCGCTTCCACCGCGCCGCCGGTGGGTTTTTCGCCGAACAGCCGGGCCTTGATGACGCGGGTGTCGTTGAACACCAGCAGGTCACCGGGCTGCAGCAGCGCCGGCAGGTCGCGGAACACGCGGTCCACCGGCAGCGGGCCGCTGCCATCGAGCAGTCGTGACGCGCTGCGCTCCGTCGCGGGATGCTGGGCCACCAGCTCGGGTGGCAGCTGGAAATCGAAATCGCTGAGGGTGTGTGGTTTCATCGTCTGCAGGCTTTACCGGCCTGAGGGAGTGCGATCAAGGCCGGATTGTTCCATGAAGATCGTGCGATCCGGTGGCGCTCAGCGCGTCTCGGCCTTGCGCTTGTACATGTCCTGGTCGGCGACCTTGATCAAGGTGTCGATGTCGGCGCCATCGGCCGGGAACATCGCGATGCCGAAGCTGGCGCCCGCCGACGCTTCACCCGGCGCCACCACGGCCAATGCGGCCAGCGGTTCGCGCATCGCCACTTCGAGCTGGTCGCGCACGCCCTCGGCATCCCGCCGGTCGGCCACCGCGTCCAGCAGGATCAGGAATTCGTCGCCGGCATAACGCGCAACGGTATCGTCCACACGCAAGCGGCCGCGCAGGCGCAGCGCCAGTTCCTTCAGCACGTTGTCGCCGACATCGTGGCCATACTGGTCGTTGATGGCCTTGAAGCGGTTGAAGTCGACGAACATCACCGCGAACGGCCGCCTGTCGCCGCGGCGGCGGTGCTGGGCGATGCGCTCGTCGATGCGGCGCAATGCGGCCTCGCGGTTGGACAGGCCGGTGAGCCGGTCGGTCAGCAGGCGCTGCTGCATCTGCGCGAAATTGCGCGCGAGCTCGCCGATCTCGTCCTTGCGCTGCACCTGCAGCGGCGTGTCGAGCTGGCCTTCGCCGACACGGCGCGCCGCTTCGGCCAGGCGGCGCAGTTCACGCGCCAGGGCAGCCAGGATGGCCAAGCCGACCAGCAGCGCGGCGAGCGAGGCGGCCACCGCCATCGCCGCGGTGTTCTGGAAGATCTGCACCGCATGCTGCAGCACGTCGGCCTGCGGTACCGCGACGATGATGATCCAGTCCAGGCCGGCCTCATCGTGCAGCCGCGCGTAGGCCACCTGGGCGCGGGTGGCATCGGGGCCGCGCACCACCACCGCCTGCGGCGAGCGGCTGATCGTCGGCGGCACCAGGCTGTCGGCGCCCGACCCCTGCGTGCCAGCCGCCTCGGCGGCCAGCAGCTTCTGCACCGCGGCGTAGGTGGCCGGCACCAGCGGCTCCGCGCTGCGGCTGGCATGCAGCCGCGCGGGCCGGCCGTCGGCATCGCTCATCAGGTGCACGCCGCGCGACAGGGCGATCAGCTGGCCGTTGCCTTCGACGACATAGGCCAGCGCATTCGGGCTCAGCAACAGGCCTTGCAGCAGCGCATTGATGCTGCGCAAGGGCAGATCGGTGGCGACCACGCCGGCCACCGCGCCGCTGGCATCGGGCACCGGCCGGCTCAGTGTCGTGACCAGGTCAACACTGTTGAAATCGATGTAGACCGGCGTCCACGCGGCTTCTTGCGCCGCCAGGCCGGCCGTGAACCACCGGCGATCACGAGGCTCGAACGTGCGCGCCTCGGCACGCGCCTCGCCCAGGGCGCCGTGGATACCGCGAAAGCCGCGGATCACGCGCGGGCCGCTGCCTTCGCTGCGCAGGCGCAATTCGGCCTTGTCCTCACCATGGCGGTAGAGCCCGAAGAACTGGCCCTGGCGGTTGGCGTAGTAGGCGTAGTTGTTCGCGTCACGCTGGATCGACGTGGCCTGCCAGAAGCGCAGGCGCAGCGCCGGCAGATCGTCGGTGATCGAGGCCGGGGCCGGCACGCCCTTCGGGAACGCGGTGTCCAGCACCGCGGCTGCACCTTCGACCTGGTGTCGCAAAGCGTCGCTGATGCGCAGCGCGGTCTCGGTCAGCAACTGGCCCGACAGGCCGTCGACCGCGTTGCGCGCTGCAAAGTACGACAGTGCCCCGATCGTCGCCGCCAGCATCAGCACCAGGCTGACGTAGGGCAGCGTCAGCATCTGCCGCAGGGTCAGGCGTGCCAGCACTTGCACGCCCGGCGTCCTCAGCGCGGTGCCGCGGTGTCGGCGGCAGCAGTGGCGGGTTCGTGCAAGCCGATCTGGCGCACATAGCTGCCGTCCGCCCATTCGTCGTAGACCCAGTCGTCGCCGGCGCGCTGCACGCCATCGGGTGCCACCGGCGGGCGCTGCAGCGGCACGCCGTTGAGCGCCTGGCGCATGTAGCCGATCCAGATCGGCAGCGCCAGGCCGCCGCCGGATTCGCGGTCGCCCAGGCTGCGCGGCTCGTCGTAGCCCATCCACACCACCGCGACGAGGCCGGGTTGAAATCCTGCGAACCAGGCGTCGACCGCCTCGTTGGTGGTGCCGGTCTTGCCGTACAGATCGCCGCGCGCGAGTTGCGCTTGAGCCTTGGCCGCCGTACCGCTGCGCGTGACTTCGTTGAGCAGGCTGTTGGTGATGAACACATTGCGCGCCGGCACCGCGCGATCGGCTTCGTTGAAGGGCAGGGCTTCGGGCGCTTCGAACAGCACCTGGCCGCGGGCGTCGGTGATGCGCTCGATCAGCACCGGGTCGATGCGCCAGCCGCCGTTGGCCAGCACCGCATAGGCCTGGGCCATCTGCAGCGGGGTGCTGCTGCCGGCGCCGAGCGCCAAGGTCAGGTTGTCGGGCTGGCGCTCGGGCTCGAAGCCGAAGCGCGGCAGCCAGTCGCGCACCGGGCGCAGGCCCACCTGCTGCAGCAGCCGGATGCTGACCGAGTTCTTCGAGCGCGCCAGCGCCTCGCGCAGGTTCAGCGGGCCATCGAACTTGCCGTCGGAGTTCTTCGGCATCCAGCTGCCGGGGCCATCGGCGCCAGGCAGCACCAACTCGGCATCGTTGATCACCGTGTCGGGCATCACGCCATGCTCGAGGGCGGCGGAATAGAGGAAGGGCTTGAAGCTGGAGCCCGGCTGGCGCCAGGCCTTGAACACATGGTCGAAGTTCTGCTCGGCGAAATCGAAGCCGCCGACCCAGGCCCGCACGCGGCCGCTGGCCGGGTCCAGCGAGACCAGCGCGGCCTGGGCCTCGGGCCATTGGCTGATGGCCCAGACCGGCTCACCCTTGGGCCCCGGCTTGTCCTGCTTGATGACGCGGATCACTGAACCACGCTGGATCCCCAAACCCCGTTTGGCCTTGGGCGCCAGCGCGGCCTGGGCCCAGCGCAGGCCTTCGCCGCTGATAGGCAACTGCTCGCCGGTGGCCAGCTGCACCAACACTTCGCGCGGCGTGGCGGCCAGCACGACGGCCAGGCGCAGCATCTCGTCGTCGCGGTGCTCCTTCAGCGCCAGCGCGGCGGCGCGTTCCAGCTCGGCGGCGGGTGCGCCTTCGGGCGGCAGGTCTTCCTGGTCTTCGGGGCCACGGTAGGGCTGCTTGCGGTCGTGCTCGAGCACGCCGCGCCGCAACTGGGTCCAGGCGGCGGCCTGGTCGGCGGCGCGCAGCGAGGTGGTCACGCGGATGCCCTGCGCATACACCTCCTCGCCGAAGCGCTGCACGACCCATTGCCGCGCCAGCTCGGCCACATGCTCGGCATGCACGCCGATGGCCAGCGGCGAGCGGATCTTCAGCGGCTCGGCGCGTGCGGCGGCCCATTGCGCCTCGGTGATCACGCCGGTGTCGCGCATGCGCACCAGCACGATCAGCTGGCGCTGGCGGGCGCGTTCGAAGTTGGTGATCGGGTTGGCATAGGCCGGGTTCTGCGGCAGGCCGGCGAGCATCGCGCTCTCGGCGATCGACAGCGTCGACAGCGGCTTGCCGAAGTAGACCTTCGACGCGGCGGCAAAGCCGTAGGCGCGCTGGCCCAGGTAGATCTGGTTCATGTACAGCGCCAGGATCTGGTCCTTCGACAGCGTGCGCTCGATCTCCCAGGACAGCAGCGCTTCCTTCAGCTTGCGTTCGGGCGTGCGGCGCGCACTGAGGAAGAAGCTGCGCGCGACCTGCTGCGTGATGGTCGAAGCGCCCTCGAGCCGGCCGCCGGTGGCGAACTTGGCCACCGCGCGCGCGACGCCGATCCAGTCGATGCCGGCGTGGCCGCGAAAGCGCGAGTCTTCGACCGCCAGTACGGCGTCCTGCATCAGCTTCGGGATCTCGTCGATCGGCAGGTAGTGCCGGCGCTCGGGGCCGAACTGCGCGATCTCGGCGCCGTCGGAGGTCAGGATGGCCAGCGGCTGGCGCGGCTGGTAGTCGGTGACGCGGTCCAGCGGCGGCAGCTCGGCGCGCACCTGCACTACGGCGATCACCACCGCGCCGACGACGCCCAGCCCCAGACCCAGCAGCAGGCCCAGGCCGAAGCGCAGCCAGCGGCGGCGATCGAAACCACGCAGAGACGACAGGAGGGGCGAGGGGGATGCGTGAGAGCTCATGCCGGGAACCGATTATCGACACCTGCGTCGGTTAGCATCGTGTCGGGTCGTACATCGCGTGCGACCCACGTCGCTCGGACGGTTCCGGGCGCTTACGTTGAAAGAGCAACCCCATGTCGGCTTCCCCCGGCCAGCGCCGCTTTGCGCGCATCGATCGCCTGCCCCCTTACGTCTTCAACATCACCGCGGAGCTGAAGCTCGCTGCGCGGCGGCGCGGCGAAGACATCATCGACATGAGCATGGGCAACCCCGATGGCGCCACGCCCGCGCACATCGTGGCCAAGCTCACCGAAGTGGCGCAACGCCCGGACACCCACGGTTACTCGGCGAGCAAGGGCATCCCGCGGCTGCGGCGCGCCATCTCGCACTGGTACCGCGACCGCTACGCCGTCGAGATCGACCCCGACCGCGAAGCCATCGTCACCATCGGCTCCAAGGAAGGCCTGGCCCACCTGATGCTGGCCACGCTGGACCGCGGCGATTCGGTGCTGGTGCCCGACCCCAGCTACCCGATCCACATCTACGGCGCGGTGATCGCCGGCGCGGACATCCGCTCGGTGCCCTTGGTCGACGGTGTCGACTTCTTCGCCGAACTTGAGAAAGCCATCCGCGGCAGCTACCCGAAGCCGAAGATGATGGTGCTGGGCTTTCCCAGCAACCCCACCGCGCAGTGCGTGGAGCTGGACTTCTTCGAGCGCGTGATCGCGCTGGCGAAGAAGCACGAGATCCTGGTGGTACACGACCTGGCCTATGCCGACATCGTGTTCGACGGCTGGAAGGCGCCATCGATCATGCAGGTCAAGGGCGCCAAGGACGTCGCGGTGGAGTTCTTCACGCTGAGCAAGAGCTACAACATGGCCGGCTGGCGCATCGGCTTCATGGTCGGCAACGCCGACCTGGTGCATGCACTCGCTCGCATCAAGAGTTATCACGACTACGGCAGCTTCACGCCGGTGCAGGTGGCGGCGATCGCTGCGCTCGAAGGTGACCAGCAGTGCGTGAAGGACATCGCCGCGACCTACCAGAAGCGGCGCGACGTGCTGGTGAAGGGTCTGCGGGAGGCCGGCTGGATGGTGGATTGCCCGAAGGCGTCGATGTACATCTGGGCGAAGATTCCCGACGCCTACCGCGCGCTCGGTTCGCTGGAATTTGCCAAGCAGCTGCTGGCCAAGGCCCGCGTCAGCGTCTCGCCCGGCATCGGCTTCGGCGACCATGGCGACGATCACGTGCGCTTTGCGCTGATCGAGAACGAGGCGCGCATCCGCCAGGCGGTGCGCGGCATCAAGGCGATGTTCAAGCAGGATGGGGTGGCGGGCTGAGGGCGGTTTGCTGTTTCAGCTTGCAAAGCTGAAACTGCAAAACCGATGTGGCGCATTCACCCTCACGCCGCCAGCGGCTCCGGTGCCGCCAGCGCCACCCGGTTGCGACCATCGGCCTTGGCGCGGTAGAGCGCCTGGTCGGCGCGCAGCAGCACGCGGGACTCGTCTTCCGACGGGCCGCGCCATTCCGCCACGCCCCAGCTGGCGGCCAGCGGCAGCGGGCCTTCGGGGCGCGGCAGCGGCTGCGCGCTCAGGCGCTCGCGCAGGCTTTCGGCCACCGCGGCGGCTTCGGCCAACGTCAGCCGCGGCAGCAGCACGACGAACTCCTCGCCGCCGAAGCGGCCGAGCCGGTCGACATCCCGCAGGCCGGCTTGCAGCAGCGCCGCGACATGCTTCAGCGCCGCGTCGCCGACCGGGTGGCCGAAGCGGTCGTTGATGGTCTTGAAGTGGTCCAGGTCCAGCATCACCACCGCGAAGGTGTCGCCGGCGCGGCGGCTGCGCGCCAGTTGCTGGTCGATGGCTTCCTGCATCGCGCGGCGGTTCAGCAGGCCGGTCAGCCCGTCGTGCCGCGAGCGCCAGTTCAGCTGATTCACCAGCCGGGCGACGACCAGTGCCATCAGCGTGGCGTGCAGCGTGGCCACCAGCACCACCACGACCAGCGCGGTGCCGACATTCAGCGTGCTGTTGGCCGCGATCTCGGTGGCCAGTGCCTCAGGTTTGAGCAGCGTGCGCATCGCACGCCCGCCGGCATTGAGGCCGGCCACCAGCAGCGGCAGCGCCAGCAGGATCGGCCAGCGCAGGCGCAAGACCTTGCGGGCGTGGCGGTACAGGTCGAACGAGATCCACAGGTACATCGTGGTGCTGATGCTGTAGTGAACCACTGCCTGCTGCGGCCGCCAGGCCGGGTCGGTGCCGACCCACGAGGCCAGCGCGGCGATGGCCAGCAGTGCCAGGTGGATGTGCACCCGCCGCGGCTGGCCGGTGAAGAACCACACGCCGCGCTGCAGCAGCATCAGCGAGCCCAGCGCTACCAGCACGCCGGCCATCGGCAGCGCCTGCAGGTGTGTGGCCAGCAGCAGGAAGGTGAGGGCGCCGGCGGCGGCATAGGCCGCCCAGTGCAAGGCGGCGGCCCGCGTTTCGACGATCCACCACGCGCCGATGCCCCATAGCACGGCGGCCACCGCCTGCATCATGGCCAGCATCAGGAAAGCCATCTCCGACGGCGAAAGGCTGGACAAGGCCACGTCGTCCCCAACGATATTTTGTTGGCCGGGGGTATAGCACACGGCCGCGGGCCCAGGGGCGCAAGGCCGCAAGGCCGCAGGCCCAGGGCACCAGACTGCGGGCTCGGCAGCACAACACCGCAGGTTCAAGGGCACACGCCCTCGGCCGGAGCGGTCAATCCAGCCTCAGCGGTACAGGCGCCATGGGTGCTCGCAGCGCAGGGCCTGGGCGAGCGTCGGGTCCAGCGCGTCGTGCACCGGCTGCCAGGTCGCGTCGTAGGGCAGGTCGGGTGCTTGGCCCAGGCTGGTGTGCGGCCAGTCGGAGCCCCACAGCAGCTGGCGGCCGAACAGGCCGGCCGCGCGCTGCAGCGGTGCGTGCAGCGCACGGTACGGTGCCTGCGCCTGCAGGCGATACCAGCCCGAGAGCTTGAGCCACGCCCCGCCAGCGGCCAGCGCTGCCAGCGCGGACCAGGCGGGCGCATCCGTCGGCGTGTCGGCGGCGATGCCGGCCAGGTGGTCGAGCACGAAGACCAGGCCGGTCTGCCGTTGCAGCGGCAGCAGCGCCGGCAAACCGGCCGCGTGCAGGTACCACTGCACGTGCCAGCCGCGCTCCTGCAGGCGCGGCGCCAGTCGGTGCAGCAGCGCCGCCGGATCGCTTGACGCACCGACCGGCGACACCTGGTTGAAGCGGATGCCGCGCACGCCGGCGGCATGCAGCGCATCCAGCTCGGCGTCCGACACCTCGGCGGCCACCACCGCCACGCCGCGGTGGTGCCCCTGGCCGGCGCGCAAGGCCTGCAGCATCAGGCCGTTGTCGCTGCCATAGACGCTGGGCTGCACCAGCACCAGGTGGCCGACGCCGGCCGCCGCGGCCCGCGACTCGATCTCGGCCAGCGTGCGGGTCGGCGGCCGGTAGTGGCCGGCGAGCACCGGTGCATCGGCGTCGAACACGTGGACGTGGCAGTCCCAGCCGGCGAGCTCGGGGGCAGTTTTCATCGGCGCCTCAGTCTCGCTGGATGCCACGTTCGCGCACCAGCTGAGTCCATTGCGCCTGCTGCTGCTTCAGGAACGCAGCGGCGCGCAGCTCGTCGCCGGCAAAGATGTCGCCGCCCAGCGTGCGCACGCGGCCGATCACCTCGGCATCGTCCTTGACCCGGCGCAAGGCCGCCACCAGGCTGGCCTTGACCGCAGGGGCCAGGCCGGCCGGCGCCAGCACCGGGTTCCACTCCAGCACCTCGTGGCCCTTGACGCCGGCTTCTTCCATCGTCGGCACCTCGGGCAGCGCGCGCGTGCGCAGCCGGCTGGTGACGGCCAGCGCGCGCAGCTTGCCGGCCTGGATGTGACCCATGGACGAGGCCACGTTGGCAAAGAACAGCGGCACCTGGCCGCCCATTACATCCGTCATGGCCGGACCGCCGCCGCGGTAGGGCACGTGGTTCAGCTCGAGCTTCGCGAGTTGCTCGAACAAGGCGCCCGCCAGGTGCTGCGCCGAGCCGTTGCCGGACGAGGCATAGGCCACCTGCCGCGGTTTGGCGCGTGCCAGGCGGACCACGTCGGCCACCGAACGGGCCTCGAAGCCCGGCGTGCACACCAGCACGTTCGCGAACTGCGCCACCACGGCCAGCGGCACGAAGGCGCTGGCCGGGTCGTAGGGCAGCTTCGCGAACAGCGCCGGGTTGACGGCGAAGGACGACGCATCGACCAGCAGCGTCGTGCCGTCCGGCGTGGCCCGAGCGACATGGCCGGCGGCGATGGTGCCGCTGGCCCCGGGCCGGTTTTCGACGATGACCGGCTGGCCCAGCGCCTCGGCCAGCCTGGGGGCGATCAGCCGGGCGATCAGGTCCGCGCCGCCGCCTGGCGGGTAGGACACCAACAGCGTGAGGGTCTTGCCGCCGGCAATCGGCGCTGTGGCGGTTGGGGTGGCCTGTGCGGCTTGGCCGCGCGGCAGCAGCCCGGGCAACAGGGCCGATGCGGTGGCGGCGCCAATGAGGCGCCGGCGGGTCGTCGAAGACGGGCGGGTGGGGGTCAAGCGAACTCCTTCAAACAAGGCATCGAACCGGGCTTCAAACCGAACTTCAAACAATCGCCACGGTGTACTGGAAGGCATGTGCGTCGCCGCGCGTGCAGCGGTATTCGACGCAACGGCCGGCCAGGTCGAAGGCCTGGCGCCGCACCAGCGCGCAGGGGTGGCCGGTGGCCAGGCGCAGCGCCTTGGCGTCGGCGGCGCCGAGCTGGCCGAAGCTGATCTCGTCGACCGCGCGGTGCACATGCAGGCCGCAGGCCGTGGCCAGGTGCGGGTAGAGCAGGTCGCCCCAGCCGGCGGTGTCGCTGTCCAGCAGCGCCGCGCAGCGTGGCAGCGGCAGCCAGATCTCTTCGACCAGGCGCGGCACCGCGTCCAGCGAGCGCAGGCGGCGCAGGCGCAGCGCCGCTTCACCCGGGCCGATGCCCAGCTGGCGCGCCACGGCGGCCGGTGCGGCCAGCGCCTGGCGCGAGACGATGCGCGAAGCAGGCACCTCGCCGGCACCGTCGCCGAAGCGGAAGAAGCGCAGCATCGGCGCGCCGGCGAGCCCCGAGCGCACGAAGGTGCCCTTGCCGTGGAGGCGCTCCACCAGCCCCTGCTCCGCCAGCAGCGCCAGTGCCTGGCGCAGGGTGCCCAGCGCCACGCCGTGCTGCGCGGCCAGGCCTTGTTCGGGCGGCAGTGCGCTGCCGGGTGGCCATTCACCGGCGACGATGCGCGCCTTCAGCGCGGCGGCCAGCGCGCCATAGCGGCTCTGGCCCAGCGGCGGATCCTGCGGTACCAGCGACAAGGTGGACATATTCAACTAGACCTCTAGAGGACTGGATGAAATGTAGGTGACCGCCGATCGCTCGTCAAGCTGCGTGCGCCACGTCCCCGCCGTTCGGCGACGGCCCGGTCGGCGGCCGGATCCAGGCGCACATCGTTACCCTGCAGCGCCTGAGCTCAGCGGCGGCCTCTGCGCCGGCCCGCCAGCAGGGCGGCGCCGGCGAGCGCTTGAACGCCGGCTGCCACGATGAAGAACAGCGCGGTGGACCGCGGCGACCCACTGGCCTGGCCCGCCGCCGCCGATGCGGACAGCAGCACACCAAAGAGCGCTGGCGCAAACGCATAACTCGCCTGCGCGATGGCCACCACCAGCGCCACGACACGCGCAGTGTCCTGACGCGCGAAGTCGCTTTGCGCGATCAGCGGCGGCAGCGAGGTGGCGTTGCCGAGGCCTGAGCCGAACAGCACGATGCCGAGCAGCATCGTGCCGGTGGCGACGCCGTCGGCCATCAGCATCAGCAGCGATCCCAGCGCCTGAACCGCGTAGCCGGCGGCCGCCACGATGCGCCGATCGCCAACGCGCGGCAGCAGCCGCGTGGCGGCGCTGCGGCCGGCGATCGCACATGCCGTGGCGCCGCCCATCACCAGTCCGGCATGCTGTGCGCCCAGGCCTGGCGCCAGCAGCGAGAACAGGTGCGCCAGCAGGCCGATCTGCGCGAACAGTCCGGCCGCCATGCCGAAGGCCAGCGACTGGAACGCGCGGTCGCGCCAGAGCCTGGCGCCCGGCAGTGCGGCGTGGTCCGCGACAGCGGCCTCACGCGCCGACGGCGCCGCCACCTCGCCATCGGGCTGCTGGCCCAGACCCTGCGGCGTGTGAGCGAACACCCAGCGCCCCAGCGCCGTCATCAGGACCACCGTCACCAAGCCCACCGCCGCGACGGCGCCGGCGAAGCCGAAGCCGGCGATCAGCGCCACCCATAGCGGCGAGAACAGCACGCCGCCGATGCTGGCGCCGTTGTAGGCCCGGGACAGCGCGAGCGGCCGCGTGCGCACGAACCACGGTGCGATCACCGCGTTGACCGCCACCGCTCCCATCGTGACCCAGCCCATGCCGCTGAGCAGCGCCGCGGCGAACAACTGCCACGGCAGCCAGGCCAGGGCCCAGCCCAGCAGGCCGGCCATGGTGAGCACCGAACCGCAGACGAGGGTGGCCGGCACACCCACCCGCGCATGCCAGCGCGGCAGCCGGGTGATGACCAGCGCGCCGGCCAGGAAGTGCAGCGTCATCGCGGCCGACACCAGCGTCAAGGGCCAGCCGGTGCGTTGCACCACTGCCTGCAGGAACACCGGCAGCCCGTAGAAGCCGACGCCCCAGCCGAAGGCGGCCAGCACGAAGGCGCCGCGCACGACCCAGGCACCAAAGAACGGGACGGCCGGCGGCGTGGCAGTGAGAGTCATGCGGCATCGTCGCACCGCAAGTGCCGCTCACGGTTCGTCAGCGAACGAACGATGCCCGGCCTGCCGTGGGCGCGGCCTGTCAGCGCTCGAGCGCCCGCCGCGCGGCCCAGGACAGTGCGTCGACCACCGCCACCATCAGGATCATCGCGATCAGCACCGTGCAGCTCTCACGCATGTGGAACAGCCCGAGGTGGTAGTAAAGCATCTGCCCCAGGCCGCCGGCGCCGACCACGCCCAGCACCGCGGCGGCACGGATGTTGTTCTCCCAGCGGTACAGCGTGTAGGACAGCAGCTGCGGCCCGACCTGCGGCAAGGTGGCGAAGAGGAACACCCGCAGCGCGCTCAAGCCCCGCACGCGCAGCGCGAAGGCCGGCTCGGGCGCGGCGTTTTCGATGCTTTCGGCGAACAGCCGGCCCAGCACGCCGGTGGTGTGCAGCGCCAGCGCCAGGGCGCCGGGAAAGGGCCCCAGCCCGGCGGCGATCAGCAGCAGCGAGGCCCACACCAGTTCGGGAATCGAGCGCAACACGTTGAGCAGGCCGCGCGCCAGGCCGCGCAGCGCCAGTGCGCCGGCGTGCCCGCGGCCACTGGCCGGCAGCGCCAGCAGCAGGCCGAACAGCGTGGCCAGCGCCGTGCCGACGATGCTCATCGCCAGTGTTTCGAGCGTCGCGGCGCCGGTCTTGGCGAGGAAACCGGGGGCGAGCTGCGGCGGAAAGAAGCTGGCGGCGAACTTCAGCAGGCTGGCCAGCGCGCCGGGCGACAGGAAGTCGGCCCACTTCAGGTCCAGCGTGGCGAAGCTGGCCCCGACCAGTGCGGCCAGGCCGGCGGCAAACAGCCAGGCCTGGCGTCGCGGCGGCGGGGCTGCCATGTCTGATGGAGTCGCCACAGGCGTCGACCGGCTCATGCCAGCGCCCGCCTCAGCACCGCGCTCAAGCGGTCCGACAGCGCCACCAGCGCGATGAACACCAGCAGGATGCTGCTGACCTCCTGGCCGGCGAACATCTTGGCCGCGCTGTCCAGCTGCTGGCCGAGGCCGCCGGCGCCGACGAAGCCCAGCACCACCGACGAGCGGATCGCGCATTCCCAGCGGTAGACGGTGTAGCTGGCCAGCTCGGAGGCGCATTGCGGCAGCGTGCCGAACAGCAGCGCCTGCAGCCGGCCGCTGCCATTGCGCAGCAGCGCCTGGGTCGGGCCGGCGTCGGCGCTTTCCAGGATTTCGGCGTACACCTTGCCCAGCATGCCGCCGTAGGCAATGCCGATGGCCAGCACGCCGGCCGTGGGGCCGAGGCCGACCACGCGCACGAACAGCAGCGCCCACACCAGCTCGGGCACCGAGCGCAGCACGATCATCGCCCAGCGCAGCGCCTGGCGCAGCAGTGCCGGCCCGGGGCCCATGCGCGAGGCCAGCGCGCTGACCGACAGCCGCGCCGTAGCGCCCAAAGCGAGCGGCACCGCGATCAGCCAGGCGATGCTCAGCCCGGCGGTGGCGATGGCCACGGTGCGCCAGGTCTCGCGGGCCAGCAACTGCAGGAACTCGGCATCCGTGCGTGGCGGCACAAACTGCACCAGGAAGCCCAGCGTGGCGCGCAGGCTGCGCTCGTCGGCCAGTGCCCAGGGCTTGAATTCGGTCAAGGCCAGCAGCGGCCAGCCCACGGCCAGCGCCAGCAGCAGCGTGGTCCAGCGGCGCAGCAGCGCGGGATCACGCGCCGCGGGTGGCGTGGTCGGCAGCAGCATGGGCACGGTCTTCACGGGCGGCTTGTGGTGGCGCTCAGCGGCACATGGCCTGCGGCAGGCGGCCGGGCGCGGGAGCGTCGCCGGGCGCATCGGCTTCGGGCGGCAGCGCCGGCGCATCCGGGCTGTCGCTGCCGTACAGCGCGCGCACCTGGGCGTCGTCCAGCGCGCTGCCGGGCCCGTCGTAGACGATGCGGCCCTCGCGCAGCGCCACGATGCGCGGAAAGCGCCGCCGTGCCACCTCCACCTGGTGCAGCGTGCAGACCAGCGTGCGGCCGGCGGCGCGCGCGGCAGCCATCAGCTCGACGATGGCCAGCTCCGAGCGCACGGGATCCAGCGCCGACAAGGGCTCGTCGACCAGCCACAGCGCGGCGTCGGACACCAGCAGCCGCGCCAGCCCGACACGCTGGCGCTCGCCGCCGGACAGCCGGTCCACGCGCTGCCACAGCGTGTGCGCCAGGTCCAGCGCAGCCAGCGCTTGTTGCGCCAACGCGGCTTCGCGCGGATGCCACAGCGTGCGCAGGCTGGCCCACAGCGACTGCTGCGGCAGCCGCCCGGCCAGCACCGCGGTGACCACACGCTGGCGCGGCGGCAGCGGCGGCACCTGCGGCGCCAGGCAGACCTGGCCGCGCAGGCGCTGGCGCGCGCCGGACGACAAGGCCCAGGGCTCCTGGCCGAACAGCAGCAGGCGGCCTTGCTGCGGCCGCACGGCCATCGCGAGCGCGTGCAGCAGGGTGGTCTTGCCCGAGCCGGAGGCGCCGATCACCGCCAGCTGCTCGCCGGCGGCCAGTGTCAGGGTCACGGCCTGCAGTACCGGCGTGGCAGACAGCGGCGCGGCAGCCGCCACCACACCCTGCAGCACCACCGCGGGTGCCGGTGCAGGTGCCGGCGCCGCGGCAGGCCTCACTTCAGCAGCCCGGCGTTCTCGGCGGCGGCGCGAATGCCGCTGTAGTTCTCGGGCTTGCTCGGGATGAAGCGCGTGGCACGTTGCAGGCCGAGGATTTCCTTGCCCTGCGGCGTGCTGGCGTCCAGCGCCAGGAAGGCCTGCTGCAGCTTGTTGCGCAGATCAGCCGGCATGTCGGCATGCACGGTCCAGTTGTAGTCGTAGTAGCCGGGCGTGGTGTAGAAGACCTTGACCTTGCTCGTGTCGACCTTCTTGTCGGCGACGAACTTTTCCCACACCGAGATGTTCAGTGCGCCGGCGTCCACCTTGCCGCTGGCCACCGCGGCGATGGTGGCGTCGTGCGCGCCGGAGAAGCTCACACGCTTCAGGTCAGTGTCGGGGTCGATCTTCGCGGCCAGCAGGTAGTTGCGCGGCATCAGGTGGCCCGAGGTGCTGGACTGCGAGCCGAAGCTCAGTGTCTTGCCCTTCAGATCTTCGAGCTTGGTGATGCCGCTGGCGGCATCGGTGATGAAGACCGAGCGGAACTTCTCATCCTCCTCGCGCTGCACCAGCGGGATCATCTTGCCGCCCGAACGCACATGGGCCTGCACGAAGGTGAAGCCGCCGAACCAGGCCAGGTCGATCTTGCGGTTGACCAGCGTCTCCACCGCGGCGGCATAGTCGGTCACCGGCGTCCACTCGACCTTCATGCCGAGCTTGGCCTCGAGGTACTGGCCCAGCGGCGCGAACTTGCGGGCCAGCTCGGTGGGGGATTCATCGGGGATCGCGGTGACGCGCAGCACGGACTGGGCCTGGGCCGTGCCGAGCGCCGCCAGTGAACTGCACAGCCCGAGGCCGCAGGCCAGGGCGACGCGGCGCGCCACTCGGCCGAGACGAGAAAAGAGGGACGACATGAAGACAGCTCCTGGTGATGTTGGCATTGTCGGCGGCCAGTAGACCAGGGTTCGCAGCGCCGCCACCCGGCCTGTCAGGCGTCGTGCGTATCGGCCCCGGGGTGCCGGGATCAAGGAACGCGTGGCAGATCGGCCAGGCGCTCGACGGCCTGAACCGCCTTGCCCAACAGCTGTTCCCGCCGCGCGGCAATCCAGCCCACTGCAAACCAGGCCTGCGCGTCCTGCGGCAGCTGCGCGCGGAACAGCGCGTCGGCCACGCACAGGTCGTTGTAGCGGCCCAGCACATCTTGCGCCGGCCGCAGGCAAGCCAGGTAGCGCTTGACGGCCTTGGCGCGCGACAGGCCGGCGCTGAGCTCGACGCCATAACGCAAGCGTTTCAGCCGCTTGCGGGTGCGGTGCCGCGCCGCATCGTCGGCCGTGGCGAAGGCGCGTGCGTCGCGCTGCAGCTGGCGGTGCAGGCGCTTGAGGCGCTGGCGGGCCAGGGTGGCCAGCCGGGGCGCGTCGGCGGCCGCGCTTGCGCTCGCTTCGGCCGCCGTGTCGGTGGGCTGGGCCGGCGCCTCACCATGGGCAAATCGCATCAGGTCCAGCATCAGAGCGGTGCAGGCAGGTTCGCGACAGGTCTCTCCCGGCAGCGGATCGGCATCGGCTTCGGGCGGCGCCGACGGGGCGTGAAGAGCGGGCGCACCGGCCCGCATCAGTTCGGGCCAGACGGAAGCCGTCAGCATGTCGCGATCCCGCGCCGCGCCCAGCCGGCTGAACAGCGTGGCCAGCGCGGGTGACCAGCCGGCCTCGGTGGCAGGCGACCAGTCGCCGAACAGCCGCAGCGCGCTGCGCAAGCGGCGCAGCGCCACGCGCAGCTGATGCAGGTGCTCGGGCCCGCCGCTGTCGCCCGCCACCGCGGCGGCATTCGGCAGCGCGTGGGCCAGGCAGCTGCCGACCATGCAACGCAGCGCCGCATCGGGTGCGAGCCTGCCGTGCAGCGGGGGCGTGCGCGCCAGCACCGGCGGGTTGGCCGGCTCGCCGCGCGCCAACAGGTCGCCGCGTTCTGACTTGCTGCGCACGTCCAGCCACAGGCCATGGCGTGCCGCCCAGCGGCTGGCCAGGCTGGTCAGCGCGGCCACATCGCCACGCTTGAGTTCGAGCTCCAGCTCGCACACCGGCAGGCGCGCATCGCCGGCGCGGATCTCGCCGATGTCCAGCGCCAGTTCGATCAGCGCGCCGCCGCTGCGCAGCAGGCGTGTCGTGCGCCGGATGTCGGTTTGATACACCAGCGCCAAGGCCGGCGCGGCATCGTCCAGCGCGGCCAGCAGCTGCTTGCCCACCGGTGTGCCGGCATGGCGCTGGATGTCCAGCACCGGCACGCCGCCGCGCGCGCCGGCCACCGGCACCTCGTGCTCCAGCCGCTTCAGGTGGCCGTCACCGGCGCCCTTGAGGGTCTGCACCCAGCGCGGGCCTTCCTTGCGCATGCGCAGCGCCAGCGCGGCGGCGGCGAGGCGGCGATCGGGTGTGTCGAAGTAGCGGGCTTGCAGGCGCTGTGTGCTTGCAGCGGGTGTGTTCACCGCACGCTGCAAGGCCTGGCGCCGCTCGGCGGGAATCTGGAACTTCAGTTCGAGTTCGAACATCCTGGTGCACACCCTGGCCGAAGCCGGGTGGCACGCCGCCGCCCGGCCCAGGGCAGCTTAACGCAGGCTGGGCTTCAGCCCAGGCAGGCGAAAGCGATGGCCGCGCAGGCGGTGATCAGCATCAGCGCCATGGCCCAGCTGCGCTCGCCACGCTGGCCGCTGGTCTGCGGCAGGCCCTGGCCGCTGTGCGTGGCCTGCAGATTGCGCATCATGTCGGGGGACAGGTGGATCAGGGAAACGGGGTTCATGGTGGACTCCAGTGCGTGACCGGCAGTGTGGACGCCGCAGGTTTCAATGGTGCTACTGCCGCCCACTTTGTGCGTATCGTTTGTCGTCCAGCGTGTCGGGATACCGGTGGTTTCGCACACCGGAACCGTCATCGCGCCGGTGCGGCAGCGGCGTCCCCATGCCGCGCCAGCCACGCAAAGAATTCGGCAACCCACTGCCGTGAATTGCGCGGTTTCAGCACCCAGTGGTTCTCGTCCGGAAACCACAGCAGCCGGGCATCGACCCCACGCGCCTTCAGCGTGTTGTAGTAGGCCAGGCCGTTGGCGTCGGGCACGCGGTAGTCCTGGGCACCGTGGATCACCAGGGTCGGCGTGTTCATCTGTGCGGCGCTGGCGTGCGGGCTCTGCGCCAGCACCTTGGGCATGTCGTCCCAGTACCACGCATCCAGGTCTTTCGGGCGTTGGGCGTAGGAGTCCGCCGCGAAGGTCGCGATGCGGTCGAACACGCCGGCATGGCAGACGTAGGCGCGGTAGCGGCCGGCCGGCACATGGCCGTTCATCCACGCCACCATGAAGCCGCCATAGCTGGCGCCGGCGGCATAGAGCCGGCGCTTGTCGGCCCAGCGCTGGCGCAGCAGCCAGTCGCTGCCGGCTTCGATGTCCTGCAGCTCCAGCGTCGCCAGGCGGCCGACGATGCTGTCCTTGAAAGCCCAGCCGAAACCGCTGGAGCCGTGGTAGTTGACCTGCGCCACCACGTGGCCGCGCGAGGCCAGCAGGTGCGCGTTCCAGCGGTAGTTGAAGCTGTCGCCCGAC
Organism: Aquabacterium sp.; assembly: GCF_035476535.1. Lineage (GTDB taxonomy): Bacteria > Pseudomonadota > Gammaproteobacteria > Burkholderiales > Burkholderiaceae_C > Pseudaquabacterium. The sequence goes on from NZ_DATILJ010000264.1 coordinate 29,366, forward strand.
GCGACGAACGGGCCGCCGTGGATGACCTGCATCACCGGGTGCTTGCGCCGTGCGTCGAAGCCGGGCGGGAAGGTCAGCCACATCTGCACGGCCTCGCCCAAGGCGCCGGTGAGCGTGACCTCCTGGGTCTCGCCGAAGTCCAGGCGCTTCAACAAAGCATCGTTGAAGCGCTCCAGACGCCGGCGCTCACCGCCGGCTTTTCCGCCCATCCTTCGCGCGAAGACACGCACCGGGTGGCTGTGGGCGTCTTCCATCGTCAGCACCAGCTCATCGCCGGGTGAGCCGGCGATGTCGAAGCCCTGCACCCAGCCGCCGGCGGTGACGATCTCGAAGCTGTCGCTGGCCAGATCGCAGCGCCACAGCGGGTTGCGGCCCCGGGATTCGGCGCTGAGGTACAGCGCGTGGCCGTCGCGCGACCAGACCGGCGCCGCACCGGCTTCATGGTCCCACTGCGTGCCCAGTGCGCGCCAGTGGCCGCCGCGGTCCAGCAGCGCGGGCTTGATCGGCATCGTGTGCTTGCGCCCGATCTGAGCGGCGAGCACGGCCACCTGCCGGCCGTCGGGGCTGTAGCGCGGCAGGTCGAAATCCCAGTCCGGCGCGTCGGCGATGCGGCGGACCCGGGGCGTGGCGAGTTCCAGTTCGGCGATGGCGCGGCGCTGGCCGGCCACCTTGACCGGCGCGGAGTCGAAGGCGAAAGCTACGCACCGGCCATCCGGGCTGACATCGAAGGGTTCGGGCGCCAGGTCGTCGCGCGGCAGCTCGAAGGGCGTGCCTTCGAACAGGTCGGTGATGCGCCCGCTGGCCAGGTCCAGCCGCAGCAGGTGCACCACGCGCGCCATCGGGTGCCGGTGGTCGAAGCAGCAGTGCTGCGCTTCACTGGTGGCGTAGCCCGAGGTCTTGCGTTCGTTGTGTTCCTTGTAGCGCCGGGCCTGGGCCTTGGCGCCTTTCAGTTCGGGCCAGACCCAGGCCGCGAAGACGATGCCGCGGCCATCGGGCAGCCAGCGGAAGGATTCGATGCCGGGCAGCACCTGAGCCGCGCGCTGCGCTTCGCCGCCGTCGGGCGAGACCAGGTAGAGCTGCGGCACCTCGTCCTTGTGGCCTTCTTGCTCACGGGTGCCAAGAAAGCCGATGCAGTCGCCGCGCGGCGACCAGGCGGGCCGGCTGTTCTTCGCGCCGTGCGTGGTCAAGCGCCGCGGCGGCGCCGAAGCATCGGTGCGCAGCAGCCACAGCTGCGTGCTGCTGTTGTTGTTCTCCATCGAGTACTGCGTCACGGCGCAGACCGCACGGGTGCCATCGGGCGACGCGCTGATGGCGCCGATGCGCTCGATGCGCCAGAGGTCTTCGGTGCTGATGGGCTTGCGCATGGGGCGGCCGCGCTGAAGTTCGTCGCGATGATAGCGACCGCGCGCGGCCCGGATGCGGGCCGTGTAGGGGCCGTGTGTGGGCCGTGTGCGACGCTGTGTTACACCGCCGTTGTCTGCCGCACCGCCCGCTCCCAGTTCGCCATCAGCTGCTGCGCGCGTTCCCGCGGCATCGTCGGGTGGAAGCGACGTTCCACCTGCCACAGCGCCGAGAGTTCATCCAGGTCCTGGTAGACGCCGGTGGCCAAACCCGCCAGGTAAGCGGCCCCCAGCGCGGTGGTCTCGACCACCTGCGGCCGCACGACGGGAATGCCCAGCAGGTCGGCCTGGAACTGCATCAGCAGGTCGTTGACGCAGGCGCCGCCGTCGACGCGCAACTCGGCCACCGACGAACCGCCTGACGCCTGCGCATCGCGGCTCATCGCCTGCAGCAGCGCCGCGCTCTGGAAGGCGATGCTCTCCAGCGCCGCGCGGGCGATGTGCGCCACTGTGCTGCCGCGCGTGAGGCCGACGATCGCGCCGCGCGCATTCGCATCCCAGTACGGCGCGCCCAGCCCGGTGAAGGCCGGCACGAACATCACACCGCCGGCATCGGGCACGCTTTCGGCCAGGCCCTGCACCTCGCCGCTGGCCTTGATGGCATTCAGCCCGTCGCGCAGCCACTGCACCACGGCGCCGCCGATGAACACGCTGCCTTCGAAGGCGAACTCCGGCTTCGCGCCGGGCTGTGCTGCAGCGGTGGTGATCAGACCGTTGGCCGAGCGCTGGAACTTCTCGCCGGTGTGCATCAGCATGAAGCAGCCGGTGCCATAGGTGTTCTTCGCCAACCCGGCCTTGAAGCAGGCCTGGCCGAACAGCGCGCTCTGTTGGTCGCCGGCGATGCCTGCCACCTTGATCGGCGCGCCGAACATCTGCGGCTGCGTCTCGCCGAACACATGGCTGGACGGGTGCACCTGCGGCAGCAGGCTGTCGGGCACATGCAGCAGCTTCAGCAGCTCATGGTCCCAGGTGTTGTGGCGGATGTCGTACAGCATCGTGCGCGAGGCATTGCTGACATCGGTGGCATGCACCTGGCCGCCGGTCAGCTTCCACAGCAGCCAGCTGTCCACGGTGCCGAAGGCCAGGTCGCCCTGCGCGGCGGCGATGTGCGCACCCTTCACATGGTCGAGGATCCAGCGGATCTTGGTGGCCGAGAAGTACGCATCGATCACCAGGCCGGTGGAGCGGCGCACCTGCTCTTCATGGCCCTGCGCGCGCAGCTGCGCGCACAACGGCTCGCCGCGCCGGTCCTGCCAGACGATGGCGTTGTGGATGGGCAAGCCGGTGCGGCGGTTCCACACCAGCGTGGTCTCGCGCTGGTTGGTGATGCCGATCGCGACGATGTCTTTGGCCGTTAGATTGGCTTGCGCCAGCGCCTGCTGCGCGGTGGCCAGCTGGGTCTGCCAGATCTCCTCGGGGTCATGCTCGACCCAGCCGGGTTGCGGGTAGATCTGGCGGAACTCGCGCTGTGCCATCGTGACGATGCGGCCGGCGCGGTCGAACACGATGCTGCGGGAGCTGGAGGTGCCCTGGTCCAGGGCGAGCAGATAAGTCATGGTCGTCCTTCGGTTCGGCTAAGCCAGAGCCACGTCCAGTTCCACGCCAGCATCGGCCAGCAGCGCCGGGAACGGGTCCGGCGGCATGCGGTCGGTGAAGATGCGGTCGATGTGGCTCAGGCGAGCCAGTTCCACCATCGCCGGGCGGTTGAACTTGCCGTGGTCGGCGGCCAGCCAGGTCTCGCGCGAATGATCGATGATCGTGCGTGCCACTTTCACTTCGCGGTAGTCGTAGTCGCGCAGCGTGCCGTCGGCTTCGATCGCCGAGATGCCGATCAAGCCGATGTCGACCTTGAACTGGCGCATGAAGTCGATCGTCGCTTCGCCGACGATGCCGCGGTCGCGCGAGCGCACCAGGCCGCCGGCGATGATCAGTTCGCAATCGGGGTTGTCCGACAGGATCATCGCGACGTTCAGGTTGTTCGTTATCACGCGCAGGCCGCGGCGGCGCACCAGTTCGCGGGCCACCGCTTCGATCGTTGTCCCGATGTTCAGGAACAACGAGCAACCTTCGGGAATACGTCCGGCCACCAGGCGTGCGATGGCGGTCTTGCCATCGGCGTTCATCGATTGGCGCTGCCGGTAGGCGATGTTCTCGGTGGTCGAGCTGAGCACGCGCACGCCGCCGTGAAAGCGCGCGACCAGACCGGCATCGGCCATGCGCTGCACATCACGCCGCACGGTCTGCAGCGTGACGTTGAGCTTCTCGGCCAGGGCTTCGACGGTGACGCTGCCGAGCGTGCTCACTTCGTCCAGCAATTGAGCCTGGCGGGGGTTCGGTGTCATGTGTTCGGTGGCGAATCGCTGCTGCGGTGTCGAGCCTAAATCGAACGAAAACGAATCCGCTTAGGGGAAAACCACGGCGGCCAATGTTCGTTTGAGAGGTATAAAGAAAAAAAGAAAAGCAAAACGAATCAAATCGCGTTGACCTGCCGGCCTTGAACAAGACCGGCGCTGACTGGCGGAGAGCACTGTTTCCATGGGTTTGCCACCACCGATCCCGCCCACGGGCGAGCTGCGGCCGGGCGCACTGTCGTCGGCCCGCGCCAGCGTGCCGCCGGCGGCCTGCGATGTGCTCGTCGTCGGCGGCGGCGTCAATGGCGTCGGCATTGCGCGCGACCTGTCCGGCCGTGGCCTGAAGGTGGTGCTGGTCGAGCGCGAAGACCTGGCACAGCACACCTCGTCGGCTTCGACCAAGCTGATCCATGGTGGCCTGCGCTACCTGGAGTACTACGAGTTCTCGCTGGTGCGCAAGGCGCTGGCCGAACGCGAAGGCCTGCTGCGCGGCGCACCGCACATCATGCGGCCGCTGCGCATCGTGATGCCGCACGACCCGTCGATGCGTCCGGCCTGGATGCTGCGCGCCGGGCTGTTCCTGTACGACCACCTGGCCAAGCGCGAGATGCTGCCCGGCTCCGCTTCGCTGAACCTGCGCCGCCATCCGTCGGGCCGTGCATTGAAGCCGCACTACACCAAGGGCTTCGTCTACTCCGATGGCTGGGTCGACGATGCACGCCTGGTGGTGCTGTGTGCCATCGACGCGGTGCAACGCGGCGCCACCGTGCTGACGCGCTGCGCCTGCACCGGCGCCGAGCGCCAGGCCGATGGCTGGGTGACCACGCTGCAAACGGCGGATGGCGTGACGCATCCGCTCAAGGCGCGCGCGCTGGTCAATGCCGCCGGGCCCTGGGCCGCGCAGTTCCTGCGTGATGCTGCTCATCGCCAGGACGTCAAGGCGCTGCGCCTGGTCAAGGGCAGCCACATCGTCGTGCCCAAGCTGTTCGACCACGATCACGCCTACATCTTCCAGAACCCCGACAAGCGCATCATCTTCGTGCAGCCCTACGAAGAGGATTTCACGCTGATCGGCACCACCGACATCGAGCACCATGGCGCCATTGGTGCCGCGAAGATCGACGACGAGGAAGTGCAGTACCTCTGCGAGCAGGCCAGCCGCTACTTCGCCAAGCCCATCCTGCCGGCCGACGTGGTGTGGAGCTACTCCGGCGTGCGCCCCCTGATCGACGATGAATCGAGCGACGCCGCGGCGGTGACGCGCGACTACCTGCTGGAGCTCGACATGCAAGGCGGCGCGCCGCTGCTCAATGTGTGGGGCGGCAAGCTCACCACGTTCCGCCTGCTCGGCGAAGAAGCCGCCGATCTGCTGAGCGGCCCGCTGCAGCCCGGCGCCCGCCCCTGGACCCATGGTGCGGTGATGCCCGGCGGCGACCTGCAGGCCTGGATCGGCAAACCACAGCGCCCGGACACCGACCTGCAGCGTTTTGCCTCGGTGCTGCAGCAGCGCCACCCGATGCTGCCCGCCGCGGTGCTGCGCCGCTGGGCCCGGCTGTACGGCAGCCGCGTCGAATTGCTGTTAGCGGACGGTGCATCAGCCGGCGCCGAAGTGGCACCCGGCGTCTACGAGGCCGAGCTGAACTATCTCGTGCGCGAGGAGTGGGCCTGCAGCGCCGACGACATCCTGTGGCGCCGCACCAAGCTCGGCCTGCACCTGGACGCCGCGGGCCGCGCCCAGGTGGCGGCCTGGTGCGCCCACCACATCCCCAAGGTCAGCGTGGAACCGGTATCGATGGAGAAGTCATGGAGCTGAGGCTCGAGAGCGTGGACAAGCAGGTGGGGGCGGCCACGCACCTCTACCCGCTGGACATGGTGCTGCAGCCGCATGCCGTGACGGTGCTGCTGGGTGCCACGCAGGCCGGCAAGACCACGCTGATGCGCCTGATGGCCGGCCTGGACCAGCCCAGCCACGGCCGTGTGTGGGTCAACAGCGAAGACGTCACCGGCATGCCGGTGCGCGAACGCAATGTCGCGATGGTCTATCAGCAGTTCATCAACTACCCGTCGATGACGGTGGCCGACAACATCGCCTCGCCACTGAAGCTGCGTGGCAAGGCCGACCGCACGACCATCGGCCAGCGCGTGATGGAGCTGGCGAAGAAGCTGCACATCGAGCCCTTCCTGCAACGCCTGCCGGCCGAACTCTCCGGTGGCCAGCAGCAGCGTGTGGCACTGGCCCGCGCCTTGGCCAAGAACGCGCCGCTGATGCTGCTGGACGAACCACTGGTGAATCTGGATTACAAGCTGCGCGAAGAGCTGCGGGAAGAACTTTCTGCGCTGTTCGCCACCGGCGACTCCACCGTCGTCTATGCCACCACCGAGCCGACCGAGGCCTTGCTGCTGGGCGGCTACACCGCCGTGATGGACGCCGGTGAAGTGCTGCAATACGGCCCGACGGCCGAAGTCTTCCAGCGGCCGAAGTCGATCCGCGTGGCGCGTGCCTTCAGCGATCCGCCGATGAACCTGATCGAGGCCAAGGCCGCGTCCATTGGCGTGCAGTTGAGCGGTGGCCTGCAACTGCAGGTGCCCCTGGCCCGGCAGTTCGATGGCGGCCTGACCGTGGGTGTGCGGGCGAGCGCCTTGCGTGTGCATCAGCGCGACAACGACGTGGCCTTGCCCGGCCGCGTGGAACTGGCCGAAATCTCCGGCTCCGACACCTTCGTGCATGTGCACACCGATGCTGGCGAAGTCGTCGCCCAACTCACCGGCGTGCACTACTTCGACCTCGGTGCCCCGATCACGCTGTACCTCGACCCGGCGCAGGCCTATGTGTTCGACCCCAAGGGCGAACTGCTGGTCGCGCCCGCGAAAAGAGGGAACTGACATGGCCCGCATCGACCTCGACCTGGCCCACGCCTACCGCCCGAATCCGAAGGTGGACGCCGACTACGCCCTGCTGCCGTTGAAGATGAGCTTCGACGACGGCGGCGCCTATGCCTTGCTGGGCCCTTCGGGCTGTGGCAAGACGACGATGCTGAACATCATCTCCGGCCTGGTGCGCCCCTCGCATGGCACGGTGAAATTCGGCGGCGAGGATGTCACGGCCAAGACACCGCAGCAGCGCAACATCGCGCAGGTGTTCCAGTTCCCGGTGATCTACGACACGATGACGGTGGCCGAGAACCTGGCCTTCCCGCTGCGCAACCGCGGCGTGGCGCCGGATCGCATCAAGGCCCGCGTCGGCAAGATCGCCGAAATGCTGGAGTTGTCTGCTCAGATGGACCAGCGCGCGGCCGGCCTGGCGGCCGACGCCAAGCAGAAGATTTCGCTGGGCCGCGGCCTGGTGCGCGAGGATGTCTCGGCGGTGCTGTTCGACGAGCCGCTGACGGTGATCGACCCGCACCTGAAATGGCAGCTGCGCCGCAAGTTGAAGCAGATCCATCATGAGCTGAAGCTGACGCTGATCTACGTCACGCACGATCAGGTGGAGGCGCTGACCTTTGCCGACCAGGTGGTGGTGATGACCCGCGGCCGTGCGGTGCAGGTCGGTTCGGCCGACGCGCTGTTCGAGCGGCCCGAGCACATGTTTGTCGGCCACTTCATCGGCTCGCCGGGCATGAATTTTTTGCCGGCTTCGCTGGTGCCTGCGGCCCCTGAATCCGCGGTGACAGCTGGCGTGCGGCCGGAGTACGTGACGCTGGCGCATGAGGGTGATTCCGGCGCTTTGTTGGCCACCGTCGTGCAGGTGCAGGACATCGGCACCTACTGGTTGCTGACCGCGCGCATTGGCGAAGCGACGGTGCGGGCGCGCTTGAGTCCGGATACGCAGGTGCCATCGACCGGTTCGACGGTGTGGCTGGGTGTGGTGGGCAGCCACACCTGTTTCTATGCCAAGGACGAAACCCTGATCGAGGTGGCGGCATGAAGCCGGTTAATCAAAAAGCCTGGTGGCTGGTGCTGCCGGTGTTCATCTGCGTCGCCTTCTCGGCGGTGCTGCCGCTGATGACGGTGGTGAACTATTCGGTGCAGGACATCATCTCGCCGGACCGTCGCGTCTTCGTCGGTACCGAGTGGTTCGCCTCGGTGATGCGCGACAGCGACCTGCATGCCGCGCTGCTGCGCCAGCTGACCTACTCGCTGGCGGTGCTGCTGGTCGAGATCCCGCTGGGCATCGCACTCGCGCTGGCGATGCCGGCGACAGGATGGAAGTCGTCCGCGGTGCTGGTGATCGTCGCCTTGTCGCTGCTGATCCCGTGGAACGTCGTCGGCACCATCTGGCAGATCTTCGGCCGGGCCGACATCGGCCTCTTCGGCGCTGCGCTGCAAAAGCTGGGCATCGACTACAGCTACACCGGCAACTCGCGTGACGCCTGGCTGACGGTGCTGCTGATGGACGTGTGGCACTGGACACCGCTGGTCGCGCTGCTTTGCTTCGCCGGCCTGCGCTCGATTCCCGACGCCTATTACCAGGCCGCGCGCATCGACGGCGCCAGCAAGCTCGCCGTGTTCCGCTACATCCAGCTGCCCAAGATGCGCGGCGTGCTGATGATCGCGGTGCTGCTGCGTTTCATGGACAGTTTCATGATCTACACCGAACCTTTCGTGCTGACCGGTGGCGGGCCCGGCAACTCGACAACCTTC
>NZ_DATILJ010000265.1:0-15500 GCF_035476535.1 Aquabacterium sp.
GCTGGCGGGTTACCTCGCGGCGCGCCGGCATGTGCTGCCCGAATCGGCGATCCCGGGGCTGAACGCCTTCGTGCTGTATTTTTCGCTGCCCTGCCTGCTGTTCCGCTTCGGCATGAACACACCGGTGCTGCAGCTGCTGAACCCGTCGGTCCTGCTGGTCTACCTGGTGTGTGCGCTGATGATCGTGTTCTTCACGATCGCCGTGACGCTGAAAGAACCGGTGGGCCTGAAGGACGCCGCTTTCGGCGCGCTGGTCGCTGCCTTCCCGAACACCGGCTTCATGGGCGTGCCGCTGCTGGTGGCGCTGCTCGGGCCCACTGCCGCCGGGCCGGTGATCTGCACCGTGCTGGCCGATCTGTTCTTCACCAGCTCGTTGTGCATTGCGCTGGCCCAGGCCCATGGCGCGGCCGAACATGGCGCGCGCACGGCGGTGCTGCGGGCGTTGCGCGGCGCGCTGTCGAACCCGCTGCCCTGGTCGATTGCGCTGGGCGCGCTGTGTTCGGTGTCGGGCTTCCAGACCAGCGGCCCGGTCGACGTGGTGGTGCGCATGCTGGCCGACGCGGCCAGCCCGGTGGCGCTGTTCACGATCGGCGCGGTACTGCACCGCGCCGCCCAGCATGTGCACACCCGCACGCCACCCAGCCGCTTCGTGCCGGTGGCGCTGATCAAGCTGTTCGTGCACCCGCTGCTGGTGCTGGCGCTGGGCGCGGCGGCACGCCAGCTCGGCGCGCCGCTGTCGAGCTTCCAGCTGATGGTGATGACGCTGGCCGCCGCGCTGCCCAGCGCCAGCAATGTCTCGCTGCTGGCTGAACGCTACGGTGCCGACAACGGCCGCATCGCCCGCATCATCATGACGTCGACCGCGCTGGCCTTTGTCAGCTTCAGCGCGCTGGCCTGGTTGTTCGGCGTGAACCCCGCCTGAGCGCCAAGTTCAGATCGCGAGGGGGTCCACGTCGATGGCCCAGCGCGCCAGCCCTTTGTGCTGCGGGCGCAGTGCGTGCAGCTGCGCCAGCCAGTCGCTGAGCAAGCGCTGCAGGCGCATGCGCGAGGGCGATTCCACCAGCATCTGCATGCGCTCGATGCCGGCCACTTTCGAGACCGACGGCGGCACTGGCGGGTAGACGGTCACCTCGTCGGCGCCGGCCAGCCGGGCGGCGCACTCGGCCGCGGCGCGCAGGAAGGCGGTGGCCACCGCGACATCCTTCGCCTCGGCGCGCAACAGCGCCAGGTGGCTGAAGGGCGGCAGGCCGGCGCTGCGGCGTTCGGCCAGCTGACTGGCGGCGAAGGCGGCGAAATCATGCGTTTTCAGGGCCGCGTACAACGCATGTTGGGGATGCCAGGTCTGCACCCACATCTCGCTGCGCTCGGCCGCTTCGGCATCGCGCCCGGCGCGGCCACCGGCTTGCATCAGCAGCGCGAACAGCCGCTCGGGCGCGCGGAAGTCGCTGGCGAACAGCGCGCTGTCCGGGTTCATCGCCACCACCAGCGTGATGCGGCGGAAGTCGTGGCCCTTGGTCACCATCTGCGTGCCGACCAGGATGTCCACCTCGCCGGCATGCACCTCGGCCAGGCGGCTTTCGAGCTGACCCTTGCCGCGCGCGGTGTCGGCATCGAGCCGCGCGATGCGGGCGCCGGGCAGCAGTTCGGCCAGCTGTTCTTCGAGCTTCTCGGTGCCGCGGCCGATCGGTGCGATGTCGAGGTTGCCGCAATCGGGGCAGGCGCGCGGCACGCGCTCGGTGAAACCGCAGTGGTGACAGCGCAATGTGCGTTCGCCCTTGTGGAACACGCGCCAGGCGCTGCAATGCGGGCAGCCGCTTTTCCAGCCGCAATCGGCGCAGTGCAGCACCGGCGCATAACCGCGCCGGTTCAGGAACACCAGGCTTTGTTCGCCGCGTTGGATGCGCTCGCGCAGGCTCTGCAGCACCGGCGGCGCCAGCACCGGCACCTGGCTGTTCCCGGGGCCGCTCCTTTCACGCGGCAGCACGCCCATGTCGAACAGGCGCACGCGCGGCAGCACGCCGCCGCCGATGCGCTGCGCCATCTCCAGCCGCCGGTAGCGACCGTCCAGTGCGCGCTGCCAACTTTCCAGTGCCGGCGTTGCCGAGCCCAGGATCACCGGCACGCGCTCCAGGTGGCCGCGGTAGACCGCCAGGTCGCGCGCCGAGTAGCGCGCACCTTCCTGCTGCTTGTAGGACGGGTCGTGCTCTTCGTCGACGACGATCAGGCCCAGCCGCGGCAACGGCGCGAACACCGACATGCGCGTGCCCAGCACGATGTCGGCCTGGCCCAGCAGCGCGGTGAGCCAGTGCGACAGGCGCTGCACCGGCGTCAGCCCGCTGTGCATGGCGACCAGCCGGCGGCCGGGGAAACGTTCGGTGAAGCGGCGCTCGAGCTGCGGCGTCAGGTTGATCTCGGGCACCAGCACCAGCGCCTGCCGGCCGGCCGCCAGCACCTGCTCGGCGGCGCGCAAGTAGACCTCGGTCTTGCCGCTGCCGGTGACGCCGTGCAGCAGCAGCGGCAGGGGCCGGGCTTCGGCCAGCGCGCTGTCGAACGCCGCCAGCGCCTGCTGCTGTTCAGGGCCCAGTGCCGGCCGCGACGGCGCGTCGGCTTGCGCCGGCAGGGCCGGTGCGGTGCCCTCGCGCTGCAGCTTTTTCAGCAGGCGCGCCTGGCGCTTGGCCAGGCCCGGTGCATCGATCTTGCGCAGTTCGGGCGGCAGCACCGCCAGCGCCAATTCACCGAGGCCGCGCTGGTAGTAGGCGGCGGCAAAGTCCACCAGCGCCAGCCACGGTGACGGCAAGGGGGCGAGGCCCTCGAACACACCGGCCACCGGGCGCAGCACCGCCGCTTCCGGTGGCGCCTGATCCGGCGCCGCCCGGTCGTGCCAGCTGATGCCCAGCACCTCGCGCCGGCCCAGCGGCACACGCACCAAGGTGCCCGGCATGAGCGGGCGCTCGCTGAGGTAATCCAGCGGGCCGACCAGCCCGCTGTGCTGCGGTGTCTCGACAAGCACCCGCACGCGCACCGGCGATGTCAAGCGCCGGCCTCTGCAGTTTGGCGCCGAAAACTCGCATCCACATCAAGAAAAGCCGCTAAGTTCATGATTGGAAACGAGTTTTCAATCTGTCCCCGACTTCTGTGGATAACTTTGTGGGAAAGCTGCCCACGGATGCGCTAAGTGCTTGATCTGTCGGCGTTCGCGCTGGATTGCCCATTCCTGCAGCAGTGGCGGAAATTTGTTATGAATCAAGCACTTGGCACGAGTTTGCGCAATATCTCATGGTGCATTGCACACTCGCGGCGGCCAGTTTCACGGGATCGACATTTTGGGGATAAGTCAAGCCCTGAGCACTCACTCACCCTTGCGCATGCCCTCAAAAAGAAATGCGGGTCAACCCGCTTGTCGCAGCGTGCGCGAGTGGGCATGAACGGTCTCGACCAGGGCCTGCACATGCTCAGTCGGGGTGTGCTGGTTGATGCCATGGCCGAGGTTGAAGACATGGCCGCCGAAGCGGCCATCGGCGCGCTGAGCGCGGCCGAAGCTGTCCAGCACCGCGCGGGCTTCGGCGGCCACCGCGTCGGGTGACGCGAACAGCACCATCGGATCGAGGTTGCCCTGCAGCGCGACACGGTCGTCGATGCGCGCGCGCGCGGCGCCGAGGTCGCAGGTCCAGTCCAGCCCCACCACGTCGGCCCCGGTGGCGGCAATCTGCTCCAGCCAGAGGCCGCCGCCCTTGGTGAAGACAATGCAGGGCACACGCTGGCCCTCGTTCTCACGCTTCAACTGCGAGACCACGCGCTGCGTGTAGGCCAGGCTGAACTGCTGGAAGGCCCGGTGCTCGAGCACGCCGCCCCAGGAATCGAAGACCATCACCGCCTGCGCGCCGGCTTCGATCTGGGCGTTCAGGTAGGCCGCCACCGCGTCGGCATTGATGGCCAGGATGCGGTGCATCAGGTCGGGCCGGCTGTAGAGCAGGGTCTTGACCAGCCGGTAGTCGTCCGAGCCGGCGCCTTCGACCATGTAGCAGGCCAGCGTCCACGGGCTGCCGGAGAAGCCGATCAGCGGCACGCGGCCGTTCAAGGCCTTGCGGATGGACGTGACGGCGTCGAACACGTAGCGCAGCTTGTCGAGATCCGGTACTTGCAGCGCGGCGACCGCGGCCTCGTCGCGCAGCGGGTGTGCAAAGCGCGGGCCCTCGCCGGCGGCGAAGGACAGGCCCAGGCCCATCGCATCGGGCACGGTCAGGATGTCGGAGAACAGGATCGCCGCGTCGAGTGCGTAGCGCTCCAGCGGCTGCAGCGTGACCTCGGTGGCGTAGTCCGGCTGCGTGGCCAGGCCCATGAAGCTGCCGGCTTGCGCGCGCGTGGCCCGGTACTCCGGCAGATAGCGACCGGCCTGTCGCATCAGCCACAGCGGCGTGTAGTCGGTGGGCTGGCGCAGGCAGGCGCGCAGGAAAGTGTCGTTCTGAAGCGGCGCGTACATGGTGCGAATTATCGCGCCCGGCGGGTCTTGTCCGAGGTCAACGCCGACGTCACGACCCCATGCTATGGTCGATCGGAAACCCGATTGGAGCAGCACCGCATGGAATCGCAGATCACCGGCGCCGAGGTCATCGAGCGCATCCTGGACCTGTTCGAGCGTCACGGCAGCCAGCCCTACGACGGAGGGCGGCGTGAATCGGTGAGCGCGCTGGAACACGCGCTGCAGAGTGCCCAGTTGGCCGAGTGGGCCGGCGCCGACCTGCCGCTGGTGGCCGCGGCGTTGCTGCACGACATCGGCGACTTCGATGAGGGCGGTGCCATCGGCGACGATCGCAGCGACAACCAGCACCAGCTGCGTGCGCTGCCCTGGCTGGCCGCCGCTTTCGGGCCCGAGGTGCTGGAGCCGATTCGTCTGCATGTCGCGGCCAAGCGCTACCTGGTGGCCACCGAGCCGGCCTACCAGGCCACGCTGTCGCCGGCCTCGCTGCTGTCGCTGGACCTGCAAGGCGGCGCGATGGCCGACGACGAGTGCCAGCGCTTCGAGAACGAAAGCTTCTCGCCACAAGCCGTGATGCTGCGGCGCTGGGACGATGCCGCCAAGGAGCCGGGCAAACCGACGCCGTCGCTGGCCTATTTCGCGGCGCTGCTGCAGGAGTTGCAGGAACGCGCGCGGCCGGCGGCGCGGCGCACGGTGGTCGGCGCGTTCGACGCCTGAGCCGGGCCTGATCTACCAGCGCTGCGCCGGCTGCACCGCGGCCGACCACCGGCCGTCGCGCAGCCAGGCCTGCAGCACCGGCTCACCGCCGCCGGGCTGGGCCCAGTCCCACAGCAGTTCCGGCGGGGCAACGCGGGTCCCCGTGGGCCATTGCGGCAGGGCCTGTGCCAGCGCGATGACGAACTGCGCCACCTTGCTGGCCCGCAGCGGCTGGTCACGCTGCGGCACCATCCAGCGCAGCTGCGCCAGGAGGCCTGCGGCCAGCCGCGACAACATCGCGTGAGGCCAGTTCGTTGTCAGGCCCTCAGCTTCAGCGCCGGCCCCCAAGCGTGTGGGCCGCACGATGACGAACTGCGCGAAACCCAGCGCGGCCACCGCCTGCTCGTCCAGCGATGCCAGGCCGGCCTTCAGCGCCTGCGGCAGCAGCGACGGCGCATGCGGCATCACCAGCACCAGCCGCTGCACGCCTTGGGCTTGCAGCCAGCGCGCCAACGCCGCCAAGCGGTCCGGCTGCGGCCGCAGGAAAGCAGCCTCGCGCCCGTGGAACGAGCGCTCGCGGTCGAACACGACGATGGCGGTGTCGGGGGGCTTCGCAAACGCCGCGGCAGGGCTCAGCTCCGCGCCGACCTGCACCGCGACCAAGCCGCGCAAGGCTACTTCCAGTGGTTGCGTCACCAGCGCAGAGACAGCCCCCCACTGGCCTTGCCCCAGCGCTTGCTCCAGCACAGCCGCGCCCAAGGGGCCGGCCGCCCCGGCGATCACCAGTTGCTGCGTGGCGGCGCCATCGGCGAGCCGCACCGGCGACAGGCCGGCACGCAGGGCCTGCTTCAACAGACTCATGGTCGGGGGGCGTCTACTGCGCGGTGTGGCTTCAGATCGGCTTCAGCGGCCCCTTGAAGCGCTCCTTCAAAGGCGGGTGACCCAGCGGCGGCAGGTCGAGCAAGACCTCGGGCACTGCCGTGTCGGGCAGGTGGTCCAGCAGGTGGCGGATCAAGCTCAGCCGGCCACGCCGCTGGTCGTTGAAGTCCACCAGGGTCCAGGGTGCATGCTCGGTGTGCGTGGCCTTGAGCATCTGGTCGCGGGCGCGGCCATAGTCGGCGTACTTTTGCCGGGCTTCGAGGTCGATCGGCGAGAGCTTCCAGCGCTTGAGCGGATCTTCCCGCCGCTCGGCGAAGCGCTCTTCCTGCTTCTCCTGGTCGACGGTGAGCCAGTACTTGAACAGCAGCACACCGTCGTCGACCAGCAGGCGTTCGAACACCGGCGCCTGCTGCAGAAAACCGGCCACTTCGATGGCACTGCAGTAGCCCATCACCCGCTCGACGCCGGCGCGGTTGTACCAGCTGCGATCGAACAGCACGATCTCGCCGGCCGCCGGCAGGTGCGACACATAGCGCTGGAAGTACCACTGCGTGCGCTCGCGGTCACTGGGTTTGGGCAGGGCCACCGCGCGGCACTGGCGTGGGTTCAGCGTGTCGGCGATCGCCGCGATCACGCCGCCCTTGCCCGCCGTGTCACGCCCTTCGATCAGCACCAGCACGCGCCGGCCGGTGTGCCGCAGCCAGCGGGCCATGGCGTTCAGTTCAAGTTCCAGCGCACCCAGCTTTTCAAGGTATTCGGCCTTGCCGACCTTGCCAGCTTTGCTCGCCTTGCTGCCAGGATCGGCCTTGTCTTGCTTCTTGCCCATGCGTGATCACTCCGTTGCCAGCCGGTGCAGTGTCACTCAGAAACGGCAACGCCCGCCGGGTTGCGGCGGGCGTTGCCTGGAGGGCGCAGAGAGCTTACTTCTTGCGCAGCTTGGTGATGGCCGCGATCTGCGCCGCCATCATCGCGAACTCGCTCTGCGCGCGGGCAAAGTCGATGTCGGTCTTGGCGTTCTTCATCGCCTCTTCGGCCAGCTTCTTCGCTTCGTTGGCCTTGGCCTCGTCAAGGTCATGGCCGCGGATCGCCGTGTCGGCCAGCACCGTCACGGTACCGGGTTGCACTTCGAGGATGCCGCCGGCGACGAAGACGAACTCTTCTTCGCCGGTGTCGGCGCGCTCGATGCGCACCGCACCGGGACGGATGCGGGTGATCAGCGGCGTGTGGCGCGGCAGGATGCCGAGCTCGCCGTTCTCGCCGGGCAGCGCGACGAACTTCGCCTCGCCGGAGAAGATGCTCGCTTCGGCGCTGACCACATCGACGTGAATGGTTGCCATATCAGTACTCCACTCCGCCGCGCAGGCGGGTTAGCTCAGCAGCCAACGCGGAACCGGCTTTGCCGGGCCGCTGGTGGTGCCCCCCTGGGGGGGAGGCGCCGAAGGCGCATCGGGGGGGGGCCATCAATTGATCTTCTTGGCCTTCTCGAAGGCCTCGTCGATCGTGCCGACCATGTAGAAAGCTTGTTCAGGCAAGTGATCGCATTCACCGGCGACGATCATCTTGAAGCCGCGGATGGTTTCCTTCAGCGGCACGTACTTGCCGGGCGAGCCGGTGAACACTTCGGCGACGTGGAAGGGCTGCGACAGGAAGCGCTGGATCTTGCGCGCGCGGGCCACGGCCAGCTTGTCTTCCGGCGACAGCTCGTCCATGCCGAGAATCGCGATGATGTCGCGCAGTTCCTTGTAGCGCTGCAGCGTCGACTGAACCGCACGCGTGGTGTTGTAGTGCTCTTCACCGACGACGTTGGGATCGACCTGGCGGCTGTTCGAGTCCAGCGGATCCACCGCCGGGTAGATGCCCAGCGACGCGATGTCGCGCGACAGCACGACGGTGGCGTCCAAGTGCGCGAAGGTGGTGGCGGGCGACGGGTCGGTCAAGTCATCGGCCGGCACGTACACGGCCTGAATCGAGGTGATCGAGCCGACCTTGGTCGAGGTGATGCGCTCTTGCAGGCGGCCCATTTCTTCGGCCAGTGTCGGCTGGTAGCCCACCGCGGACGGCATGCGGCCCAGCAGTGCGGACACTTCGGTACCGGCCAGCGTGTAGCGGTAGATGTTGTCGACGAAGAACAGCACGTCGCGGCCTTCGTCGCGGAACGACTCGGCAATGGTCAGGCCGGTCAGCGCCACGCGCAGGCGGTTGCCCGGGGGCTCGTTCATCTGGCCGTAGACCATGGACACCTTGGACTCGCCCAGGTTCTCCAGATTCACGACGCCCGATTCGGCCATCTCGTGATAGAAGTCGTTGCCTTCGCGGGTGCGCTCACCGACGCCGGCGAACACCGACAAGCCCGAGTGGGCCTTGGCGATGTTGTTGATCAACTCCATCATGTTCACGGTCTTGCCGACACCGGCGCCGCCGAACAGACCCACCTTGCCGCCCTTGGCGAACGGGCAGATCAAGTCGATCACCTTGATGCCGGTTTCCAGCAGTTCCTGCGACGGGCTCAGCTCGTCATAGGTCGGGGCCTTGCGGTGGATCGACGCGGTCAGCGTCTGGTCGACCGGGCCGCGCTCATCGATCGGCGAACCCAGCACGTCCATGATGCGGCCCAGTGTGGCCTTGCCGACCGGCACGGTGATGGCCGCGCCGGTGTTGCTGACCATCAGCCCGCGGCGCAGGCCGTCGGACGAGCCCAGCGCAATCGTGCGCACCACGCCGTCGCCCAGCTGTTGCTGCACTTCCAGCGTCAGCGCCGAGCCTTCGAGCTTCAGCGCGTCGTACACACGCGGCATCCTGTCGCGCGGGAACTCGACGTCCACCACGGCGCCGATGCACTGGACGATCTTGCCTTGTGCTTGCGTGTTAGCCATTTTTTCAATCCTTCAAACAGTATTCGTTGCGTGCGGCCGGCGCTTTGGCGCGTTAGCCGCTGATGGCGGCCGCGCCGCTGACGATTTGGTTCCGGCCGTTCGCGTTGCTCACTTAACTTTCGCTCCGCTCAAGTTAGCCTTCACCGAATCGTGAGTTCACATCAGCCACTGATGGCTGCTGCTCCGCTCACGATTTCGGACAGTTCCTTGGTGATCGCGGCTTGGCGGGTCTTGTTGTAGACCAGCTTCAGCTCGGCGATCAGGTTGCCGGCGTTGTCGGTGGCGGCCTTCATCGCCACCATGCGGGCGGATTGCTCCGAGGCCATGTTCTCGGCCACCGCCTGGTAGACCAGTGCTTCGATGTAGCGCGTGAGCAGGTCCTCGATCACCGTCGCGGCATCGGGCTCGTAGATGTAGTCCCAGCCGTACTGCGCCTTCTCGGCGGCCGTCTGCTGCAGGCGATCAGCGGCCAGCGGCAACAGCTGCTCGACCATCGGCTCCTGCTTCATCGTGTTGATGAACTTGGTGTAGCAGAGGTAGACCGCGTCGACCTTGCCTTCGACGAAGGCATCGAGCATGACCTTGACCGGGCCGATCAGCTTGTCCAGCTGCGGCGCGTCGCCCAGTTGCGTGACATGGCTGATGACCTTGGCGCCAATGCGGTTCAGGAAGCCGAAACCCTTGTTGCCGATGGCCACCGCCTGCGCGCTGCCACCCGCCGTCTGCAGGTCGCGCATCTTGTTGGTGACCGCCCGCAGCACATTGGTGTTCAGGCCGCCGCACAGGCCCTTGTCCGTGGTGACGACGATGAAGCCGCTGACCTTGGACGTGCCACCGGTGCGCAGATAGGCCGACTTGTACTCGGGGTTGGCCAGCGACAGATTGGCCGTGATGTTGCGGATCTTGTCGGCGTAAGGCCGGGCCGCACGCATGCGTTCCTGCGCCTTGCGCATCTTCGAGGCCGAGACCATTTCCATGGCCTTGGTGATCTTCTTCGTGTTCTCGAAGCTCTTGATCTTGCCGCGTATCTCTTTACCGACCGCCATGGCGATGCTCCTTGTGGCGGGCCAGATTAAGCAAACGACTTCTTGAATGCCGTGATGGCAGCCGTCAGCTCTTCCTCGGCGCCCTTGTCCATCGCCTTGTCGTTCTCCAGCTTGGCCAGCAGCGCCGCATGGCTGGACTTCAGGTGCTGGTGCAGGCCGTGTTCGAAGGCCAGGATCTTCTTGACCTCGACGTTGTCCATGAAGCCCTTGTTGACCGCGAACAGTGTCGCGCCCATCAGGCTGATCGGCAGCGGCGAGTACTGGGCCTGCTTGAGCAGTTCGGTCACGCGGGCACCGCGGTCCAGCTGCTTGCGGGTGGCTTCGTCCAGGTCGGAGGCGAACTGCGCGAACGCCGCCAGTTCACGGTACTGCGCCAGGTCGGTACGGATACCGCCGGACAGGCCCTTGATCAGCTTGGTCTGCGCCGCACCACCGACCCGCGACACCGAGATACCAGCGTTGATGGCGGGGCGGATGCCGGCGTTGAACAGCGCGGTTTCCAGGAAGATCTGGCCGTCGGTGATCGAGATCACGTTGGTCGGCACGAAGGCCGACACGTCGCCGGCCTGGGTCTCGATGATCGGCAGTGCGGTCAGCGAACCGGTCTTGCCCTTGACTTCGCCCTTGGTGAACTTCTCGACGTAGTCGGCGTTCACGCGCGCGGCGCGCTCGAGCAGGCGGCTGTGGAGATAAAACACGTCGCCGGGGAAAGCTTCACGGCCCGGCGGGCGGCGCAGCAGCAGCGAGACCTGGCGATACGCGACGGCCTGTTTGGACAGGTCGTCATAGATGATCAGCGCATCTTGGCCGCGGTCGCGGAAGTACTCACCCATCGTGCAGCCCGAATAGGCCGAGACGTACTGCATCGCCGCCGATTCGGAGGCCGAGGCTGCGACGACGATGGTGTAGTCCATCGCGCCGTTGGCTTCCAGTGCGCGCACCACGTTCTTGATCGACGAGGCTTTCTGGCCGATCGCAACGTAGACGCAGGTCATGTTCTGACCCTTCTGGTTGATGATCGTGTCGATCGCCACCGCGGTCTTGCCGGTCTGGCGGTCGCCGATGATCAGCTCGCGCTGGCCGCGGCCGATCGGCACCATCGAGTCGATGGATTTCAGACCGGTCTGCACCGGCTGGCTCACCGACTGGCGCGCGATCACGCCCGGGGCGACCTTCTCGATCACGTCGGTCATCTTGGCGTTGACCGGACCCTTGCCGTCGATCGGCTGGCCCAGTGCGTTGACGACGCGGCCGATCAGCTCGGGGCCGACCGGCACTTCCAGGATGCGGCCCGTGCACTTGACGGTATCGCCTTCGGAGATGTGCTCGTACTCGCCCAGGATCACCGAGCCGACCGAGTCGCGCTCGAGGTTCAGCGCCAGGCCGTAGGTCGGCTGGCCGCTGGCGGTGGGCGGGAACTCCAGCATTTCGCCGGCCATCACGTCCGACAGGCCATGCACACGCACGATGCCGTCGGTGACGGACACGACAGTGCCCTGGTTCTTGATGTCAGCCGAAGCGCCAAGACCCTCGATGCGGCTCTTGATCAGTTCGGAAATCTCAGCGGGATTCAGTTGCATAGCTTTCTCCTGCGACAGCGGGCCGCGTTAATAACGCGTCACGCGGTCAGCGCGACCTTCATTTGTTCGAGACGGGCCTTGACCGAGGTGTCGAGCACCTCGTCGCCGACCACCACGCGGATGCCGCCGATCAGCTCGGCGTCGATCTCGACGCGGACATTGAGCTTGCGGCCGAAGCGCTTTTCGAGCGAGGCGACCACATCGGCCAGCGCCGCATCGTCGATCGCATAAGCGCTATAGACGATGGCGTCCGAGCTGCCCGATTGCGCATTGACCAGCGCCTTGAACTGCGCAGCGATCTCAGGCAGCGCGGCCAGGCGGCCGTTCTCGATCACCGCTTGCAGCAGGTTGCTGACCTTGCTGTCGAGCGCGGTCTTGGCCACGCCGGTGATCACCTCGAACACCTGGGGCGCAGCGACCTTGGGGTTGTCGGCGAACTGGCGCAGCGCCGGATTGCCGGCAACCGAGCCCAGCGTGGTCAGTTGCTCGGCCAGCGTGGCAGCCTGGCTGCCAGCCGACTTGAACAAGGCTTCGGCGTACGGGCGGGCGATCGTGGCGAGCTCGGCCATGATCAGAGTTCCGCCTTCAGGCGACCCAACAGCTCAGCGTGCACGCCGGCGTTGACTTCGCGGCGCAGGATCTGCTCCGCGCCCTTGACGGCCAGACCTGCCACTTGCTCGCGCAGCGCTTCACGCGCCTTCACGGCTTCCTGCTCGGCTTCGGCCTTGGCGGCAGCGATGATCTTCGCGCCTTCGTCGGTGGCGCGCGACTTGGCTTCTTCGACCAGTTGCTGCGCCAGGCGCTCGGCATCGGCCAGGCGTTTGGCCGCGTCGTCGCGGGCAGCGGACAGCTGCTGCTCGACACGCTGGTTGGCCACGGCCAGGTCGGACTTGGCCTTGTCGGCGGCGGACAGGCCATCAGCGATCTTCTTCGCGCGCTCGTCGAGCGCGGCGGTGATCGGTGGCCAGATGAACTTCATCGTGAACCAGACCAGGATCAGGAACACGATCATCTGGACGATGAGGGTACCGGTGATGCTCACGTTTTTGCCTCAATCACGGTGACGGGGATGGACGGCAGGGGACGCGGTAGGCGCGCCCCAGGCCTCACACAACGAGCCGGATTACTTGGTGGCAGCAGCAGCAATGGCGGCAGCGATCTGGCCCAGGAACGGGTTGGCCGTGGCGAACCACAGGGCCACGCCGGTGCCGATGATGAACGATGCGTCGATCAGGCCGACCAGCAGGAACATCTTGGTTTGCAGTTCGCCCATCAGTTCGGGCTGGCGTGCGGCCGACTCAAGGTACTTGCTGCCCATGATGCCGATGCCGATACAAGCGCCCAGTGCGCCCAGACCGATGATCAGGCCAGCGGCGAGAGCGACAAAGCTGATGACTTCCATGATGACTCCTAGAGGATTGAGGTTGTGTGAAAGGAAGAGGAAAGAGGAAACCGCGAGATCGTGGACCGGTCCGCGTCAATGCGTGTCATGGGCCTGGCCGACATAGACC
Organism: Aquabacterium sp.; assembly: GCF_035476535.1. Taxonomy (GTDB): domain Bacteria; phylum Pseudomonadota; class Gammaproteobacteria; order Burkholderiales; family Burkholderiaceae_C; genus Pseudaquabacterium. The sequence continues at coordinate 13,063 of NZ_DATILJ010000265.1, forward strand.
AGCGTCAGCATCATGAACACGAAAGCCTGGAGCGTGATGATCAGGATGTGGAAGATGGCCCACGCCGTGCCGAGGATGACGTGGCCGATGGCCAGCGTGATACCCAGTGCCGACATCGACCACGCACCGCCCAGCAGCGCGATCAGCAGGAAGATCAGCTCGCCGGCGTACATGTTGCCGAACAGCCGCATGCCATGCGAAACGGTCTTGGCGACGAATTCGACCAGCTGCATCGCGAAGTTGAACGGGTAGAGCGCCCAGTGGTCGCCGAAGGGCGCCGCGAACAACTCATGCACCCAGCCGCCGAAGCCCTTGATCTTGACGTTGTAGACCAGGCAAACGATCAGCACCGAGACCGACAGGCCCATCGTCACCGACAGATCGGCGGTCGGCACGACACGCAGATAGGCGTGGTGCGGGTCGCCGCCGTTGGCGGCAACGACCTTTTCCCAGAGGAAGGGCAGCAGGTCGACCGGCAGCAAGTCCATCGCATTCATCAGGAAGATCCAGACGAACACTGTCAGCGCCAGCGGCGCGACCAGCTTGCGGCTCTTGGCGTTGTGCACGATGCCCTTGGCCTGCGCATCGACGATCTCGAACAGGATTTCGACGGCGGCCTGGAAGCGGCCCGGCACGCCGGAAGTCGCCTTGCGCGCGGCACGCCAGAGGAAGAAGCAACCCAGCACGCCGACCAGGATCGCGAAGAACATCGAATCCCAACTGACGACGCTGAAGTCGACCGGGCCGTGCAGTTCTTTGTTGCGGGCGTGGGTCAGATGGTGAACGATGTATTCACCAGCGGTCGGACCGTGCTCCGCGGCGGGGGCTTCAGCTGCCATGTTTCTTCGTCTCGCTCAATTCAACTCGACCGCGGCCGCGCCACAGCAGCGCCACCGCATAAACCTTGATGCACAGCACCAGCGCCAGCAACAACGCCGGCCAGACCAGGGGCTGCACGACCCGATTCGCGACAACCAGCATCGCGATCGAAAACACAATCTTGACCGACTCCCACAACAGGACACTGACAGCCGACAGGCCGGGCGCCGCGCTGGAAAGTCGACTGGTCATGCCGCGCGCCATCAAGGCCCCCGGCACCACCACGGTGGCCGCGCCATACAGCATCGACCACGCCACCTCGCTCCTCCCGGTGAACAACAAGCCCAAGAGGGCCGCCACAACACCGACCGCGGCTTGCACCACGATGACCCGCCAGGGTGAAACCGGCGGCTCTTTCGCCCTCAAGGCGGCTGCTTCCTCTCGACTCAGCCTCTTGAAAGAGTCATTCGCCGCCCAATCTTCTGCGTCTCGATCTTCCTCACGCCACCTGTCCTCCTTGCCCCGGCTCTTGTCGGCATCTCTGGGCTGGCCCTGCGTTGTCATGGGCCGGTAGGACATCGTCTGCGCTTTCGTGGACTGGCTCGGTTTCGGCAAACCGCAGGAGTATACGTGGAAACCCCTGCCGGCCGACAGCCCAGGCTAGAGGCGCACTACAAGCGAGCGAAACACACCGGCAGTCCCGGCACCGCCACGCGCAGGTGCAGCACGCAGCCGGCCAGCGGCTGTTGCGCCAGTTCCTCGGCCGGGCGCTTCTCGCGGCCGGTGGTGATGTACAGCGTCTTCAGGTCCGCGCCGCCGAAGCAGGGCATGGTCGGGCAGCGCACCGGCAGCGGCAGCTCGGCCAACACCTCGCCTTCGGGCGACAGGCGCAGCAGGCGCTGGCCCTCGAACATCGCGACCCAGTAGGCGCCTTCGCTGTCGACTGCCGCGCCATCCGGTCTTCCGCCATAGGCCGCCAACGGCTGCCCTTCAGCGCGCAGCGGAAACTGCTTGAAGACCCGGCGCCGGCTCAGGCTGCCATCGTGCCCGTCGACATCGAAGGCATAGATCGTGTGGGCCTTGGTGTCCGACCAGAACAGCGCGCGGCCATCGGGGCTGAAGCCCAGGCCGTTGCTGACCGTGATGTCGGCCGCCAGGCGCTCACCGTGGCCGCGCACATAGCGGTATAGCGCCGCTTTCGGCTCACGCTTGTCGTCGATCGTGCCGACCCAGAAACGGCCCTGCGCATCGGCCTTGCCATCGTTGAAACGCTGCAGCGCCGGGTCGAACGGTGCATCGGCGACGCGGCTGCGCACGCCGCTTTCGGGATCGAAGCGCCACAGCCCGTCGCGCATCGCGATCAGCAGGCCGCCGCCGTGCAGCGGCGCGATACTGCCGGGCTCGGTCTCGAAGGCCCACTGGTCGTGCTGCTGGCGGCGCGGATCGAAGGCGTTCAGGCGCCGGCCGGGAATGTCGACCCAGTACAGCCGCTGCTCGTCCGGATGCCAGAACGGCGATTCACCCAGCACCGACGGCGGCACCGGCAGCGCTTCGATAGCGCTCGATTGGAGCGTCAGCATCAGATCGTCGCCACCTCGAGCTTCATCCAGGCCTCGAAC
>NZ_DATILJ010000266.1:0-18546 GCF_035476535.1 Aquabacterium sp.
TTTTCGCTGGGGCTGATGTGGGTGCTGCTGATCGTTGCCGAGACGATCTCGGCGCAGGCCGGTATCGGCTACCTGACGATGAATGCGCGTGAGTTCCTGCAGACCGATGTGGTGCTGGTGGGGATCCTGCTCTACGCGGGACTGGGCAAGCTGGCTGATGTATTGGCCAAGGCGCTCGAACGCTGGTGGCTTCGCTGGCATCCCGGCTATCAGCCCGCAATGTGATCACGACGATGGTGAACGACTTGATGAATCCACTGGTCCTTGAACTGAATGGCGCGGCGCTGCTGGCCGACGAAGCACCTCGCCAGACACATGCCGCGCCATTGCAGCGAACGGCCTTGTCGCCCCCTGTCCGCGGATTGCCGCTCAGTTTGCGCGGCATCAGCAAGGCCTATGGCGAACGCCCGGTGCTGCGCGACGTCAACCTGAGCATCGCGCCCGGCGAGTTCGTCGCCATCGTCGGCCGCAGCGGCTGCGGCAAGAGCACGCTGCTGCGGCTGCTGGCGCAGCTGGAGCCCGCGGACAGCGGCCGCATCGACGCCGATGGCCAGCAGCCGCTGGCGGCGCAGCGCGACGACATCCGCATCATGTTCCAGGACGCGCGGCTGCTGCCGTGGAAGCGCGTGGTCGACAACGTGGCCCTGGGCCTCGCAGGCCGCTCGGCGCGCGAGCGCGCCACCGAGGCGCTCTCCCAGGTGGGCCTGGCCGACCGCGCCGGCGACTGGCCGGCGGTGCTGTCCGGCGGCCAGCGGCAGCGCGTGGCGCTGGCGCGGGCTCTCGTGCATGCACCACGGCTGCTGCTGCTGGACGAGCCGCTGGGCGCACTGGACGCGCTGACGCGCATCGAGATGCACCAGCTGATCGAATCGTTGTGGCGCCAGCACGGTTTCACCGCGCTGCTGGTGACGCACGATGTCGGCGAGGCGGTGGCGCTGGCCGACCGCGTGCTGCTGATCGAGGACCACCGGGTCACGCTGGATCAGCGCATCGCCCTGCCGCGACCTCGCTCGCACGCCGGCGCTGCTTTTGCACGTTATGAAGCCGAGATCCTGCAGCGCGTGCTGCAGCAGCCGGCCCCAGCACCGGAACCAGAGCCCGCCGCCTGGCAAGCCAGCGCCCTGCGCTTCGCGCTGTAGCACCATGGCCGCCCCGCGGCCAAGTGCCCATCAAGCAGCCGCCGAAGGCGCTCCGGGGGTGGGAGATTCACGCCCCGGAAGCGTATTTGATCGAACAGCCGTAGGCCTGCGTCGTCGCTTTGCTCACCGGCTTGCCGGCCAGCGCTTCGCCCAGTGCCTGGTTCACGTAGTTGGTCGCGGTCTTGATGTCGGCCACATCGCTGCTGGGCTTGCTGTCGATCGCGCCGGCATAGATCAGCTTGCCCTGCGGGTCGATCACGTACATGTGCGGCGTGGTGCGCGCCCCGTAGCTGCGGCCGAGCTTGCCGTCATCGTCCATCAGCGTGGCGGAGGGGCCGGCGCCCTTGCGCTGCAGCCAGCCGGCCAGATCGGCCGGGGCCTTGTAGTCGCCGGCGTCCCGCGAGGTGGAGCTGACGCTCAGCCACACCACCTCCTTGGCGCGCGCGGACTTCTGCGTGGCCGGCATGTTGCCGCTGTCGTAGTGCTTCTGCACGAAGGGGCAACCTGGGTTGACCCACTCGAGCACCACATGCTTGCCCTTGAAGTCGGCCAACGACACGGCCTTGCCCGTGGTGTCGGTGACCTTGAAGGCCGGCGCCGGCTGGCCGACCACCGCTTGCGCGTGGGCCAGGCCGGTGGCCGCCAGACCGAGGGCCAGGGTGCCGAGGAACGACCAACGGTGGATGCTAGGCTTCATGGAGGACTCCTTTGTCGAACAAGCCATCGAAACTGGCGAACTGACAGGCGAACTAGCAGGCGATCAAACCGGCGAAAAATCGGGTGATCAGGGAGAGGGGAACGCCGTGGGCCAGGCGGCGATGGCGTCACGCACCTTGGCCACGCTCAGGATCTCGGGCAGCAGCCGCGGCTGCGCCTGGCCGGGGCTGTACAGCGCGTACACCGGCACGCCGCTGCGGCCCAGCGTGGTCAGCGCCTGCGTGATGCGGGCGTCGCGACGGGTCCAGTCGGCGCGCAGCAGCAGGACCTGGCGTGCGTCCAGCTCGGCCAGCAGTTTGGCGTTGGACAGCACGCCGTGCTTGTTGAACTGGCAGGTCACGCACCAGGCGGCGGTGAAATCGACAAACACCGGCCGGCCTTCAGCTTGCGCGCGGGCCACCGCTTCGGGCGACCAGGCCTGCCAGCGCGCCAGAACCGGCGCCAGCGAGGCCTGCTGCGTTGCCACGGCAGCGGGCGGACCTTGCAGCGCCGGCCAGGTCCAGGCCAGCCCGATGCCCAGCAGCGCCATCGCCACCACCCCCAGGCCACGGCGGGTGCGCCGGCCCAGCGAGGGCGCGCCCAGCACCCAGGCGGCGAACGCCACCAGCACCAGCAGGCCCAGCAGCGCCACCGCACCGTCGATGCCGACCTGGTGGCCCAGCACCCACAGCAGCCAGACGACGGTGGCGTACATCGGGAAGGCCAGCAGCATCTTCAGCTGCTCCATCCAGGCGCCCGGCCGCGGCAGCAGGCGGGCCAGGCCGGGCCAGCAGCAGACCAGGAGATAGGGCGCCGCCATGCCCAGGCCCAGCGCGGCAAACACCGACAGCGCCAGCAGCGGCGTCTGCGCCAGCGCCACGCCGAGCGCAGCGCCCATGAACGGCGCGGTGCAGGGCGAGGCGATCAGCACCGCCAGCACCCCCGTCAGCGCATGGTCCATCAGCGGCCGCCGGGCGCGCAGGCTGCACACCCGGTCGGGCATCACGCCCTTCAGGCCGAACACGCCCGACAGGTTCAGCCCGATCAGCGTGAACAGCAGCGCCAGCAGCGCGACGAAACCCGGCGACTGCAACTGGAAGCCCCAACCCAGCTCGGCGCCGCCGGCGCGCATCAACAGCAGCAACCCGGCGAGCACCATGAACGACAGCAGCACGCCAGCCGTGTAGGCGAAGCCGCCGGCCACCAGGTGCCGTCGGTCGTTGCCCTGGCCGGCCAGGCCGAGTACTTTGAGCGACAGCACCGGGAAGACGCAGGGCATCAGGTTCAGCAGCAGGCCGCCGACGAAGGCCAGGCCCAGCGTGACGATCAGCATCGGGCTGGTGGCTGCGTCGCTGGCCGCTGCGTTGCCGGATGAAGCGGCGATGGTTCCCGCGGCCGCGGTTGCTGCCGCGGCGGCTTGGCCGCCGGCGACCGGCGTGCTGCCGCTGTCGACCGACACCGCGGCGGGCGCAGCGGCTTGTGCATCGACTGCGGGCCAGCTGCCCGTCAATGGCGCAGCCAGCGCCACGCCGCGGGCCTGCCCGGGCGCCGTCAGCACCAGTTGCAGCGTGTTGGGGCTTTCGCTGCGCTGGTCCGACAAGGCCTGGCGGATCTGCAGGCGCTCACCCTGCCATTGCAGCTGCGCGGCCGCGGCATGGTCGATGACGCCGGCTTGTTCGGCAAACAGGCGCAGCGGCTGCTGCCGCCAGGCCGTCGGCAGGCCGGCGACATCGAAGACCAGCGCCTGGCCATCGACGCGCGCCTGCAGCGTGGCCCCGGGCAAGGCTTGCGGCACGGCCGCCTGGGCCTGCGCGAAACGAGCGGCATGCGCAGTGATGGTGCCCTGTCGCGGCAGGTTCAGCGCAAAGTTGCCGGACTGGGGAATGCAGGTCTCGGCGCAGACCAGCCAGTCGGCGCGCAGGCGTACCTGCAGCGTGTCGCCCTGCCAGCCGGCGGGCACCGTCAGCCGCACCGGCAGCAGCAGATCGCCTTCGTAGCCGTAGTTGACCAGCGGCCCCACCGGCAGGCGCTGCGGCGTGGGCCACTCGATCGCACCGGCCGCCACGCCGGCCGGCAGCTGCCAGCTCAGCGTGGTCGGCAGCCCGGAATCGCCTGGGTTCTTCCAGTAGGTGTGCCAGTGCGGAATGTGCTTGAGCGACAGGCCCAGCCACATCGGCTTGCCCGGTGCCAGGCCTTCCGGCGCATGGGCCACCAGTTCGGCGCGCACCTGCGGGGTCTGCACCATCGGCCCCGGCGCGGGGCTTGGACCGGCCGCCAACACGGGCCAGCCCGCCACCAGCAGGGCCAGGCAACGCAAGGGGGCGAGGGCAACAGCAAACCAGGGGCGCACGGCAATTCCCACCGGCGCGTTGGCCCCGGCACAACGCCGACTGTGACCTTCAAGCGCCGACGCTGGCAAACCACCCCTCACAAGACCCTGCAATTCGGGTCGGGATTGGGGCCAGGCGTCGGCAGCTCACCAGCTGCCGAATGTCGAGATCGGCAGCTCACCAGCTGCCGAATGTCGAGATCGACAGCTCACCAGCTGCCGAAGGCCATCAGGCGCTGCGCGATGCGGGCCCGGTCGGCCACGCTGCCATGGGCCGACTCACGGTAGGCCGGCTCGGTGCGCGCCGGGGCCTGCAGCCGCGCCGCGCCGGCCTGCGGCTCCTGCAGCAGGGCCGGCGGCAGCGGACGGAAGGTGGGGGTGCGAACAGAAGAGGAGACGAGCATCGGGGGCTCCAGGCAGAACGCGGCAATCCACCGCAAGGCCTGCAGCCTAGGGCCCGGGCCCGAGCCGGCCAACGAAGGCTTTGGCAGCTGGTTATGCGAAATCCGTCACTGCCGACCCAACAGTTGCAGTGCCAGGCGCCGCGCATGCAGCCGCAACTCGGGCACGGCCGTGGCCTCCCAGTCGCGCGCTTTCAGCAGCGGGCCGATATAGGACAGCAGGGCCGACGGCCGGCCCGCGCGGTCCAGCACCGCGTACTGCTCGTCGACCACCAGCCCCAGGCCCAGCGGATCCGGGCACAGGCGGCCGGCCTGCAGCAGCCCGCGCACCAGCGGCGACGGGCAGCGCTGCAGGTCGGCGCTGGGGCCGGTGCAGTTGACGATGTGCTGCACCTTCAGCTCGCGAACCGCCTGAGCACCCCGTGGGCGCAACTGCAGCTGCAGGCCATCGGCCACCGCCTGCACGCTGGCGACGCGCGCGGCCATCACGTTGAGCGCGTCGGTGTCGACCAGGCGCTGGTAGGCGTCGTGGGCCGACGGCGCGCAGCGGTGGCGCAGCACCTCCCAGTGGGCTCGCGGATGTCGCAGGAAGCGCGCCCGGTCGGCCGGCGACAGGCGCTGCCACAGCGCGGCGGTGTGCGGGCGCAGCGCGCCGATCACGTCGCGCCAGTCTTCGCCGCGGGCCAGCGCCTGCTGCACATGCTGGCGCAGCACGCGGCATTGCTGGCGCACGGTGTGGCCCATCTCGGCAGCCAGCGCGCTGGCGTCCAGCGTGCCGGGCGCCGCGCCGCTCTTGCGGTGCGATTGCGGCGCCAGCCCGCGCCGGGAGATGCTGAGCAAGCGCCCGCCGCGCGGCCCGCTGGACAGCGCCAGCGCCACGTCCACCGCGGTCAGCCCGGCGCCGACCAGCAGCACATCGTCGGCCGGCTGGATGCCATGCAGCGCGCCCGGCCGCCAGGGGTCGCGGATGTAGCGCGCGCCGGCCTCCGCCACCGCGGCGGCGGGCAGCGGATCGATCGGCGTGAAGTGGCCGAAGGCCAGCACCACGCGGTCGGCCAGCAGCGAGCTGCCCTGCTCCAGCAGCAGTTCGGCGCGGCCACCTGGCCCCTCGGTGTGCAGCCCGATCACGCGGCCGACGATGCGCTCCAGCGTGGTTTGGCCGTCGTTCTGCAGCTCGGCCGCCGACAGCAGTGCCTCGAGGTAGGCGCCGTAGAGCCGGCGCGACACGAAGGAGCCGGGCTCGATGCGCGGATCCGACCAGCGGCAGTAACGCACGAAATCCTCGGCATCGTCGGCCAGCGCGCTCATGTTGCCGGCCGGCACGTTCAGCACATGCGCGTTGCTGTGGGTGCCGTAGGCCAGGCCGCGCGCCATGCGGCCGGACTCGTTGATCAGCACCACCTGCAGACCTTCGGGCGGCGCATGGCGCAGCAGCTGGATGGCGGTGACGGCGCCGCTGAAGCCGGCACCGACGATGGCGACACGGCGCGGCGGCCGGGCGTTGGGCAGATCGGCGAAAGTCATGGGCAGCCGGGGGTTCGCAGCGTGCGCGAGGCTCCGATCTTAGGGGTGAGCAATTTCAGGGCCATGGATGCATGGGCCGCATGAGCATTCGCGAAACGCTTCGTTCACGGCCGGGCGGTGCCGGCACAACACTGTGCACTCCCCAACGCAGGATTCCAGCCATGAGCATCACCGCCATCAATGTGCGCAACCAGTTCCGCGGCCAGATCCGCGAAATCATCGACGGGCCCGTGCTGTCGGAGGTGGACGTGCAAACCGCGTCGGGCCAGATCGTCACCTCGGTGATCACCACGCGCTCGGTCAAGGAGCTGGGCCTGGTGGTCGGCAAGGAGGTGATTGCGCTGGTCAAGGCCACCGAAGTCTCGATCGCGACGCTCTGAGCGCCACCCTGCGATGCAGCCGGCCATGGCGCCGGGTGATGGCGATGGAACAGCAGCTGGCCCGTGAACAGCGGCCGGCGCACGCTGCGATCGCCGAGTGGCAGTTCGCGATCTAGCCCAGCTGCGCGCGCCCTTACCATCCGCGCATGAGCACCCCCACGCCCATCCGCCACATCGGCATCATCGTCGGCAGCCTGCGCCAGCAGTCGATCAACAAACGCCTGGCGCTGGCCATCCAGAGGCTGGCACCGCCGTCGCTGCAGTTCAACTTCATCGAGATCGGCACGCTGCCGCTGTTGAACCAGGATCTGGAGAATGCGCTGCCCGAGCCGGTGGTCGAATTCAAGCGCGCAGTCGAAGCCTGTGACGGCCTGCTCTTCGTGACCCCGGAGTACAACCGCTCGATCCCCGCCCCGCTGAAGAACGCCATCGACTGGGCCTCGCGGCCGAAGGGCAAGAACTCGGTGGGCGGCAAGCCGGCGGCGATCTGCGGCACCTCGCCGGGGCAGCTGGCCACGGCCGCCGTGCAGCAGCACCTGCGCAACGTGCTGTCGGTGCTGAACGTGCACCTGATGAGCCAGCCGGAGCTCTACCTGCAGTTCACGCCGGAGCTGATTGCCGAGGACGGCACGGTGGCCGCCGACACCACGCGGCAGCTGCTCGAACGCTTTGCCGCGGCGCTGGCCGCCTGGGTCGAGCGCTTCAGCGCCCCATAGACCTACAGCCGCGGCCGCCGCTGCGCCCAGGGCTGCGCGCGTTCCAGCTGCCCGGCCAGCCGGAACAGCGTGGCTTCGTCGCCGAAGCGGCCGACGAATTGCACACCGATCGGCAAGCCGGCATCGTTCCAGTGCAGCGGCATCGACATCGCCGGCTGGCCGGTGGCGTTGAACACCGGCGTGTAGGGCATGAAGGCGAAGACCTTGTCGGCCATCTGCTGCAGCCCGCCGAGCCATCGCAGCAGCCAGGGCTGGTTCAGTGCGCCCATCAGGTTCAGCTGGAAGCGTTCGGCGGCGCTGGGCTGCAGCGCACCGACCAGCGGCGGCGCCGTGGCCAGCGTGGGTGTCAGCAGCACATCGATGGTCTCGAACTGCTGGCCGATCCTGCGGCCCAGCGCCTGCAGGCGGTGCTGGGCGCTGATCAGTTCCGCGGCGCTGAAGCTGCGGCCCATCATCGCCAGCGCCCAGGTGGCGGCTTCGTAGTCGCTGCGCCGCGCGCGCTGGCGCAGCAGCTTGGCGATGGTCTCGATCTCGCTGCGCACATTGGCCGCCAGCACGATCAGGTAGTCCTCGGCAAAGGCCTGTCGCTTGATCGGCAGGCGGATGTCGACCACCTCGTGGCCCAGAGAGCGCAGCAGCGTGCTGCCGTGTTCGACGGCCTTCAGACAGTCCACGTCGACGCTCTGTCCGAGCCAGGGCTCGGTGCTGACGCCGATGCGCAGGCGGCCCGGGCCGGTGCCCACTTCGTCGAGAAAGGCCCGGGCCTGAAACGGCGCGGCGATCGGCGCACCGGCATCCATGCCGGCCACCGCGTCGAGCAGCGCGGCGCTGTCGCGCACCGAGCGGGTCAGGCCATGCTCGATCGCGAAGCCGCTCCACAGGTCACCGAGGTCCGGCCCGCTGGGCACGCGGCCCCGCGTGGGCTTCAGGCCGAACAGCCCGCAGCAGGACGCGGGGATGCGGATCGAGCCGCCGCCATCACCGCCGGTGGCCAGCGGCACGAAACCGGCGGCCACCGCCGCGGCCGAACCGCCGCTGGAGCCGCCGGGGGTGCGCGTGGTGTCCCAGGGGTTGCGCGCGGGGCCGCTGGTCTCGGGCTCGGTGAACGGGGTCAGGCCGAACTCGGGCGTGTTGGTCTTGCCGATGATCAGCGCGCCGGTGGCGCGCAGGCGGCGGATGAATTCGCTGTCGTGGCCGGCGATCGGCAGCCGGGCCTGCAGCAGGCGGTTGCCATGCCAGGTGCTGAGGCCTTGCACCATCGCCAGCAGGTCTTTCACCAGCACCGGCACGCCGGCGAAGACACCGCTGCACTCGCTGCCGGCAGCGCGGCGCTGGGCCAGGTCGCGCCGGGCCCAGTCGTCGGCGTTGACGATCACCGCGTTCAGTGCCGGGTTGTGGGCGGCGATGCGCTGCTGCGCGGCGTCGAGCAACTCGTCGGGACTGATGTCGCCGCTGCGCACCAGCGCCGCGAGGCCGAGTGCGTCGTGCTGCGCGTAGTCGTCGAAGGCCATGCCGTCCCCCTTGCCTGAAGGCGAACGGGACTATAGGCCGGTGGCCTCACAGCATCGAATCCTCGCCCGGCGTGCTGGCCAGCGCCTGCTCGACCACCGCCCGCGTCAGCGGCGCGGCGAAGGTGGTGATGAACTCGTAGACATAGTCGCGCAGGTAGCTGCCGCGCTTGATGGCCAGCCGCGTCATGTTGGCGGCGAACAGGTGGCGCGCGTCGATGGCGCGCAGGTGGCGGTCGCGCTCCTCGTCGTAGGCGATCGCCGCGACGATGCCCACGCCCATGCCCAGCTCGACATAGGTCTTGATCACGTCGGCGTCCATCGCCACCAGCACCACTTCGGGCGCCAGGCCGGCCTTGGCGAAGGCTTCGTCGATGTGCGCGCGGCCGGTGTAGCCGGATTCGTAGGTGATCAGCGGATAGTCGGCCAGGCGCTGCAGGGTCAGCGGCTTGCCCTGGTCGGCATCGGCGGCCAGCGGGTGGTCGTAGGGCATCACCACGCTGTGCGTCCAGCGGTAGCAGGGCAGCGCCAGCAGCTCTTCGTAGTGGGCCAGTGCTTCGGTGGCGATGCCGATGTCCGCTTCGCCATCGATCAGCATGCGCGCCACCTGCTGCGGCGTGCCCTGGTGCAGGTGCAGCTGCACCTGCGGCTTGCCGGCGCGGAAGTCGCGCACCGCCGCCGGCAGCGCGTAGCGGGCCTGCGAGTGCGTGGCGGCGATGGTCAGCGCGCCGGCCCCGCTGCGTGCGAAGTCTTCGCCGGCCCGCTTCAGGTTCGACGCTTCGTGCAGCAGCCGCTCGACGATCGGCAGCACGGTCACGCCCGGCGGGGTGAGCCCGGTCAGGCGCTTGCCGGCGCGCACGAAGATCTCGATGCCGAGTTCTTCCTCCAGCTCGCGGATCTGCCGGCTGACCCCCGGCTGCGAGGTGTGCAGCGAGGCCGCCACCTCGGTCAGGTTGAAGCCCTGGCGCACGGTTTCGCGTACCGAGCGGAGTTGCTGAAAATTCACGATGCGCGCCTTGCTTATGCGGAAACCGAATTGTTGGCACGGGATTGGATCAGCAAACGAATGGTTTGGCTTAAGCAAGCAGGAAAAGCGCATAAGGTCGGGCTGGATGGCCGCGCCACGGCTGGCACACTGGCGCGATGACGACCGTGATCCTGCTCCCCGGCCTGGCCAGTGACGTGACCTTGTGGCGCGACCAGCTCCCCATGCTGCAGGCCCGCGGGCCGGTGCATGTGACGGAAGCCCACGCTCACTTCGGCACGCTGCCTGAAATGGCCATCGGCCTGCTGGCCGCGCATGACGGGCCGCTGGTGCTGATCGGCACCTCGATGGGCGGCATCCTGGCGCTGGAGGTCTTCCGCCAGGCGCCGCAGCGCGTGCGGGCGATGGCACTGCTGGGCAGCTCGGCGCGGCCGGACACGCCGGAGCTGATCGCGCTGCGCACGAATGCCATCGGCCTGTTCGAAACCGGCCGCATGGACGAGGTGCTGCGCGCGAATGTGCCCTTCGCCTTCCACGCGTCCAAGGCCCAGGACCCGGAACTGGTGGCCGACTACCTGGCGATGGTGCGCCGCGCCGGGCCCGAGCAGCTGATCCGGCAGAACCGCGCGATCATGGCCCGCGCCGACAGCCGGCCCTTGCTGGCCGGCCTCTCCTGCCCGCTGCTGGTGGTGTGCGGCGAGGCCGACCTGCTGACGCCGCCCGAGTACTCACGCGAGATTGCCGCCGCCGTGCCGCAGGCCGACCTGGTGCTGCTGCCGGACTGCGGCCATTTGCTGACGCTGGAGCAGCCGCAACGCATCAACGCGCTGCTGGGCGATTGGCTGGATCGGGTCGACGCACAGGTCAACGCTGAAGCCGGCACTCGGGCCGCTGCGAATACGCGTTAGGCAGCCCGAATCAATCGATCACCGTTGCGCCGCGTTCCTGCAGCAGGGCGCGCAGGATAGCCCGGTGGCAGCGCGCTTCGTGCTCGCAATAACAGCCGACCGAGAATCCGCTGTGCCGTGACAGCGTGGCCAGCAGGTCCAGGCTGCGCGAGGCATCGGGCTCGGCCATCTCGGCGCGGTAGCGTTTGGCAAAGGCCGCCCAGCCGGCGTCGTCGGCCACCTGCTGGCCGAGCTTCATGGTCTCGGCGCTGGGCGCCAGGTTCGGGTACCAGACGTCGTACCAGTTCTGGCCCGCGAACTCGGCCTTCGGCACGCCGCGCGGTGGTCGCCGCACCGTGCCGATGCGCGGCCCTTCATCGGCAGCGCGTTCACTGCCGAGCCTGACGATGCGGATGGCCATGGCTGTCTCCCCTTGGTTGGGATCTGTTCACACCGGCAAGGCGGTGGTGACCTTGACGCGTTCGAGCACGAAGCTGGTCTTGCAGTCCTGCACGCTGGGGTGGCGCAGCAGCGTGTCCATCACGAAGCGCGAGTAGTGCGCCATGTCGGCCACCACCACGCGCAGCAGGTAGTCCATGTCGCCGGCCAGCGCCACGCATTCCACCACCTCCGGCCAGGCCTGCACGGCGGCTTTGAAGACCTCCATCGGGCTGCGGCGCTCACCCTCGCTGTGTTTGGCCAGACGCACATTCAGGTAGGCCGTCAGGCCCAGGCCGATGGCTTCCGCATTCACCAGCGCGACGTAGCCGCTGATCACGCCGGCCTCCTCCAGCCGCTTGGCGCGACGCAGCGCGGCCGAGGGCGACAGGCCGACACGTTCGGCGAGCTCGTCGTAGGTCATGCGGCCATCGGCCTGCAGCGCTTGAAGCAAGCGCCTGTCGATCGCATCGAGACTGATGGGGTCCTGCATGGGGTCGACGCCGCAGGTTTCCTGCGAGAGGAGCGGAACAGAGGCTGGAGTTTGCATGAAAGCAGCGCGGCTGCGTCGCTACAGTGGCCGGATCCACAGCAGGAGACGTGATGCAGCGCCAACTCAACGAGCAGTCCGGTGAGGCGGACCTCGCGGGCCACCCCCATGGCCCGGTCGCCGGCGCGCAGGCCGAGCGGCCGGACTGGACCATCGACCAGGGCTGGGCGAACTACAGCGCCGAAGACCACGGCGTGTGGAAGACGCTGTTCGAGCGGCAGACCCAACTGCTGCCCGGCCGCGCCTGCGACGAGTTCGTGCAGGGCATGCAGGACCTGCCGATGGACGCGCACCAGATCCCGGACTTCCGGCGCTTGTCCGATGCGCTGATGCAGCGCACCGGCTGGCAGGTGGTGGCAGTGCCGGGGCTGGTGCCCGACGAGGTGTTCTTCGAGCACCTGGCCAACCGGCGTTTTCCATCGGGCAACTTCATACGCCGGCCGCAGCAGCTGGATTACCTGGAAGAGCCCGATGTCTTCCACGACGTCTTCGGCCACGTGCCGATGCTGATGAACCCGGCGATTGCCGATTACATCCAGGCCTATGGCGAAGGCGGTCTGCGTGCGCAGCGCCTGGGCAAACTGGCCAACCTGGCCCGCGTCTACTGGTACACGGTGGAGTTCGGCCTGCTGCGCCAGGCCAATGGCTTGCGCATCTACGGCGCCGGCATCGCGTCGTCCTTCACCGAAAGCCTGTTCTCGCTGGACGATGCCTCACCGAACCGCATCGGCTTTGACCTCGAGCGCGTGATGCGCACGCACTACCGCATCGACGATTTCCAGGAGACCTACTTCGTCGTCGACAACCTGGACAAGCTGCTGGACTTGGCCCACATCGATTTCGCGCCGCTGTATGCGCGGCTGGACAGCGGGGCGGCCGACCTGCCCGACTACCAGCCCGGCGAGGTGCTGGCCACGGACCGCGTGTTCCACCGCGGCAGCGGTGCGTACCATGCGGCCAAGCGGCCACGCGCCTGAACTCAGGCCGTGGCCCAGATCACCTTGCGCCGCGATTCGGACCAGGTCTCGTACTGCCCGGAATAGACCTCTTCGACCCGGTTGCGCTTGACCTTGAAGGTCGGCGTGATGAAGCCGTTGTCCACCGACCAGGGCTCGGTCACGACGATCAGGCTGTCGAGCTGCTCATGCGGGTCCAGCGTCGAGTTGACGGTCTTCAGGTGGGTGGCCAGCGAGGTTTCCAGCTCGCCGCGCCCGGCCGCGTCCTTTGCGCGTTTGGCGGCGTCGATGTTCAGCATCACGATGCCCAGCGGCTGGCCCAGGTTGGCGCCGGTCACGCAGCAGGCCTCGATGGCGTTGTGCATCACCAGCCGGTCCTCGATCGGCGCCGGCGCGACGTACTTGCCCTTGCTGGTCTTGAACAAGTCCTTCACGCGGCCGGTGATGCGCAGGTTGCCTTCGGCGTCCAGCGCGCCCTTGTCGCCGGTGTGCAGCCAGCCGTCGTCGGTGAAGGACTGCTTGGTCAGCTCGGGCTCCTTGAAGTAGCCGAGCATCAGGCCGGGGCTCTTGACCTGGATCTCGCCGTTGGCCGGGTCGATGCGGGTCAGCACGCCGTCATACGGCTGGCCCACGGTGCCCGGGCGCTGCACGCCGGGCAGCGTGGCGTGCGAGACGCCACAGTTCTCGGTCATGCCGTAGACCTCGACGATGGGCAGGCCGAGGTCGGCGTACCACTTCAGCAGCTCGGGCGGCATCGGCGCGGCGCCGCCGGCGGCCAGCACGCACTGGTCCAGCCCCAGCGCGCCGAGGATCTTCTTGCGCACCAGGCTGCGCACGATCGGGATCTTCAGCAGCTTCTTGAGTTTTTCCGGCGGCATCTTGGCGCTGACGCCCTGCTGGAACTTGACCCACAGCCGCGGCACCGAGAAGAAGCAGGTGGGCCGGGCGCGCTGCAGGTCCTGCGTGAAGGTTTCCAGGCTCTCGGCGAAGTAGACCTGCATGCCGGTGGCGAACAGGCCATGCTCGACCAGCGTGCGCTCGGCCACATGCGACAGCGGCAGGTAGCTCAGCATGCGCGTGTCGGCATCGAAATTCACGCGCTTGATGCCGGACGAGATCGACCACGCAAAGGTGTTGAAGCTGTGCATCACGCCCTTGGGCGCGCCGGTGGTGCCCGAGGTGTACATGATGGTCGACAGGTCGTTGCCGTCGCGCACCGGCTCGCCCTTGATCGGCTGGGTCTTGGCAATGATGTCGTCCCAGGCCGGGCAATCCACCTTGGGGGCCAGCGGCAAACTGATGCAGGGCAGGCCGGCCGGGATGCCGGACTTCATGCCGTCGAAGCCATCGAGCTTGCCGATGAACAGCAGCTTGGATTCGCTGTGGTTCAGGATCTGGCGGATGGTGTCGGCGGCCAGCGTCGGGTACAGCGGCACCGAGACGCCGCCGGCCATCCAGATGGCCCAATCGGCCATCAGCCACCAGGCGGTGTTCTTGGACAGCAGCGCCACCTTGTCGCCGGGCTCCAGCCCCAGGCTCTTCAGGTGCGCGGCCATGCGTCGCGTCTGGTCCATCGCCTCCTTCCAGCTGAAGTTGCGGATGGTGCCGCCGCCCATCGGCTGGATGAACACATGCCGGTTCGGCGAGGTCTTTTCCCAGTGGTACAGGCGCTGCAGCGCCAGCTCGCTGGACGGCACAAGGGCTTGGCTCATGAATCGGTCTTCCGCAGTCGAGGGTGACGCGGGGCAGGGTAGCCGGCCCAGCCGGCCAGCAACCCTGGGGCTTTCCAGAGTGGGCGCTAGATCACCTGCCGTGTTCGGCGGCGGCCTTGAGCTGCTCTTCGATGCGGCGCGCGCTGCGCAGCAGCAAGGTGCTGTCCAGTTCGGCCTGCGGCGCGATCTTGGCAGCCACGGTGTCCAGCGTTTCGGGATGGCTCATCATCGCCTGCACCAGCACCGACAGCGCCAGCACCGAGCGCCGGGCCGGCGGCACCGACAGCAGGTCCTGCGCAGCCTGCGCCGGCACATGGTGGCGCACGCTGGCCACCGCGGCGAGGCCCAGGCCCCAGCTTTCGCACAGCGCGGCGCCCAGCGCGTCGTGGCTGACGCCGAAACCGGTGTGCTCCAGCTGGCACAGCTCAGGATCGGTGGTGGTGGCGCGCAGCATCGCGCGGTAGTGGTCCGGCGCATGGCGGAACAGCACCGCCTTGCCGCATTCCTCGAACAGCCCGGCCGAATGTGCGCCCCAGGCATCCAGCCCCAGCGCCTGGCCCAGCCGGCCCATCAGCAGGCCGCGCTGCGTGGCGCGGGCCCAGATCGGGTCCAGCTCCGGTGCCGGCGGAAAGGCCGCCCGCAAGCCCATCTCGAAGGTGATGCCGGCGATCTCCCGCGTGCCCAGGTAGGTGACCGCCTGCTGCACGCTCTGCACCCGGCCCTTCAGCCCGTACAGCGAGGAGTTCACGGCCTTCATCACCGAAGCGGCCAGCGCCATGTCGGACTCGACCAGGCTGCCGATGGCCTGCAGGTTCACGTCCTCATCGGCCATCAGCAGCGACAGGCGCACCAGCGTGTCGGGCTTGGACGGGATGTCGATATCGAGCGTGCGCAACTGCGGATTGACGGACATGGGCACCACGGGCACGCGGCCCGCCCTGAGGGGATGTGGCCCGAGCGTAGCGGCTGTGCGCCACCGGCGATGCAACGAATCGTGGGGCGACAGGCGGTCAATTCCGCGCCATGGCCGGCCGCCAGCGAGGCGGGCATAAAAAAGCGCCGGGGATCACCCGGCGCCTGAAAACTCTGTCCCGTGTCCGGCGCGTCACCGCTGTCTCGGCGCGCTGCCACCCCAGGCCTCTTATCGTCGTTGACTCTGTTGCTGTCTCCTCAGTCCCCCGGGCGGTGTCGAGCACGCTCAACACCGCCGAGTGGCCGCAATGTAGGCAGCGAGCCGCTGGGCGTCAGTCCGGGATAACCCGTCATGCGGTGGCAAAACCACAGCCGGCCCCGCAGACGCGGGATCGGCTGCCGATCAACGTGCTTCGGCGTCGGCCCGCAGCCACTGCGCGGCCCGCTCGGCAATCATCAGCGTCGGCGAATTGGTGTTGCCGCTGGTGATGCGGGGCATCACGCTGGCGTCCGCAATGCGCAGGCCGGCCAGGCCGCGCACGCGCAGTTGCGCATCGACGACGGCCAGCGGGTCGTCGGCCCGGCCCATGCGGCAGGTGCCCACCGGGTGGAAGATGGTGGTGCCGATGTCGCCGGCCAGGCGCGCCAGTTCGTCGTCGCTCTGGAACTGCACACCGGGCTTGACCTCGCGCGGCTGGTACTTGGCCAAGGCCGGTTGCGCGGCAATGCGGCGGGTCAGGCGCAGCGAGTCGGCGGCCACCTGGCGGTCGGCCTCGGTCGACAGGTAGTTGGCCATGATCGCCGGCGCGTCCTCGGGCTTGGCCGAGCGGATGCGCACATGGCCACGTGATGTCGGGTTCAGGTTGCAGACGCTGGCGGTGAAGGCGTTGTAGCGGTGCAGCGGCTCGCCGAAGGCGTCCAGCGACAGCGGCTGCACGTGGTACTGCAGGTTGGGCCACGCGTGCTGCGGCGACGAGCGCGTGAACAAGCCCAGCTGCGACGGCGCCATGCTCATCGGCCCGGTGCGGCGCAGCAGGTATTCCAGCCCGATGCGGGCCTTGCCGAACAGCGAGTTGGCCAGCGTGTTCAGCGTGCGCACACCGTCGACCTGGAACACCGCACGGATCTGCAGGTGGTCCTGCAGGTTCTCGCCGACGCCCGGCAATTCATGCTGCACGGCAATGCCATGCTGCTGCAGCAGCGCACCGGGGCCGATGCCCGAGAGCTGCAGGATCTGCGGCGTGCCGACCGCGCCGGCGGCCATCACCACCTCGTGGGTCGCGTGCGCCGTGACCGGCGCGCCGCCGCCGACCGGTCGCACCTCGACGCCGGTGACGCGCGGCCCCTGCTCGCCGTGTTCGACGATCAGCCGCGTGACCTGCGCGCCGGTCCACACCTGCAGGTTCGGCCGTGCCACCACGGGCCGCAGGAAGGCCTTGGTGGTGTTCCAGCGGATGCCGCGGTGCTGGTTGACCTCGAAGTAGCCGACGCCTTCGTTGTTGCCGCGGTTGAAGTCGGCGGTCGCCGGGATGCCGGCCTGCTGCGCGGCGGCGGCAAAGGCATCCAGGATCTCCCAGGACAGGCGCTGCCGCTCGACCCGCCATTCGCCACCCACGCCATGCGCGGCCGCATAACCGGCGTCGCTGGCCGCGGCCGCGGCATGCCGCTTGTCGCTGCCGCGCCAATGATCTTCATGCTGGCGGAAGTAGGGCAGGCAGTCGTCCCAGCGCCAGCCGGCATCGCCACAGGCCTCGGCCCAGCCGTCGTAATCCCGCTGCTGGCCGCGCATGTAGATCATGCCGTTGATGCTGGAGCAGCCGCCCAGCACCTTGCCGCGCGGGTAGCGCAGCGAACGGCCGTTCAGGCCCGGGTCGGGCTCGGTGTTGAACAGCCAGTCGGTGCGCGGGTTGCCGATGCAGTACAGGTAGCCGACGGGGATGTGCACCCACAGGTAGTCGTCGTAGCCGCCGGCCTCGATCAGCAGCACGCGGCGCGTGGTGTCCGCGCTCAGCCGGTTGGCGAGCAGGCAGCCGGCGGTGCCGGCGCCGACGATGATGTGGTCGTAGGTCGGGGTGTTGCTCGGAGCGCTGCTGGGGGTGCTGCTGGAGGTGCTGCTCGGATTGTTGGTCTGCATGCCCCCGAGCTTAAGCGCTGGTCTCGGCCGCGGCCCTCCGCACCGGCCCGGCGGTGTTGCCGCCGCGCCAGCTGTCGAACAGCGCGTACCAGTCGATGCGGCGGGTCAGCACCATCACCGCGGCCAGTGCGGCGAACAGCACCACCGAGCCCACCGCCAACGCGTTCTGCTCCATTTGCAGCAGCAGGTACAGCAGGCCGTAGAGCAGCGCGATCGCGGCGCCGAAGGCCGCACCGCCCAGGCCGTGGCCCAGCATGTGCGCGGCGTAGTAGCCCAGCAGCAGCGCACAGGCGCCGGCCGCCGCGGCATAGGCCTGCGCGAAGGCGACGTGCTCGGACAGGCTCAGCAGCAGCAGGAAGAACAGGCTCAGCGCCAGGCCCACCAGCAGGTACTGCACCGGGTGCACGCGCCGCGCGGACAGCACCTCGATCAGCGCCACCGCGACGAAGGTGAGCACGACGAACAGCAGGCCGTACTTGATCGCGCGGTCGCTCAGCACATAGGGGTTCACCGGGTCGAAGAAAGCCACCGACAAGGTGTCCAGGCAGGCCGGGGTGGGCGGGCTGACGGTGGTGCCGTCCGGCTCGGTGCGCTGCGTCGGCGTGCACAGCGCCGCGCCGCGCGACAGCTCGGCGGGTGCGGCAGTGGCCAGCGAGGAGACCTTCCACTGCGCGTCGAAGCCCTGCGACGTGACGCTGTGCTGGCTGGGCAGGAAGCGGCCGCCGAAGGAGGGGTGCGGCCAGTCGGACTTCAGGCGCCAGTCGGTAGCGCCGGCGGCCGGCACCAGCGCCAACTGGCCGGTGCCGGCCAGGTCCAGCTTCAGCTGCGCGCGCAGCGGCGCGGTGTCGGTGTCGGTGTCGGCCAGCCGCGCCGCGGGCAGCTCGGCATGCAGGCCGCTGGCGTACTTGGCGTGGTGGGTGCCGGCCTGGACGGTCTGCGGCTGGCCATCGATCAGCACCTGGGCCGCGCGCACGCCGCGCACATCGCTGAGCGTCAGCACCAGCCGTGCCGGGCCGCACAGCAGGCGCGAACCGGCATGCTCGCGCTGCGGCTGCAGGCCGGCCAGCGAGGCCCAGCGGGCGTCGAGCTTCAACTCCGCGGCATAGCTGTTGACGCGGAACAGCCCGCGCTGGCGCACATCGGCGCGCGCATCGCCCTCGGCGGCCAGGGTGTCGGCGGTGGCGATCAGCGTGAACTCGCGCTTGTCCGCCGTGGTCTTGCGCTCCTTGCCTTCGCCGCTGATCACCTCCCACTCCTCGCTGCAGTGGCGCTGCAGCCA
>NZ_DATILJ010000267.1:0-14768 GCF_035476535.1 Aquabacterium sp.
GCCGTGCAGGCCTTCTCGCAATCGCAGCGCCTGCCGCTGCCGCTGACCGGCGCGGTCGCCGAGCTGCACCGCGCCTTCGTCGCCGCCGGACTGGGGCCCGAGGACACGGTGGCGATGATGCGGCAGTTCGAGGGCTACCGCTCAAATTGAGCGGCATCGCTCAAGGTCGCGGCGGCCGTGGCCGCCGCGACGTGCCTACTTGGCCGCGTTGACGATCGTGCTGATGACGTCCGCGTAGACCTGCGCCCCGGTCGAGCGGTTGAACAGGCCCATCGCGTGGTTGCTGGTGTAGCCGTTGTCCCAGTAGACCGGCACCACGCCGCGCGAGTAGGCCGCCTTGGTGATGTACTGGTCCCAGTACTTGCGGTAGGTGCCGGCGCTGTCGTATTCGGTGCGCGAGATCGCGCCGTACTCGCCCATCAGGACGCCCATGCCCAGGCCGTCGATGAAGCGGCTCTTCATCTTCTGGAACTGCGCGTCGGCGTAGGACTCGTTGGCCCAGGTCTCGGTGTTGGCGGCGCTGGTGGCGATTGCGCCCCATTGCCAGATGCTGCCGGACTCGTTCAGCGTGAAGTTGTACGGGTCGTAGTAGTGCACCTCGACCATCAGCTTCTTCGTGGCCGAGTCACCGGGCACGCTGAAGAAGTTGTAGGTGTGGTCGATGTTGGTGTTGAAGCCCTGCACGACCAGGTGGCGCATGGCGTTGTAGCCGCCGGTCGCACGCACCGCGCTGACGAAGGCCTGGTTGAAGCCGTTCTGCACGCTGTAGTACTCCACCGTGGGCGTACCGTAGTCGCCGTCGACCATCACCTCGTTGGTGCCGGCGAACAGCAGGTAGTCGTCGTAGGTCTTGAAGTTGTTGGCGATCTGCGTCCAGAACTTGGTGATGCGTGCATTCGCCGTGCTCTGCTGGGCGTAGGTCGGCTGCATCCAGCCGCCGTCCCAGTGGATGTTGATGAGGGTGTAGAGGCCCGCGCTGCGCGCGTAGTTCACCACCTCGGTCACGCGCGCCATCCAGCTCGCGCTGATGGTGTCGTTGGCGTCTGCGTATTGCTTCCACGACACCGGAATGCGCACGCTCTTGAAGCCGGCGGCCTTGATGCCGTTCAAGAGGGCCTGGTTGGCCAGCGGGTTGCCCCAGGCCGTTTCGCCGCCGATGGCCTCCAGCGTATTGCCCAGGTTCCAGCCAGGCGACATGCTGGCCGACAACTGCAAGCTGGTGAGGTTGCGCATGCCCGCGCGTGCGGTGGCCGCGGCGTTGGAGCTGTAGCTGCTGCTGCCGACGTTGAACTTGACCCAGTACCAGTAGGGCGTGCCGGACACCGCGCTTGCATCGGTGTAGCTGCGCACCGCGTTGCCCAGCACCGCCAGGCGGGAACGGCCGCTCGGGTCGCTGTTGGTGTCGCGGTAGACCTGCACGCTGCTGATGCTGCCGCTGGCCGTCCAGCTCAGTTGCACGTTGCTGGCACCACCGGTGGCGGTCAGGCAGACGGTGACGCCGCCGCCGCTGCCGCAGCCTTGCGCCTGCGCGAGCGGCGCCGCGCACAGCGCGAGGACGAAGAGAACCATCGATAGCCAGGACTTCATGTTCTTCAAGCCTTTCGTGGTGAAGTGCCCGGTCCGGTTGTCTCCTCCGGGGGACGGGCGGTTGGGGAATCCGGTGCGGGCGAATGCGTCCACACGACCTCGTCGCTGGCACCGTGCTCGGTGACGACGCGCAGGCGGTTGGGCCCGCTGCGCAGCGGCACGGCGGGCCAGATCAGTACGTGATCGGTGGGCGCCTGCGTGGGCTGCGCCACGCCGTTGACGAACAGCGTTGCCCGGCGGCCATTGGTGTAGACCTTCACGTCGGTTTGAGGCTGCGTGCGCTGCGTGAAGCGCCGGCTGCTGATGTAGGCCATCGGCCGGCGCGACCAGTTGGCCTGGTACCAGAAGTAAGCGTCCTTGCGGACCTGGCGGTCGTAGGTGATCAGACCCTTGTCGTTGATGCCGGCCCGGTCGCCCTCGTTGCGCCCGGCCGAGGCCAGGTCGAAGCCGACCCAGACGAAATTGCCCCACAGGTAGGGCCGCTCACGGATCTGCCGCCAGTAGGCTTCGTGGAACAGCGCCTGGTACTGCTCGGGATGCCAGGCGCTGTTGGGCAGCGGGCGCCGGGGCGGATCTTCCTGCTGCAGCACGCTGGCGCCGGCGCCGTACTCGCTGAGCGAGATCGCACGCTCGGGCAGCCGCGCATGCAGCTGATCGGCCCAGCGGCCGAGCTCGGCGAAGTCCTTGTCGTACCAGCCGAAATAACGGTTGAAGCCGATGACATCGGTCTGCTGCGCCATCGGGTGGTCGTCGGCGGCGCAGCAGTGCGCGTAGCTGGTCAGGCGGCTCGGGTCCAGCGCCTTGGCGCGGTTGTGCAGCAGCGCCAGCAGGTCGCGGACGGGCGGGTCCGAGCGGTACACCTCATTGCCCAGGCCCCAGATGAAGACCGACGGGTGGTTGAAGTTCTGCTTGACCAGTTCACGCAGTTGCTGGTCGAGGTTGGCGCGGAATCCGTCGCTCTCGGCCATCGCGGCGTTCAGCGGGATTTCGGTCCACACCACATGGCCATGGCGGTCGGCATTGTCGTAGGCGCGTTGCGGGTGCTGGAAGTGCACCAGGCGCACACCGGTGACGCCCAGGTCTTGCAGGATCTGGAAGTCCTCGTCGACCTGCGCGTCGGTCACCGCCAGGCCCTGGCCGGGGCGGCCGCTGTGGAACAGGTTGACGCCGTGCACGGCATAGGGCCGGCCGTTGAGCAGCAGGCCGCGCTGCGGGTCGATCGCGAAGCGGCGGATGCCGACCGGGACCGTCGTGCTGTCGAGCACCGCCGTGCCGTCGCGCAGCTCGGCCGTCAGCGTGTAGAGATGGGGGTCGCGCACACCTTGCCACAGCCGCGGCCTCGACACGCTGAACTGCTGCTCCACGGTCATCGTGCTGCCGGTGTCGGCCTGCAGCGTGGGCTGCAGGCGCTGCACCAGGCGCCCCCGTGCATCGCGCAGGCTAACTCGCAGTTGAAGCGTCCTGGCGCTGGCACCGGCATTGCGCACGCGGGTCTGCACGGTCAAGCGGGCGCGCTGGCGCGAGACATCGGTGGCGCTGACGTACACGCCAGGCCCGCCGTCGTCCAGCAGGTCGATGTGCGCAGGCGCCACGCTGATCAGCTTCACGCCGCGGTACAGGCCGCCGAAGATGGTGAAGTCGCCGCCCAGCGGTGCCACATGCGCCTGCGTGGCGTTGTCCACGCGCACGGCGATGACGTTGCGCCCGGGTTGCAACCAGGGGGTCACGTCCAGGCGAAAGGCCGCATAGCCGCCCTCGTGGCGGCCGGCGAGCTGGCCGTTGACCCAGACCTCGGCCACCAGTGCCGCGCCGTCGAACTGCAGCACATGCCGGCGCGACATCGCGGAAGACGGCAGGTCCAGATGGCGGCGGTACCAGCCGGGGCCGCGGTAGTAGTCGCCGCCGGCCTCGCCATCGCTAGCGTTCCAGGTGTGCGGCAGTTGCACTGCGTCCCAGCCCGTGTCGTCGAAGTCGGGTTGGCTCGCGGCGGCCACGTCGGCACGCTGGAAGCACCAGCGCTCGTCGAGCGGCACGATCTGGCGCTGGCCCACCTTCTGAGGGTCGGGCCGGCTCGCGAAGGCCGGCAGCACGGCGGCGCCACCGACGCACGCTGTCGCAGCCGCCGAGGCCGCCAGGAGCAGCAGCGCCAGCAGCTTCTTGAGACAGCCGAGCGGGTTGAGCGGCCAGCCGCAGCGCCCTCCCCGTTCAGCGCTGGCGGCGCCGCGCATGCAGGCCGCCGCAGGCCAACACGCCGGCCGTCAAACCGGCCAACAGCAGCACCGCGCTGGACGGCTCGGGCACAGCAGAGACGGCGGAGGCCGAGACGCCGGCGTTCATCGTGCCCCACCCGTCGGCGCTGAAATCCCACTCGGCACGCAGCGTCGTGGCCGGCGCGTAGCCGGAGGCCGGAAAGCCGAAGACCAGCGCTTCGCTGTAGCCCGCCGGATGACACGTGCCGTCGGAATCGCACAGTTCGATGCTGGCATTGGCCTGGGCGTCGCTGCCCGTGGCCGACAGCGTGTCCACCGACGCGGTGACGACGATGCGGGTCTGCGCGCCGGCGAGGAACAAGCCGTTGAAGACCGTCGCGGAGGCCCAACCGAGTTGATCCCCCACCACCGAGACGCTGGCCGACGCGCCGGGACCGGTGCTCCACAGATCGCCCGCGCTCGTGGCCGCCAGCGCGAAGGAGCCGCCGCTCGATGCCTGCGCGGATTGCACCGTGCCCAGCCAGCCCTGCTGCGCGCTGCTCACATCGGGAAGCTCCACGTGCGCCAGCGCGCTGGTGGTCTTGGCCACCCAGTCGGCCTCGGTGAAGAACACCGCCCAGGGCCAGACGTCGTCGCCGGGCTGCAGGTCGATGACCTGCACCGTCACGTTCGAGATCGCCACCGACGCCGATGCGGCATGCGCCAGCGGCGCGAGCGCCATCAAGCCCGCAGCCAGGCCGACCTGGAGCCTGCGGCCCACTCTCTTTCGACTACTCATTCTTGTCTCCGTCATGGATGTCATCGGTGCCCGCCCGCCGCGCGCGGGCGTCGATCTATTGGCTTGCATTGACGATCGTGCTGATCAGCGCGGGCTGGGCCTGCGCACCGGTGGCGCGGTTGAACAGCCCCGTGCTCCCCGTGACGTCGGTCGTGCCGGCGTCCCAGTAGACCGGCACCAGACCGTGCTGATAGGCCGAGCGCGTGATGGTCTGGTTCCAGTAGCTGCGGTAGGTCTGCGCGGGGTCGACCTGCGCGCGCAGGATGGCGGCGTACTCGCCCATGATGACCGGCACGCCCTGGTCGATGAAGCGGGTCTTCATCTTCTGGAATTCGGCGTCGGCCCAGGGCTCGTTGGCCCAGGTCTCGGTGGCCGACGGGTCGGTGGCGATCGCGCCCCATTGCCAGATGCTGCTGGCCGTGTTCAGCGTGAAGTTGTACGGGTCGTAGTAGTGCACCTCCATGAACAGCCGGTTGGCGGCCGGATCGGTTGGCAGGGTCGCGAAGTTGACGGTGTGGCCGATGTTGGTGTTGAAGCCCTGCACGACCAGGTGGCGCGTGGCGTTGTTGCCGCCGGTGGCGCGCACGGTGCTCACGAAGGTCTGGTTGAAGCTGTTCTGCACGGTGGTGTACTCGGCCGTGGGCGTGCCGTAGTCGCCGTCGACCATCACCTCGTTGGTGCCGGCGAACAGCAGGGTGTCGCCGTGGTACTTGAAGTTGTTGGCGATCTGCGTCCACAGCGCAGCCAGGCGCTGGTTCACGCTGGCCTGCTGGGCGTAGGTGGGCTGCATCCAGCCGCCGTCCCAGTGGATGTTGACGATGGCGACCAGGCCGGCGTTGTGCGCGTAGTTCACGACCTCGGTCACGCGCGCCATCCAGGCCGGGCTGATGCTGTAGTTCGCACCGGCGTACTGGCTCCACGACACCGGGATGCGCACGGTCTTGAAGCCGGCGGCCTTGACCGCGTTCATCAGCGCCTGCGTCGCCATCGGGTTGCCCCAGGACGTCTCGCTCGGAATGGCTTCCAGCGTATTGCCCAGGTTCCAGCCCGGCGACATCATCTTCGACAGCTGCAGGCTCGTCAGGTCGCGCATCACGCCGGGCACGGTGATGGTGAACGCCTGGATCGTCGTGGCGCCGCAGCTGTTGGTGTGGGTGGTGGTGGCGGTGCAGGTGGCCGTGGGCGTGACGATCTGCTCGCGCGCCGAGCCCGAGCTGCCGCAGCCGCTCCAGGCCCAGGAGCCGCCCGAAGCCGGCTGCGGCCCCAGGATGACCGGTGTGCCGGCGCTGACGACGGCCGAGGCCGATGGCGTCCAGCTGCCGTTGACGCTGACATAAGGCGTTACCACGGTGGCCGGGCAGGCCGTGCCGCGCACGGCCGTTGCCGCGCCCGAGTTGTAGCCGCCGCCGCTGGTGGTGAATTTGATCCAGTACCAGTACGGCCTGCCGGACACGGCACTGGCGTCGGTGTAGCTGCGCGCCGATGCGCTGACGCTGGCCAGCCGCGCACGGCCGTTGGGGTCGCTGTCGGTGTCGCGGTAGACCTGCAGGCCGGTGATCGCCCCGCTCACGGTCCAGCCGAGCTGGATGTTATTGGCCGTGCCGGTGGCGCTGAGGCAGACGGTGGCGCCGCCGCCGCTGGCGCAGCCTTGCGCTGTGGCGGCAGGGCCCCAGGCCAGGCCGCACAGCAGCCATAAGAACGTGCTCCAGATCTTCATGGTGTGTTGTCTCCTCTTGTGTTGGGATGGGTCCGCCGCTTTACACCGTGCCGCGGCGCGCTTCAAGCTGGCTGCGGATCTGGTGCATGCGCTCTTCCGTCAGCCCGAAGCGCAGGATGATAATCACGGCGACCACCAGCCCCACGGCCGGGATGCCGGAGAGCAGCACGCGGATCAGGAAGATCGCCTGTTCGTCCTGCACCGGCAGCTTCGAGTCGAAGCCGGTGAACTGCAGGATCCAGCCCGACGCGCCGTTGCCCAGTGCCAGGCCGACCTTGCTGATCCACGACTGGCAGGCCGCGAAAGAGCCCTCGCGGCGCTGGCCAGTCTCCAACTCGTCGTGGTCGATCACGTCGGCCAGGGTCGAGCCGTAGATGGTCCAGAAGCCCGCGCCAGTGAAGGCCACGCAGCCGCTGGCCAGCACCTGCAGCCACGGCAGTTCGGGGTTGTAGAAGAACCAGTCGCCGATGAAGGCGCAGATGGCCAGCGACAGCACCGTCACCAGCGCGTTGCGCTTGCCCCAGCGGTGCGCCACCCAGCCCGCGAAGGGAATGCCGGACAGGCCCATCACCATGCCGGAGATGCCCATCGCCGAGTTCCACTGCGTGCCCAGCGCCACGTTGCCCTTGCAGACGTAGTACAGCGTCGTGTAATAGCCCAGCAGGCCGACCATGGCCGTGGCCAGGCCATAGGCCAGCATGGTGCCCAGCAACAGGCGGAACGGGCGGTTGCGCAGCGTGCGGTACAGCGTGTCCCGGAACGGCACCTTGTCGTGGCGCTTGACCACCAGGGCCGCGTAGTAGCGTTCGCGCACCAGCAGGAAGATGGCGAAGGACAGCGCCACCATCACCGCGCCCAGGATGCTGCAGTACACCTGCGCGCCCAGCAGGATGTCGGGCTTGCCGTTGGCATCGTTGAAGATCGCCAGCGTCGTGAACTGCGCGGCCACGAACATGGCCAGCTCGGGCAGCTTCTGGATCGCGTTCTTGATCGACATCACGCTGGTGCGCTCGTGGTAGTCGGGCGTCATCTCCGAGCCCAGGCTGGCCCAGGGCATGTTGAAGCAGCTCATCACCGGCACGTAGATGAAGGTGGAGACGAGCATGAAGATGAAGTACTGCCCGTCGGTCCAGCCGCGGCCCACCGCGAACATCAGCGGCAGACCGATGCCCGCCAGCACCCCGCCGACCAGGATGAAGGGCCGGCGCCGGCCCCAGCGCGTTCGGGTGTTATCCGACAACCAGCCGAAGACCGCGTCGGACGCGGCATCGACGAAGATCTTGATCATCAGCGCCGTCGAGATCAGCCCCGGCGCCACGCCGAGCGCGACGTTGTAGACATGGAAGGCCAGCGACTGGTACAGCCAGTGCCCCCACATGTCGAGGAAGGAGCCCAGGCCGTAGCCGACCTTCTGGGACATCGGGACGCGGTCGCGCGTGGCCGCGGTGGCGACGGCGGGAGGGGACAGCGGAACAGGGCTCGTCACGGCGGCGGTGGTCATGGCGGGGGGCTTTCGGTCAGAGAATGCTGCGCGTGCGCATCACATCCGCGTAGTAGCGCGCGGAGAGCTTGGGCGTGCGCTGCAAGGTGTCGAAGTCGCAGTGCACGATGCCGAAGCGGCGCCGGTAGCCGTCTTCCCATTCGTAGTTGTCGATGAACGACCAGAGGAAATAGCCGTCGAGCGGCACGCCATCGGCGATGGCGCGGTGCGCCTCACGCAAGTGGTTGCGCAGGTAGTCGCGGCGGTGCAGGTCGATCACCTCGCCCTTGACCACCGGTTCCTCGTCGTAGCCGCAGCCGTTCTCGGTGATGAAGATCGACGCGTGGCCGTACAGCTCGTGGCACAGGCGCGAGGCCCAGTAGATGGCCTGTGGCACCAGGTTCAGCCAGGCGCTGTCGGCGCGCGGGTAGTTGTGCGGCAGCGCCAGCGCCTCCCAGGGCTCGCCCTGTGCCGCGCCCTGGCCAGCACGCACATAGGTGGCGGTGTAGATGTTGAGGCCGAGAAAATCGGTGGGCAGGCTGATGAGCTCGAAGTCGCCTGCGGCCACCACCGGTGCATCCGCGCCGGTGCGCGCCAGGTAGGCCGCGTCGTAGCCCCGGCCGTGGATGGCGCCCAGGATGTGCGCGTTCTTCTCGGCGAACCAGGCCTTGGCCGCGGCAATGTCGGCGGGCGTCTCGGTCACCGGCACGCAGACATCGCAGTTGTCGGTGAGGCCCACGCGCGCGCCGGCGCCGCCATGCGCGCGCACGGCGCGCACACCATGGCCGTGGCACAGCAGCGCGTGGTGGTAGGTCTGGTTCACCACGGCGGCGCTTTCCTGGCGACCGGGCGCCTTGCTGCCGTAGCCATAGGCCAGCAGCGTGAAGCAGCGGATCTCGTTCAGCGTGATCCAGTGCTTCACGACGCCGCCGAAGGCCTGCACCACGGTGTCGGCATAACGCGCAAACGCATCGACCGTGATGCGCGAGGTCCAGCCGCCGCGCGCTTCCAGGGCCTGGGGCAGGTCCCAGTGGAACAGCGTGACCCAGGGCGTGATGCCGTGCTTGGCCATGCTGGCGAAGAGCCGGTGGTAGAAGTCCAGGCCCGCCTGGTTGAGCGGCCCGTCGCCCTGCGGGTAGATGCGCGGCCAGGCGATGGACAGGCGGTAGTGCTTGACGCCGAGCGAGGCCATCAGCGCAAAGTCTTCGTCGAAGCGGTGGTAGTGGTCGCAGGCGGTGTCCAGCGTGTCGCCGCCGGCCACCTTGCCCGGGATGCGGCAGAAGTGGTCCCAGATGGATTCGCCCTTGCCGTCGGTGAAGGCGGCACCTTCGATCTGCGCCGATGCGGCGGCCACGCCGAAGACGAAATCGTTGGGGAACGGGCTGGAATAGGTGATCGTTGTCATGGGGTGCGGAAGAGTCGGCGCTGTCAAGGGGCGAGCAGCTTCGCCAGCGTGGGCGCCATGCTGCGGGCCCAGATGTCGTAGCCCTTCTCGCTCAGGTGCAGCAGGTCGGGCATGACGTCCTTGGACAGCGTGCCGTCGGGGTTGGTGAAGGCGGCGTTGATGTTCAGGAAGAAGACCTGCTTGTCGTCGGCGAAGCTCTTGATGCGATCGTTGATGTGATCATTGATCTGGCGCAGCGCGCCATTGGGCTTTTCGTCGCGCGGAAAGATCGCCAGCAGCAGGATCTTCGTCGCCGGCAGGCGCTGGCGGATCTCGTCGATGTTGCGGCGGATGCCTGCGGCCGTGGTGGCCGGGTCCTCCTGCCGGTCGCCGGTGTTGTTGGTGCCGATCATCAGCACCGCCACCTTCGGCGACATGCCGTCGATCTCGCCATGCTGCAGCCGCCACAGCACGTTTTCGGTGTGGTCGCCGCCGAAGCCCAGTGCCAGTGCGTTGTGCTGCTTGTAGTGGCGGTCCCAGACCGGCTGGCCCTCGCGCTCCCAACCTTCGGTGATGGAGTCGCCGATGAACACCAGGTCGATGTTGCGGCCCGCTTCCCGCTGCTGGCGGACGTGTTGCAGCTTCTGCGCGTGGCGCGGCAGCCACCAGGACATCGCCCACGACTGCGCCAGGATGCCGGGCGTGACCGATTCGGTCTTGTAGTCGGGGCAGCTGGCATTGGCTTTGCCGTGACGGACATAACGCACATTGGCCACGGCCACCTCGCCGCTGCCGCTGCCCTCCAGCACGAAGGGCTGGGTGACGCGGCTGAAGTCGTCGCCGTCGCGCACGAAGCAGCGCATCGCAAAGGACAGGTGCTGCCAGCCCTTGCCGGCCATCGCGCGCGCTGGCAGCAGGTGGTTGACCTTGCGTTCGCAGCCGGGGCCGCAGATCAGCTTGAAACCGACACCGCCTTGGGCCATGTCGATCACGTCGAGGTCGAACTCCAGCGTGCCATCGGCCAGGAACGGGCGCAGGTCCATGGTCGGCCCGCCTTCCAGCCGCAGGCTGGCGTACCACGCGTCCTGCCAGTGCAGCGTCAGCGCATCGCGTGCGCCGTCCTTGCCGGAGACGCTGGCGCTGACGCGGCTGGCAGGCACCCGCGGCGTGGCCGGCTTGGGCACGATGGCCGCGAGGCCGCTCAGTTCCTGCTGGCTTTCGAAGTCGGCCACAGTGATGCGCCAGGTCGCAGCGGGCCGTCCGACGTAGACCGGCAGTTCGCGGGTCGCCTGCGGCTGTCTCGCCGCGCCGTCGACGGCCGGGCCGGCGCAAGCCCCCATCAGGGCGATCGAGGCCAGCAGGGTCAGCCGTTGCAGGCGGCGCACGCGGGCGAAGAGTCGGGAGATCATGTCAAGGATGCTCACAAGGGGCGCAGGTCCGCGACCAGTTGCCTGGTCTGGCCTGGCCTGAGTTGCAGGTTCACGCGCTGGTCGAGGTAGCGCACACGGCCACCGCCGGCACCGGCGACCGAGCGCACGGCGGCATGCGTCAGCCGCCCCTGGGCCCAGGCGATGTCGACCTCGAAGCCGCCGCGGGCACGCAGGCCTTTCACCGAGCCCTGCGGCCAGGCCGAAGGCAAAGCAGGCAGCAGGTGGATCTCACCGTCGTGCGATTGCAGCAGCATCTCGGCCACTGCCGCGGTGGCGCCGAAGTTGCCGTCGATCTGGAACGGCGGGTGGGTGTCGAACAGGTTCGGGTGGGTGCCGCCGAAGGCATTGACCTCGCTGCCGGCGCTGGTCTGTTTCGCGACATTCGCGCCCGGCGTGGCCAGCAGGCCGCGCAGCAGGCGCCAGGCGTGGTCACCATCGTGCAGCCGGGCCCAGAAGGCCATCTTCCAGGCCATGGACCAGCCGGTGCTGGCGTCGCCACGGGCCTCCAGCGTCTTGCGAGCGGCGGCGGCCAGCGCGGGCGTGCGCGTCGGCGAGATCTGCCGCCCAGGGAACAGCGCGAACAGGTGCGACACGTGGCGGTGGGTGTCGTGCGGCGTGTCCAGCAGCGCATCCTTCTTCTCGTCCAGCCACTCCAGCAACTGGCCCCAGCTGCCAACGCGCGGTGCGGCCAGCCGATCGCGCAGCGCGGCGATGTGGCGCGCGAATGCCTTGTCGATGCCCAGTGCGTTGGCGGCCGCTGCCGTGTTGTTGAACAGCTCCCAGATGATCTGCTGGTCGTAGCTCACGCCGTCTTCGACCGGCCCATGCTCGGGCGACCAGCCGGTGGGCGCGACCAGGCGGCCGTCGGGCAGGGTCTTCAAGCTGTCCTGCCAGAACGCGCAGACCTCCTTCATCAGCGGGTAGGCCACGCCGCGCAAGAAAGCCCGGTCCTGCGTGAAGGCGTAGTGCTCCCAGAAGTGCAGCGCATACCAGGCGTTGCCGGTCTTGTTCCACAGGTAGCCCATGCCGCCGAAGGGATTCGATTCGGTGCGTACCGCCCAGCCGCGCACCGGCTTGCCGGCAGCGCTGACAAAAGTGTCTTCGGGAATGGGCTCGGTGCCGCCCCAGGGAATGACGCCCGGCCGCACGGCGCCCGGGTTGGCGATCGCCTGTGCCGCGGTGTCGGCGACGACCTGGCGGTACACCGGCAGCATGCTGCGCACGAAGTTGAACAGCGGCTGCGCCAGCTCGGACAGGTTGGCCGTCTCCGCCGGCCAGTAGTTCATCTGGATGTTGATGTTGGTGTGGTAGTCCGCATTCCACGGCGGCGTCAGGCTGTTGTTCCACAGGCCCTGCAGGTTGGCCGGCAGCGAGCCGCGTGAACTGGACATCAGAAGATAGCGCCCGAACTGCACGTAGGTGGCTTCCAGTTCGGGGTCCTGGCCGTCGCGGGTGTAGGCCGCGAGGCGTGCATCGGTGGGCAGTGCGCGGCGTGCGGGCGCGGTGTCGCCGAGGTCGACGGCCACGCGCTCGAACAGCGACCGGAAGTCTTTCTCGTGCTCGGTGCGCAGATCGTTGAACGGCCGCGCTGCCGCCGCAGTGACCTGCGCCGTTACGTGCGACAACGGATGCTCGCCCTGGAAGCGGCGCGCCGCGTCGGCGACATAGCTGGTGCCGGCGCCGAGGATGAGCGTCAGCGCGTCGCAATCGGTGAACGCCAGTGCATTGCCCTCCACCCGCACGGTGCCGCCTTCGTGCAGCAGCTGCAACTGGCTGGCATAGCTCATGACATTGGCGGACGGCGCTTCATCCGTCGGCTTGCCGTCGATCGGCGCACGCACATACCCGGCCAGCGAGCCGGTGGCGTAGAGGCGATTGCCGGCTGCGGTGATGTGCGCGCCGTGCCGGTCGGTCAGCCGGATCACACCGCTGTAGCCGCCCTTCTGGTCGGCGGCCAGGCGCAGCACGATCACCTGGGCCGGATGGCTGGCAAAGGCCTCACGCCGGTAGTTCACGCCGCCCAGCGTGTAGGCCACGCTGTGCCGGCCCGGTGCGAGATGCAGTTCACGCTGGTAGCCGCTGGCCGGCTGTTCATGGCCGGCCAGCTCGATCACCACATCGCCGAAGGGCTGGTAGGCGCCACCGGCCTGGGCGTCGCCCGTCCACAGCGTGATGTCGTTGAACTGCAGGCGTTCGCGGGCCAGTTGGCCGAAGATCATCGCGCCGATGCGGCCGTTGCCGATGGGCAGCGCCTCACGCTCCCAGCCGGCGTCGGTGTCCGGTGCGGGTTGGAGGTAGCGCAGCGTCGGCTCGCCAGCCGCCGCCGCGCCGAAGGCGAACGACATGGCGGCGACGAGCAAGACAAGGCGCAGCAGGGCTGTCATGGGAACGGTCGAAAGAGCGGTCGACAAAGCGGTCGAAACCCGATCAGGCGCCGAGCCTTGGCCGGCCCACCAGCACACCGCGCCCATGCGCCGCCAGGTACACCGTGCCATGCTCCAGCGGATCGGCCGCCATGGACAACAGCCGCCCGAAGCGGTAGCGCTCGTCGTTGATGCGCTTGAAGCTGGCGCCGGCATCGTCGGAGCGGAACAGGCCTTCGCTTTCGATGCCGCCGACCATGACCTTGCCCCACACGTACACGCTGTGATAGGCCGCGCCGTTCACGCCTTTGCCCAACGCGATCATCCACGGCTCGGCCACACCACGGATGGTCTTGGCCGGCTGCTCCAGACCCGGAATGCGCAGCAGCCCGTCGGGCAGCGCGAGCCACAGGTCGCGCACGGTTCCCGGCGCGCAGACCAGTTGCGCCGACTGCCAGGCCTCGAGTTTGGGCAGGCCCTCGATGCTGGGCTTGAAGCTCCGGCCACCATCGACACTGACGAGGATCTGCCCGTTCGCGACATCGTGCAGGTAGAACACGCCGTCCAGCGTGCGGTCGGCCACCGGCACGAGACGCGCATCGCGCGAAGCGGGCCAGCCAGCCACCTCGGCCCAGGTCTTGCCGCGGTCGCGCGAGCAGAGCGCGGCCTGTTTCTGCGGCGCCCAGACGAAGCAGCTGCCCTTGGCGGACACAGCAATGCGCCCGGACTCCAGGTGCTCGCCGCTGGCCGATTGGCGCACCCGGGACGATGGCCCGAACGGGCGCCAGCTGGCGCCGCCGTCGGCCGACACGTAGCCGCCGGTGGCGGCCGCATCCGACGTGCGCGCGACGATCGCCGGGTTCAATTCGGCCACGTCCACCGAGCGGTTGGTCTCGTTGCTCGGCGCGAACAGGCCGGCCTGGGGCGTCTTGCCGGCGTCGTCCCAGGCGCCGCCCGACACATCGCCCATCGCAGCCAGCAGCGTTGCGCCGCCGGAGGGGCTCTTGATCTCCAGCGTCGCGGTCTCCTCGAGGTTGGCCACGCTGAAGTCCCAGTTCACCACGCCGCCCATCACGCCATCCTTGTGCGCCGCGCCCAGGTTGGGCGTGATCCACAGCCCGTAGCCGGTGCCGTAGATCGCGCGCTCGCGGTTGAAGGGGTCGAGCTTCACGTCCGAGATCCAGTGCCCCATCTTGTCTTCGCCGCGCAGGTAGTTCGCGAGCCAGGGGTAGGCGCTGGCGTCGTGTTTCGACCGCGGGCCCAAGGCGGTCCAGTGGGCGCCGTCGTCGGTGCTCAGGAAGACCTCGTCGCCTTCCGTCCAGCGTTCGATGGTCGAGACGATGAGGCGGCCGGGCACACGCGCATCGACATCCAGCCCGGAATAGCCGAAGCCCAGCTTGCCGCTGCCGGGCTTCAGCGGCGAGATGTCGGTCCAGCGGCCGCCGCGCGCGCGCTTCCACAGGCCGCCGGTCTTGGCATTGCCGGGGTTGGTGGCCATGCCGTCATCGCCGCCGGCAAAACTGACGTACAGCGATCCGTCGGCCCCGAAGGCGGCGCGCTGCGGCACCTGTTCGGGCGCGCCCGGCTCGCGGGCGAAGCTGAGGCCGCCATCGTGCGACACGTAGAGGCCCGGCTTGTCGTGGCTGCCGACATAGATCGAGCGCGACGCCGCGCCGTTCTTGCCGCTGGCCGCATCGAACAGCACCAGTGACACATGCCGCGCGGGGAAACTCAGGCGCGCGAAGCTCTTGCCCTGGTCGTTGCTGCGCATCAGCCCGTCCTGCGATGTGCCCAGCAGCAGGATGCTGCCCTGGTTCGG
>NZ_DATILJ010000268.1:0-2297 GCF_035476535.1 Aquabacterium sp.
GCAGATCGCCGCCCAGGTCGACGACACGTTGAAGTCGCCGATGTGGTGCGCCATGAAGCTGGCGCGCGGGGAGAAGAGCGTGATATCGCTGCCGCGCTCCTTCATCAGGCGCAGCTGGTTGGTCTCGATCGATTCGCGCAGGTCGTCGTCGCTGATCTTCAGCTCGGACGGCTTCGGCATGACAGCCGGGTCCTTGATGCCCGCGATCTGCTTGTTGCGCCACTCTTCCAGCGCTTTGGGTGCCGTGGTGTAGTGGCCATGGCAGTCGATGATGAGGCTCATTGGCGTTGTTCCTTGTGAATGCCTTGCAGCGTTTGGGGGTTCAGGCCGGCTCCATGCCGTGGCGCCGCTTGGCCTGCTCGGCCTCCGGGGAGGCCATGAATTCGAGCAGGCTGCGCACCGTCTCGCTCTGCAGCGACCCGGCGCACAGGCCCGCGGAAAAAGTGGTGACGATCTGAACCGCCTCGGGCAGCGGCCCGACCACGTCGATGCCTTCCAGGTTCATCAGCTCGCTCAGTTGCTGAAAGCCGAGCGCAACCTCGCCGCGGGCCACCAACGCGCCGACGGGCACGCCGGGCGGTGCCTGCACGATGCGCCCCTGCAGTTGCGCGGCGACGCCCCAGCGCTCGAACTGGCGCAACAGCGCGACACCGCTCGGCCCGGTGGAGTAGCCCACGCTTTCCGCCGCGAGGACGGCTCGCCGCAGCGCGTCTTCGCTGCCGATGTCAGGATGCGGCGTGCCTGCGCGCACAGCGACGGCCACGGGCGACAGCACCAGGTCGACCTTGGTGCCCGCGACGACGCTGCCGGCAGCCACCAGCTTGTCGATCGCGTCCGAGGCGAGGAACACGACGTCGAAGGGCTCGCCCGCTTGCACGCGCTTGGCCGCATCCACCCCACCGACCGCTTCGATCCGCACGGTGCTGCCGGAGCGCTGCTCGTAGGCCGCGACCAGCTCGGCCAGCACCTGCCGGGTGGCCATCGACGAGATTCCCTTGATTGGCATCCGGCAATTGTGGACGCACCGCAGCCGCAAGCAAAGGAGGCGGCCTCACTAACAGCTATATCATTTCGGCATAATTGCGCAACAGGTATCCCAAAAATATGGACCTCAAGCAACTCGAATATTTCGTGCGCGTCGCTGAGCTCGGCAGCTTTACGCGCGCCGCCATCGCGTTGGACGTCGCCCAGCCGGCGCTCAGCCGCCAGGTGCGCCAGCTCGAAGTGGAACTGCGCCAGAACCTGCTCATCCGCAACGGCCGCGGCGCGGCTCCGACCGAGGCGGGGAAACTGCTGCTGGAGCATGGGCGCGGCATCCTGCACCAGGTCGAACGGGCGCGCGAGGAATTGGGGCGCGTGCGGGGGGCGCTGGCCGGCCGGGTCGCGATCGGCCTTCCCCCCAGCATCGCCAAGGCGATGGCCGTGCCCTTGATCCGCGAGTTCCGCAAGCGCATGCCGGACGCGACGCTGTCGATCAGCGAGGGGCTGTCGGTGGGCATGCACGAGTCGCTGGCCACCGGCCGCCTCGACATCGCCCTGCTCTACAACGCCGGCCCGTCGCCCGACATCGAATTGACGGCCCTGCTGGAAGAGCCCCTGTTCCTGGTGCAGCAGCACACCGGCAAGGCGCCGCCCGCGCGGCCCCGGCCGGTGCCGTTGCGCGAGCTGGCCGCCCTGCCGCTGATCATCCCGACCCGCCCCAACGCCATCCGCATGCTGGTGGAAACCGAGATGGCCAATCTGGGCTGCCGCCCCAACGTGGCTCTGGAAATCGACGGCGTGGCGGCCATCCTCGACCTGGTGGAAGACGGCGCGGGCAGCGCGGTGCTGTCGCGCAATGCGGTGGCCACTTCAGCGCACCCGCAGGCGTTCACCCTGCGCCCGATCAGCGCGCCCGTGCTGCGTAGCAAACTGCTGACGGCCATGAGTTCACAGCGGCCGGCCACGCTGACCCAGAAAGCCGCCCTGAAGCTGATCCAGGAACTGGCGCACAAGCTGCTGGCGCCGGCCTGAGGCGCCCCAGCGGGTCAGCCGCGCTTGCGCGCCTCGATCAATCGATCGGCGTAGTCCTGCCACGGCGCATCCTTGGGCAGCCCGTCGAAGATGCCGGCCTTCGCGCAGTCGGCCACCCACTGCTGCTTGTCGGCGATGGCGGACGCCATGAAGGGCTCGAAGCCGGCCTCGCGGACCGTGTTGGCGGCTTCCCGCATTTCCTCCGCGCGGCGCTTGCCGTGCTGGACGACGCGGCTGAAAAAGTACGCGCCCTGCCGGCTCCAGTCGATGCCGGGAAAAGTTTC
>NZ_DATILJ010000269.1:0-4750 GCF_035476535.1 Aquabacterium sp.
CAGGCCCAGGTCTTCGGCGACGATCGGCAGCTCGCCCAGCCGCCGCTGGATGGCCTGGAACAGGCCGATGCCGGGGCCCGGCAGCCAGTGGCCCTGCTGCGCCGTCAGGCAGCTGGCCGGGATTTCGTAGTAGCCGGCAAAGCCGCGGAAGTGGTCAATGCGGAACACGTCGGCATGGTCCAGCGCGCGGTGCACACGCGCCGTCCACCAAGCGTAGTCTTCCGCGGCCATGCGTTCCCAGCGGTACAGCGGGTTGCCCCAGCGCTGACCGAGCGGGCCCAGCTCGTCGGGCGGCACGCCTGCCACCACCGTGGGCTGGTAGTGTTCGTCCAGCACATACAGGTCGGGCCGGGCCCAGCAATCGGCGCTGTGGTGGGCCACGAAGATCGGCAGGTCGCCCATGATGTGCACGCCGCGCTCATTGGCATAACGCTTCAAGGCCATGGCCTGGGTGTCGAAGCACCACTGCACGAACTGCCAGAAGCCGATCTCGGCCGCCAACGTGGCGCGCGCCTGCTGCAAGGCCGCGGCGTCGCGCCCTTGCAGCGGTGCGGGCCAGTGCCACCAGCACTGCCCGCCCTGGGCCGTTTCCAGCGCCATGAACAGCGCGTAGTCTTCCAGCCAATGGGCCTGTGCCAGGCACCACTGCGCAAACGCGCTGCGGTCGGCCGCGCTGGCCTGGGCCTCGAAGCCCGCCGCGGCCACGCGCAACTGGGCCAGGCGCCAGGGCACCACCGGGCCGAAGTCCACCCGCTGCGCACTGAAGCCGCCCTCAGGCAGCACGGGCTGCGGCAACCAGCCTTTGGCCACCAGCGGCTCCAGCGCCACCATCAGCGGGCTGCCGGCGAAGGCCGAGACACTCTGGTACGGCGAGTTGGCCGGGCCGATCGGCGTGGTCGGCAGCCATTGCCACAACGACTGGCCGGCCGAGACCAGCCAGTCGACGAAGTGGAAGGCCTCGGATCCGAAGTCACCGATGCCATGCGGCCCGGGCAGCGAGGTGACATGCAGCAGCACACCGGCCGCGCGTTGGTGCAGGTTCATCGGCAGGTCCTTGAGGCTCAGGGGTTCAGGGCACGGCGCTGCGCAGCACCATCAGTGCCCGCGCCGGCACGTCCACGGTGGCCACCGCCGGCAAGGCCGTGCCGCTGGCATGTTCACCGCTGGAATCGATGGCCACCTGCCACAGGCCGGGCGGCAGCGCAAAGGCGGTGGCTTCGGTCTCGGGGTTGAAGGCCAGCAACAGCCGGGGCTCGGGTGCGTCGCTGGTCGAGCCGAGGATCTGGCAGGAGAAAGCGTGCTGGGTGTTGTCGTGCCAGTCGGCCACCGTCATCTCGCGGCCGCTCGGTGTGTGCCAGCTCAGCGAACGTTCGCCGCTGGGCAGGCCGGTGCCACCGCGCACCGGCGTGGCGGGGCGGAACCAGCGGTCGTGGCGCAGCGCGGGTTCGCTGCGCCGCAGCGCAATCAGCTCGGCAACGAAAGCCTGGAAGGCCCGCTCGTCGGGCTGCGCGCCGTGCGCCCAGTCCAGCCAGCCGACGCGATTGTTCTGGCAATAGGCGTTGTTATTGCCCTGCTGGCTGTTACCGAATTCGTCGCCGGCGCACAGCATCGGCGTGCCCTGGGCCAGCACCAGCGTGGCCATCATTGCGCGGCGCACACGCAGGCGCAGGGCATTGATCTCGTCATCGTCGGTCGGGCCTTCGACGCCGAAGTTCGCGCAGGGCTCGTGGTCGCGGCCATCGCGATTGTTCTCGCCGTTGGCCAGGTTGTGCTTGCCGGAGTAACTCACCAGGTCGGCCAGCGTGAAGCCATCGTGCACGGCGATGAAATTGACCGACGCGCTGGGCCGGCGCTGGCCATGGTGGAACAGGTCGCTGGACGCGGTGAAACGCCGCGCCAGTTCACCGCGGCCGACGCTCTTGCCCGATTCCGGGCCCAGCCAGTAACAGCGCACCGTGTCGCGGAACTTGTCGTTCCATTCCATGAAGCGCCCGGGAAAGCGGCCGACCTGATAACCGTCATAACCCGCGTCCCAGGGCTCGGCGATCAGGTGCACACGGGCCAGCACCGGGTCCTGGCGCAGCGCGGTGAAAAAGGCCGCATGCGAATCGAAACCATGGCGGGTGCGGCCCAGCACCGGCGCCAGGTCGAAGCGGAAACCGTCGACGCCCATCTCCTGCACCCAGTAGCGCAAGGAGTCCAGCACGAACTGCGTGATGCGCGGATGCGCCACGTTCACCGTGTTGCCGCAGCCGGTGAGGTTTTCGCAGCGGCTGCGGTCCTCGGGATCCAGGCGGTACCAGCTGGCGTTGTCGAGCCCGCGAAAGCTCAGCGTGGGCCCCGTCTCGCCGGCCTCGGGCGTGTGGTTGTAGACCACGTCCAGCACCACCTCCAGGCCATGGGCGTGCAGCGTGGCGACCATCCTGCGGAACTCCGCCGCCACCGCCGAGGGGTCGTCGCGCCGCTGCGCCAGGCCCGGATCCGGGCAGAAGAAGCCCAGCGTGTTGTAGCCCCAGTAGTTGCTGGCGCCGCGTGCCGCCAGCGCGGGTTCATCCAGGTGGTACTGCACCGGCAGCAGCGACAGGGTGGTGACGCCCAGGGCCTTGAAATGCGCCAGCGCCGCCGGGTGCGCCAGGCCGGCGTAGGTGCCGCGCAATTCAGCAGGGATGCCGGGATGCTGCTGGCTGAAACCCTTGACATGCACCTCGTACAACACCATCTGCGCCGGGCTCAGCCGGGGCCCGCCGTGTGGGGCGAAGTGCGTATCGGGCGGTGCCACGCGCGCCTTCAGCGCCAGCGCGGCGTTGTCGCGCGCATCGAGCGAGCGGTGGCCGTCCGGGTGGCCCAGCGTGTGGCCGTAGTGCTCTTCGCGCCAGCGGAAGGCGCCGACGATCTCGCGCGCGGCCGGGTCCAGCAGCAGCTTCGCTCGGTTGAAACGGTGGCCTTGTTCGGGCGCATACGGCCCATGCGCGCGCAGGCCGTACACCAGGCCCGGGCTGGCATCGAGCAGGAAGCCGTGGAACACGCCGTCGTGCGGGCCGTGCAACGGGTAGCGGCGCAGTTCACGCACGCCATCGGCATCGAACAAGCACAGCTCGATGCGCTGCGCATGGTCGGAGAACACGGCGAAGTTCACGCCGCCATCGCGGGCGTGGGAGCCCATGGGCTCGTGCCGGCCTTCTTGCAAGGTATCGGGCAATCGTTTCATGAATCAGGCAGGGACCAGGA
The DNA here is from genome assembly GCF_035476535.1 of Aquabacterium sp. Classification (GTDB taxonomy): domain Bacteria; phylum Pseudomonadota; class Gammaproteobacteria; order Burkholderiales; family Burkholderiaceae_C; genus Pseudaquabacterium. The sequence goes on from NZ_DATILJ010000269.1 coordinate 3,229, forward strand.
AGATCGTGGCCAGCGGCGGCAGCGTGATCACGACCGACTGGTCGCGGCCATGCGCGCCGACGCTGTCGGTCTGCAGCGAGGCCAGGCCGTTGCCGACGTTGCTGCCGCCGTAGAAGCTGGAATCGGAGTTCAGCACTTCGCGCCAGGCGGCCACGCCGGGCGGCACACCGAGGCGATAGCCCTCACGCGGCACCGGCGTGAAATTGCAGGCCACCAGCACCAGGCCGCCCTCGTCATCGCGGCGCAGCCAGGCATAGACCGATTGTTCAGCCTCGCTGACGGCGATCCATTCGAAGCCGCGCGGCTCATGGTCCAGCCGGTGCAGCGCGCTGTGCTCGCGGTACAGCCGGTTCAGGTCGCGCACCAGGCGCTGCACGCCGGCATGGCGCGTATCGCCGAGCAGGCCCCAGGGCAGTTCGACGTCGTGGTTCCATTCGCTGAGCTGGCCGAACTCCTGGCCCATGAACAACAGCTTCTTGCCCGGGTGGCCCCACATGAAGCCGTAGTAGGCGCGCAGGTTCGCGAAGCGCTGCCAGTCATCGCCCGGCATGCGGCCGAGGATCGAGCCCTTGCCATGCACCACCTCGTCGTGCGAGAGCGGCAGCACGAAGTTCTCGCTGAAGCCGTAGACCAGGCCGAAGCTCATCTTGTCGTGCTGCCAGCGGCGGTGCACGGGATCCGTCGCCATGTACTGCAGCGTGTCGTGCATCCAGCCCATGTTCCACTTGAAGTGGAAGCCCAGGCCGCCGGCATAGGTCGGCGCAGAGACGCCGGGAAAGGCGGTGGATTCTTCGGCCACCGTGAAGGCGCCGGGGCACTCGATGCCGACCACTTCGTTCACCCGCCGGATCAGCGCGATGGCTTCGAGGTTCTCGCGTCCGCCATGCACGTTGGGCAGCCACTCGCCGGGCTCGCGGCTGTAGTCGCGGTACAGCATCGAGGCCACCGCGTCGACGCGCAGGCCGTCGACGCCTTGCCGTTCGATCCAGTACAGCGCGCTGCCGATCAGGAAATTGCGCACCTCGTGGCGGCCGAAGTTGTAGATCAGCGTGTTCCAGTCGCGGTGAAAACCTTCGCGCGGGTCGGCGTATTCGAACAAGGCGCTGCCGTCGAACTGCGCCAGGCCGTGCGCATCGCTCGGGAAGTGCGCCGGCACCCAGTCGAGCAGCAGGCCCAGGCCTTGGGCATGGCAGGCCTCGACGAAGCGCGTGAAGCCCTCGGGCGGGCCGAAGCGGCTGGTCGGTGCGTACAGGCCCAGTGTCTGGTAGCCCCAGGAGCCGTCGAAGGGATGTTCGGTGACCGGCAGCAGCTCGATGTGCGTGAAGCCTTGCTCGGCCGCATAGCTCGGCAAAGCAGCGGCCAGTTCGTCCCAGCTGTGGAAACGGCCGTCCGCGTGGCGACGCCAGGAACCCAGGTGCACCTCGTAGATCGCCATCGGCGCCTGGCGCGCGTTGGCCGCGGCGCGGCCAGCCGGCAGCGCGCGGCGCGGCGGCAGCGGGGCGACGGTGCTGGCGGTTTCCGG